>JABDHF010000020.1 GCA_013285595.1 Bacteroidota bacterium
TTACAACTTGCGGAACATCCGCAATGGGTGGGCGACAATTTTCAGGGTGCATTCCAGGAAGCCTGTGGTAACTGGCAACGATCATCAATAGATATCGTACAGTTTATAGAAAAGCAATACGATGACCGCGCATTCCAGCACGTAGTGCAATATTATGACCGCTCCAAAGTGTCGCACAAAATGCAGGTAAGCGATGTATTGCAGCATGTATTCAACCACAGCACCTACCATCGCGGCCAGTTAGTGACCATGCTCCGCCAGCTGGGAGTAAAAGATATTCCGGGTACTGATCTTATTGGCTTTGCAAGGGGTAAATAAAGTTTAAAGATTATTGAATATCACGGATAGATCTAAAATAAATCCAGGCAATAAAGGGCTTGTTACTTTATCTTCTGAGTATAAATATCCTGAAGCCAGTAACTTTTCATTAGTTAGTAAATATATCTGCACTGCTTTCTCTCTTGGGTCTACTATCCAGTATTCCTTTACTCCGGCTTCCTCGTAAACCTCATGTTTATACTTGAGTTCCTTCTTATTATTGGACGGAGAGAGTATTTCTACCACGATATCAGGCGCTCCCAGGCATCCGCGTTCTTCGATCTTTGAAGGATCGCAATTCACGACAATATCCGGCTGCAACACAGTAATAATGTCCTTATCATCCTTTGATTTGCGTGGGAGTCGCACGTCAAAAGGCGCAGAAAATACTTCGCATTTTTGCCCTTGCAGGAAAGTAAACAAAGCAGTAGTAATACGCAAAGAAATCCTTTGGTGGGAAGACGTTGGAGAGGGGCTCATTTTAAATATCTTGCCCTTAATTAGCTCCACCCGCTCCTCAAAATTCCATTTGATATAATCTGCGTAGGTATATACCTTATTTAAATCAAGGTCGGCCAGTTCCATAAATTTTTTTCTTTACACAAATTTAAGCATGAAACCGCGAACATTTGTTAACAAAAAAACGGCTGGTCTTTTGACCGGCCGTTTTAAAAATCAGCTTATTGCGTACCCGGTTTTAAAAATTGTACTTATTGAATTAATATTCTTGTTGTCACGCGAGTACTCTTAGATACAGCTGATATAAAGTAAATGCCTGGTGGAATAGGAAGTTTTACCTCTTCTTCTTTATTAGTCGCAATCGTCATCTCTTTTACTTTTTCGCCTACTGCGTTTGTAATAATTATTTGTGCATCTTCATCAACAGGAGATGATAATAATAATGCAAATGATCCCTGGTTGGGGTCAGGATAAGCCTTCAGTGAATAAGCTACGGGACCAACGGTATTGTTTACTGCAGTTCGGCACGCATTTACCGTTACTGTTTTAGTTGCAGTTGCTGTACCGCACTGATTGGTGACCGAATAAGTAATAGTGGCGCTGCCCGCAGTGGCCCCGGCTACTGCACCGGTACCGTTTACCGTAGCAACGGTTGTTGTACTGCTATTCCATACTCCCCCCGTTACACTTTCCGTTAATCTGATAACTGAATCAGAACATACATGCGTGGCTCCCGTAATACTGCCTGCCGAGGGTGTAGTAATGACAGTTACCAGCACCGTAGCAGAAAGGCCAGACACAGTATAGGATATTGTAGCTGTGCCTATACCTACCCCCGTCACGGTGCCTGTGCTGCTAACAGTAGCTATGCCGGTGTTTGTACTTGTCCATGTTCCGCCGCCTGTAGCATCGCTTAAACTGGTGGCCACACCAGCGCACAACGTATCGTTCCCTGTTATGGTCGCAGGGCTTAGTTCCTTTACCGTAATTCTGGCTGCGCTATATATATTGTCTCCATAGGCAACGTATGGTGTGCCGCTCCCGTTTATTGCAATGCTGGTACCAGCCCCTAATGAGACACCTGTGCCTGCTTCTACCCAGCTGCTGCCATTGTATTTCATTACTTTAACGGTATCGTAAAAGGTAGACCTGTTCTCTCCGTAGGAAACATACGGAGTGCCGCTGCCATCTATAGCTAATGAGGTATAAACTATTTGCCCCGCCGAGAACCCTGTACTACCCACGGGTGCCCAACTGGTGCCATTGTATTTCATTACCGTAGTTTTCTCTGAATCCGGATTGTCCTGGTAAGCTAAATAAGGTGTGCCACTTCCGTCTAATGCTAAAGATAGGAACAACGCTACGCCTGTAGAGAATCCCGGGCTGCCTACCGTTACCCACGCGCTGCCATCATATTTCATTACAGTTGCCTTTCCGCCTGTGGCATAATCCTCAAAAGCCAGGTAAGGTGTACCACTGCCATCTATAGCTATAGAGGTGGAATAGGCAATATCCGGGGTAAACCCTGCGCTACCTACATTTACCCAACTGGTGCCATTGTATTTCATCACCGTAGCTTTGTTGCCAAGGCTACCATCATTGTAGGCAACATACGGAGTGCCCGCACCATCTATCGCGATGGTGGGTGCGCCATAGGTACTGCCGCCCACTGTGCCTGCCGAGAAACCGGCACTACCTACATTTACCCAGCTGCTGCCATTATACTTCATTACTGTAGCCATGCCGGGAACACTTGTTGCGTTATCACTATAAACGACATATGGAGTGCCACTCCCATCTATTGCAATAGACCTTGTTGACAGCATTGTAATACTTCCTGCTGAGAACCCAGCACCGCCCACGGTTACCCAGCTACTGCCATTGTATTTCATTACTGTTGCTTTATTGCCAGTTGCCATATCTTCAAATGCCACATAAGGTGTGCCGCCTGCATTTATTGCCATAGATAGCATAATGATTCCTCCGGTAAAGCCCTCCGTACCCACAAGGTTCCAGCTTTGGGAAAACGAACTACTAAACGATACTATAAGCGCCAAAACGAGTAAAAGAGTTCTTTTCATAAAGAATTACAATAATTAAGCTTAAATAAAGGAAGAGTAGGAAGGGCAACTGGCAATGAAGACAGTAAATATTTATCTTTTAGTTGGATTTCATCGATAATTAGTTGAATGAATGTTTTTAAAGATAGCTCTACACCATAAATAACCTCACGGTGCAATCAATATCTGGAAAACAAAACGGCCGATCAAAAGACCAGCCGTTTCAAACTATTTAACCTTTACCTGATTAACTTATTTCACTTCTTCATACTCAGCATCAGCTACACCGCCATCGTTGGCGCCTGCGTGCTGCTGGCCGCCGTCGTGCGGTGCACCATCACTCGGGCCGCCTTGTGCGCCAGCTTTATACATTTCCTCACTTGCTGCCATCCACGCTGCGTTAAGGTCTGCTTCAGCTTTATCTATGCCGTCCAGGTCTTCCGCTTTTTGTGCAGCCTTCAGCTTGTTCATTGCATCTTCTATCACAGACTTTTTATCAGCCGGTATCTTATCGCCGTATTCTTTCAGTTGTTTTTCGGTGTTAAATACCAGGCCGTCTGCCTTGTTCAGCTTCTCTACACGCTCACGCACTTTCTTATCTTCTTCTTCGTTGGCTTTAGCCTCGTTCTTCATGCGCTCTACTTCAGCCTTATCAAGGCCGCTGCCTGCTTCTATACGTATGTTCTGCTGTTTGCCCGTGCCTTTATCTTTAGCGGTCACGTGCAGCATGCCGTTAGCATCTATATCAAAGATCACCTCTATCTGTGGTACTCCGCGCGGTGCCGGTGGTATACCATCAAGTATAAAGCGGCCCAGGTTCTTATTGTCTTTTGCCATCGGGCGCTCACCTTGTATTACGTTGATCTCTACGCTTGGCTGGCTGTCGCTTGCTGTTGAGAAGGTTTCGCTCTTCTTTGTAGGGATAGTCGTGTTAGATTCTATCAGGCGGGTCATTACACCACCCATAGTTTCTATGCCCAGGGAAAGCGGCGTAACGTCCAGCAGCAACACATCTTTCACATCGCCTGTAAGCACGCCACCTTGTATAGCCGCGCCTATTGCTACCACTTCATCAGGGTTTACACCCTTATGTGGCTTCTTGCCAAAGAATTTTTCTACCACTTCCTGTACCTTAGGTATACGTGTAGATCCGCCCACCAGTATTACTTCGTCTATTTCAGCTGCAGTAATGCCTGCATCCTTCAATGCTTTGCGGCAAGGCTCCAGCGTACGCTCTACAAGGCTGTCAGACAGTTGCTCGAATTTTGCACGTGTAAGCTTGCGTACCAGGTGCTTAGGTGCGCCATCAATAGCCGTGATGTAAGGCAGGTTAATTTCAGTTTCCTGTGAAGATGATAATTCTATCTTAGCTTTTTCAGCAGCTTCTTTCAAGCGCTGCCATGCCATAGGGTCCTTGCGCAGGTCCATAGACTCGTCTTTCTTAAATTCGTCGGCCAGCCAGTCCATCACTACTTTATCAAAGTCATCACCACCCAGGTGTGTATCACCATTAGTAGATTTTACTTCAAATACGCCATCACCCAGTTCCAGTACAGATACGTCGAACGTACCACCACCAAGGTCAAATACCGCTATTTTGCTGTCTTTATGTTGTTTGTCAAGGCCATAAGCAAGCGCAGCTGCTGTAGGCTCGTTGATGATGCGTTTTACGGTAAGGCCTGCTATTTCGCCAGCTTCTTTAGTAGCCTGGCGCTGTGCATCGTTAAAGTAAGCGGGTACTGTAATTACAGCCTCTTTTACTTCGTAGCCAAGAAAGTCTTCTGCAGTCTTCTTCATTTTCTGAAGGATCATTGCAGATATTTCCTGTGGCGTATATGGGCGGCCGTCTATATCCACACGTGGTGTATTATTTTCACCCTTGATCATTTTGTACGAATAGTGAGATGTCTCATTCGTAACTTCATCAAAACGGCGGCCCATAAAGCGTTTTATAGACTGTATCGTGTTTTGCGGGTTAGTGATCGCTTGTCTTTTTGCCGGATCGCCTACTTTACGCTCTCCGTTTTTCAAAAATGCAACTACCGATGGGGTGGTGCGGCGCCCTTCGTCGTTTGCAATAACCACAGGCTCATTGCCTTCCATTACGGCAACGCATGAGTTGGTGGTTCCTAAGTCAATTCCAATGATTTTTGCCATAGTATATTATAATTATAAGTTCGTATTTCGTTTATTTAATATTGGATACCTACGGTATCTGAATACCATACTCAATGAACATGCCAGTCTTAAATCTCTGAAATATTGGCAGAAATGCTGCCAGAATTAAAAGAAATATGCCTTATGTGGGAACATTAAGGCATATTATTAAGTATTTATTTACGGAACCCGGAGATGATTAGTAAGCTTTCCCTATTATATGCGCCGGAGCCAGGTAAGGGCTTAAAGTAAGTGAATCTATAGTGTCGTCAGTGATTCTTACTTTACCGGTTCTTACTCCCTTGGCTGTGTACAAGCCTATCGTATTGGCGCCTTTAATGTTGGTGTAGATCGGCTCTATTTCACTGCCTGTCAGGCCCAGTCCCTGGGTTGCAGCTGCCTGCTGGTAGTTGTCATAGTCCTTTGTGGTCAGGTATACCGTCATATCGCATTGGTCTATCAGCCTGTATACATTTGCAGGTGCCACGCCCATGCCGGCATATATAGCCTTATACATGTCTGTGTTCAGTGGATTAAAGTAATGCAGCGAAGGGTACAGGCCATATCCCAGGTTGTAGTCGTATGAGTGTGCCGTGCGTTGGTGTGTTTGAGAATTCGAATCTACCCAGTTAAAGGTCAGTACCGCCTCTATTGCATCCGGGGTCGGAATAGACAGGCCGCTCTGGTTGTAACCTACATTTACATTAAAGTGTTTATCATTCGCACCGGTTGTGGCAAAACCAAGGTCGGTAAGATAAAAGCTGCCGGTACGCTCCAATACATCCACGCGGAATACGGTGCTGTCATTATCTACAATTACTATCGAATTGGCAGAATCCACTTCTCCGGTACTAAGATTAGTGATCACCAGGCGGTAACTGTCTATAGCAGCCAAAAGGCCCGTAAATTTATATGCATAGTTAGGCGATTGAAAAAATATACCAGGCTGCTTTGGATATCCCTCATTGTCCATATTCACCCGGTTCAGATGAATTGTGTCCAGGCGCGCACCACTGGCGCTTATTCTCTGGATCTTTACATCAAGATTTGAATAAAAACTCGAATCAGGATCCTTCGACATGGTAATGGCGCTCTTATTCTGGTCTAAGAAAGCTTTCTGTATACGTATATAATGTGCTGTATCTGACTGGTCAAGAAAGCCATACACAACAGTAATATTTTTATAAGGAGCGCCGATGTTGAATTTCGTTGAGCAGCCTGCTATTACAAACACTGCCAGTATTATCGCTATCGGGAGGAAAAGCTTTTTCATTTTGAACAATAAAAATTTATAAAGTGGACAAAGATAAGCGTTTAGTTGATTGATTGATAAGTTAAAAAAAGTTAAAGGTTTTCTAATTAATAAGTTAAAAAAATAATGAGTTATTAGAAAGGAGGGCAGTATTGCAACACAATAAAGACGTATCTACGCCAGACAATCTTGGGTGCCTGGCGCATTTATTTTTAGGTTTCGTTTAGCCTCAATCTCCCGTTGCACATTTTCCGTATTTTCACACCATGGCTATTATCACCATAACCACGCCGTTCAATATTGATCTTGAGTTCAGGATAGCCTCGTTCAATAAGCGCCTGCTGGCATGGCTTATAGACATCACCATTATTTGCTTTTATTATTATCTTATGCTTCGCTTCATCTATCCTTTATTTGGCATGGGCGAGGCGGTAAGCACTGCTGCCGGGCTTTTTGTCATTGTGCTCCCGGTGCTGGCATACCAGCTGGCCTTTGAGTTATTTCTCAATGGGCAGACGATAGGCAAAAGAATAGCAGGCATAAAAGTAATAGATAAAGAGGGTAGGGAACCAACATGGGGCCAGTACATCACCCGCTGGATATTGTGCATAGGTAACCTGTTTATATACATTATTCCCTATGTGATTCTCGCAAACCCGGCTTTCATGCTATTCTTCATGATACTGTACCTGCCCGACTTTCTCACCATCGTTATTTCTCAGAGATCACAGCGAATAGGCGATTTTGCTGCCGGCACAGTAGTGATAGACGCTAATTACAAGGCTAATATCAGCGAAACCATTTACCTGGAGATCGAAGACAAGGGCTACCAGCCTTTGTTCCCCGAAGTTATGCGCCTTACCGACCGCGACATAAATGGCATAAGAAACCTGCTGAACACAAAACGTCCGGGAAAAGATACGGAGCATTATATTATAGATGTAGCGCAAAAGATCAAGACCGTCCTTAACATCCAGTCAGATCTATACCCCACAGACTTCCTCGAAAAACTCCTCCAGGACTATAACTATTTTACCGCAAAAGCTTCTTCCGGTCGCTAGGGGGTGTAGGCCTGTTAACTAACTATTATTAAAGCGAGGGTATTGTTCTGAAAGGCTGTCTGCTTTGCTGCTTCTGAATACAAAATATATCTTTGCCCAGTGGTCGGCACAATTCACGGCAATTTGAAAGGGCATTCATGAAAAGCTTTGGCAAATTGTTTAATTATCTATCTTTATAGCAATAACAGCATATCTTTTTAATAGATTTTATGAGAAAACATTGTACTATTTTAATATTAACACTTACGGCTGTTTTGTTTCACACGCAGCAGCTACATGCACAACTCATCAAAACCTTTGCTGGTAACGGCTTTGGCGCCCACACCGGCACAGGTGCCCATACCGGCGATGGTGGCCAGGCCACACAGGCAGAGTTAAATAGCTGTACAGGTGTGTCGTTCGATGGGGCGGGAAATATATATATAGCCGACCGCGGTAACAACGTGATACGTAAAGTAAATACTGCAGGTGTTATCAGCACATTTGCCGGCAAAGACTCTGCTGGCTATAGTGGCGATGGCGGCCAGGCCACTGCCGCAAAGCTGAATAAACCATACAGCGTAGCTACTGATATTGCAGGCAATGTCTATATCTCCGATTTCGGTAACAACGCTATTCGTATTGTAAATACGTCAGGTATTATTTCTACTTACGTTGGCACCGGTACCGCTGGTTTCGCAGGCGATAACGGCCCAGCCTCGGCTGCTATGTTAAATAACCCGCAGGGCATTGCAATAGATACTTTTGGAAACCTCTTCATCGCAGATGCAAATAACCACGTTGTTCGCGAAGTATTTAACGCAGATACCAGCATTATCACATTTGCAGGTACAGGTGGTGTCTTCGGCTATAGTGGAAATGGTGGTTTCGCTAACGGTGCGCTCCTGCATTCTCCTGCAGCAGTAGCTACCGATATTTTTGGCAATGTATATATCGCAGATTATCTGAACAACGTGGTACGCCAGGTCGATCCGTCAGGCATCATCACCACGTTTGCAGGTAATGGTTTGGGCAGTTATAGTGGCGATGGTGGCTCGGCGGCCGCAGCTGGCTTGCATTTTCCTTCTGGCGTTGCAGTATATGGCTTTGGCGATGTGTATATAGCAGATCAGAGCAATAACACCGTGCGCAAGGTAAACAGTGCGGGCATCATCAGCACTTTTGCAGGCACGGCCACAAACGGCTACCTGGGCGATGGCGGCGATGCCAATGCCGCAGAAATAAGCTCTCCTAAAGGCCTTGCGCTCGATGCGCTGAACAGGCTCTTCATTTCAGACTATGATAACAATGTGATAAGGGTGGTATATACAAACGTTCCTGCCGCGGTTAACGGCGTAGCTAACCAGGGAGAGCTGAAAGTATATCCCAATCCATCCAACGGTTCGTTTACGCTCAATATTCCGCAGTCAAACACAAGCAGCACGGTTACCATTACCGATATGCTGGGCCGGTGCGTAGATACAAAACAGCTGCAGCCAGGTGCGTCATCAAAGTATCTGGTGAATACAGATATTCCTGCCGGTAGCTACATTGTTACTGTTAGCTCAGGCGTTAATATTTTCAGGCAGCAGGTCTGTGTAATAAAATAGTGCCATACGCTAATGGTGGCTGGCTATACCAGTATTCTTATTCCTTATGCGCTCTGTTGGCTTTTGATTTTTCATTGCTCTACCTTTGACCAAAATTTTAAAACTATATAACTATGGCACATTTACTTCCTGCTCTGCAATACGCTTTCGATGCGCTGGAGCCACATATCGATGCTCAGACAATGCAGATACACCACGACAAACACCACCAGGCCTACGTTGACAACCTGAACAAAGCCCTGGCCGGCAACGATGGCGAAGGCAAAACGCTTGAAGAGCTGATGGCTAACATTTCTTCTTATCCTGCAGCCGTGCGCAACAATGGTGGCGGACATTACAACCACTCTTTATTCTGGACAATACTTGGCCCTAATGCAGGCGGTACCCCGTCAGGCGATCTTGAAAAAGCAATAAATGAAACATTCGGTTCTTTAGATGCACTAAAAGAAAAAATGAACGCAGCAGGCGCAACTCGTTTCGGCAGCGGCTGGGCATGGCTGTTAGTAAATGATGGTAAGCTGATAGTAAGCTCCACGCCTAACCAGGACAACCCGCTGATGGATGTTGCAGAAGTAAAAGGACAGCCTATTTTAGGTATAGATGTATGGGAACATGCCTACTACCTGAAATATCAAAACAAGCGCCCCGACTATCTTATAGCAATATGGAACGTCATCAACTGGGATGCGGTAGCTATGCGCTACAAAGCAGCACTCTAAGCAATAATATCTTGATAAAATAAAAAACTCCTGCTCTCCAAAAGAGCAGGAGTTTTTTTGCAAAAGCATTTACCTAGTTTATTCCAAAAGAAAAACCAAAGCCTATGATCAGCCCGCCGGGAGAGATCAGGTTCATCGTGGTTTTTGAATTATCGCTGAGCGGGTAGCCGCTGATTTGGGTGTATTTATTGCCATAAGAAAGAGGTACCGAATAACCGAGTTCGAGATAAATGCGGTTGTATTGTTTTCCTAAGTTCCAGTAACGGTGTACTGCGAGAAAAGCGTTTGTTTGCGGGTTCAGCGTCAGCGATACCTGTTCCACGTTGCCGGTAACTGTCTCCAGGTTTTGCTGGTAGTTCTTCAGGCCTGTATTGTAGGTCACTCCGCCGCCAAATGCCCATCCCCTGTGACAGGCATCTAAGTAATACTTGCCGGAGATAGCGATCTTATAACCCCACGAGCTAATGCCTGCGCCACCCTCTATGGAGGCATATCTGACTATCGGCACATCAAAACTGACACCAAGTAGTCCCGTATTGTTATTGATACCTGTACCAAGGGAAATATACGATGAGGGACAGTGCGATGGGCGTTGGATACGGCGTTTTGTTGAATCCAGGTGTTTTGTCGAAGCTTTATTTCGCTGATACACCGATACATCGTAAGCTTGGGCAAATGCACTAAAGCTTAAAAGCACAACAAATAGGGTTAGCATCGTTTTCTTCATCTCGTATTTTTTTAATTGTCTAATGGTATAGCTGGTCAATATTTTTATGGCTGCAAATTTATTTTTTTGTTGCAATAAATTGATACACATATTGTCTATATAAATTACAAGGCATGTTACATGTATTCGCTTTTCCTTGCATCTAAACTCAGCACGTTACAATAAATTCTCCATTATATCGTTTATCAATGGCGCTTGTAAAAACTTTAATCACAGGCAGATATCACTTCGAAATAAATGAAATAACTTAGAACGTTATTTTTTGCTGTCTGTGCATGTATATCACTTTTTCAGTAGCCCCGGCCTTTAGGCCGGGGGCACAATGAAACAAGAAACAGGCTTTAGCCAAAACTGCGTTATTAGGGGTAAAGTCTATTGGTATAATATGGATGGGAAAATGATCTGCTCACGGATATATGCCCGTAGCGGGCTAACCACACAATAGCCACGGCAATAATATAGAAGGATATACTAAATGAATTGGGGCAGAAATAGAGCACAAAAATATAGGGTTCCGCTCCCCCAAAAACATGCTGGAAACCCGCACTAATCCAGTCTTTTTAATAAATAATAATTTTATTTAATAAATTCTAAACTTTCAGTAAATTCCAATAATGAGAACGAACCGAATCCTCTTGTTTTTTATGCTCCTGCTCCCCACTCATTTGTTTGCTCAGACCATAGATACCAGCCACACTCATGCACTCGGGTTACTCGTAGAGTCCAATTCTATGTTTGCCCGGGACGGCAATGCCGAATTAGCGACAGTAGGGCTGCAATACAATAAAAGGAGGAAGAAGTTAAGCTACAAGCTCACGGCAGGCTATGCAAGCTATGATCAGGAACCCCACGGGAACGGGTTTAACAGCATCATACAGGATACAGCAATTCGAAAGACCCCGAAAACAAAAATAGACATGGTAATGATTGGCGGAGGGTTGGAAGTACAGCGGCAGTTTTATAGAAAACTATACTTCTTTGCAGGGGTGGAGCTTCGCGCAGGGTATGGAAGTGGTACTGTAGATACTACAATAACCAAGGAATACTATGTTCCCCTGGTCAATCCATATACTGGTATGGCAGTAGCCGCCATAGCCGATGCTTCTTATGGAAAGACAGGTACTGATGCCACCTTGTTTTACCTTGGCATAACGCCTTATTTCGGATTAAAGCTGGAGTTTAAAAGGTTTATCCTTGGCACAGATTTTAAGAACTACGTTGCCTTTACTGCATTGCATGATCGTACCGGCGCTACTGGCAATGTTGATTTCAGTAGTAGCAATATTTCCCAAAGCTTTTTTGTGCAGTATAAATTTTAAGGCTGTTGGTTAAAAGTTGCCAAGATCCGCCAGCATAGCCTTTGCCCGCTCATTCCCGGGATGCTTTTTTAGCAGGTGTTCCAGGCTTTTTCTTGCGCGGTCTGGCTGATGGTTACTATGGTACCACACCGCCAGGTTTATGAGGTTCTGCTCATAATCAGGGTCTAGCTGGTTGGCGCGCATCATATAGTCGTAAGACATCGTATTGTTGCCTTGCTGCATATAGATGAAGCCCAGGTTGGTATTAGCGCTCACATGGTTAGGGTTTTCACCCACCACAAACTGGAATACAGCCAGCGCTTCAGGTACCTTCTTTACTGCCAGCAGGCATATACCATACTTGTTCTCAAAGTCCAGCGAGTATTTCCATAGCTCAGTGGCACGGTGGTACCATGGCAGCGCACTGTCAGGCTGTTGTAGCTGGTAGTATGCTTCACCTATGCGGTATGCCGTCCATGCATCATTAATGGTAGCCGGCTGTAATTGTGCAGCATAACTAGTTACCCTTTGATAGTCGTTAAGCAGGTAGTAAACCCGTATGTAATCCCGGTTTTGCTTCTTTGCCGCTTCTATATCATTTTGTTTACCAAGGTATAGCAGGGCAGAGTCCAGCAAGCCCTTCGACTGTGCATACCGTTCATAAAACTCCATATAGCCCCTTGCCGTAGTTATAGCGTCCGGGCTATTATTATTAAAACACTTCAACCCCAGGAAGGCTGTTATCTTCTGCTTCATAGAGTCCTCCACAGGCCGCTTCCTTATAAAGTGGTCCGTCACTGCTACGTGGGGTATATCTATACTGCTATTGTGCGGCATGTGGCAGGTCACACAGTCGTTGTTCTTAGTGGCGCGCACCTGTGCAGTCTCCGTGCATTGGTGTTGCCCATTCGCATTACCATGGCACCCCTGGCAGGCATTCAGGTATTGTGCCCGTGGTGTGAACTTCACGCTTACATGCGGGTTGTGGCAGGTAATGCAGCTCATCTTGCCCGACTGTACGTAGCACTGGCTTTTCTTCATACGCTCCACGTGCGATGCCATGATCATCTTATCCTGTGCGCCCTCATACTCCGGCATAAACACGTTCATCACCTCAGATAGCTTCATGCCAGGGTGAAAGTCAAAAAACGTCTTCCCGTCGTTCAGCACAGCAATGCCCTGCAGGTGGCAGCGCTGGCATACATTGTTCTGTAGCTCAGTAGGCAGCCTGCGCGGGTTTACAATAGTATAGTCCGGTGTCTTAGAGGTGTCTATTGGCGTGTTGTTTTGCCGCTCCAGCACATGCAGGCTGCCCGGCCCATGGCACCGCTCACAGTCTATGCCGGTTTTTAAGGCCGTATACTTATTCTCGCTATTGCTCACAAACTCCGGGTACCCGTTATGGCAGCTCATACACTCTATCTCTATAAGCCGCTGAAAACGGCTGCTGGCGCCCTTCTCAAACCCTGGCGCAAGGTCCCACCTGTGTTTCTGCGTATAAAAGGTAATAGGCGCCTGGTACAGGTAGCCGTTATTATTAAAGATGTGGGAATTAGTGTGTTGCCCTGAGCCCACTACATAGTTTACCTTCTGTACTCGCTTATGTACAGTATCTCCGCCCTCCACTCTGAACTCCATAATGTAGAACGAATCATGGTCCCAGTAAGGCTTGTAATAATAATCAAGTGCAGAGTCATACACCAGCGCATGGGCCGCAGAAAAGTCAGCCGCAGATTTTTCCTTAGTAGCAAACCCAAACGACTGCCCCATGCCTGTTTGTATAAACGTCTCATATACGCTTTCATGGCAGCCACGGCACGTTTGCATCCCCACATAGTGTGCGCTGGTATCATACACATTCCGCCATAAAGAAGTTTCATGCGTATTATCGCCATCATCTTTACCCGCAGGGTTATTGCAAAAAAATAGCGGCAGTGTTATAGCAAACAAAGCAACCACAAGCAACACACTACGAAGAAGACGCGACGACATTTATCTACCAAAAATAGGAAATGATTAGGTGTGTATTGCAAATGAGAGCATTCATTATTCCGCATCTAGCTTTTCAATTTCTTTCCTGACCTCATCGATTAGCTGTTGCTCGGTAGGAAGGTACAATTGGTACTTGCTGGCAATAATAGTTTTGTTATTCTCAGGAAGAGTAAATTTCACCACTGCATCATTTTTGTCTGCACAAAGTAAAATGCCTATTGTTTTATTTTCAAAATCCTGCTTTTCAAAACGGTCGTAATAATTTACATACATCTGTAGTTGGCCAATATCTTCATGAGTTAATTTCCTGATTATGATCTCAAAAATTACAAAGCATTGCAAAAGGCGGTTATAGAATACAAGATCAATAAAGAAATCATCACCATCAATATGAATGCGTTTTTGCCTTGCTATGAAAGAAAACCCATTTCCCAGTTCTAACAAAAAATCCTGCAAGTGACTAATAATGGCACCTTCTAAATCCTTTTCATAATAAGATGCTTCCCTTTTTAATCCCAGGAATTCCAATACCATTGGGTCTTTTATGATATCCTTTGTATCAGAAGGCAGCTTTTCTTCCCTTGCTACTGCTAATACACTCTTCACATCATTGCTCATCAGCAGCCGTTCGAATAATTGGCTGTTTACTTGTCTTTCCAGTTGCCTTGCGGTCCAGTTGTTCTTCTCTGTTTCTGCTATATAAAAATCCCTTTTATTTTCATTTTCAATACGAATAAGTATTCGAAAATGTGTCCAACTGAATTGGGGGCGCACTGCGTCCCTAATTGGGAACATTTTATAAAATTGTTTATAACGGTTTAATTCTCTGTATGAAAATCCGCTGCCAAACTGAATTTGCAAATTTTCAGCTAAAGATTTAATAAGATACTCACCATATCCCGCCCTTTCTTTTCCCTGTAGTTCTTCTTCAAAGATCTTTTTGCCAATATTCCAATACATCAGCACACGCGCTGTATCTACAGAGCGAATTGCATTTTCCCGGGCTCGCGCAATGATCTGTGTTATTTCGTCTATAAGTTCTATTCTTATATCCATTAGGCCATTTTGATTTCTTTACCCAAACATCGCAAGCGTATAATTCGACTTCCCCTTTTGTATCAGCAGGTATTTACCATTCAGCAAATGCTCTTCAGCAATTTTAAAGTCTAGTGCAGTCACTTTTTCTTTGTTAATGCTGATGCCGCCGTTTTGCAGCATCTTCTTTGCTTCGCCTTTTGATGCGAACACTCCGCTTTCTGCTAAAAATGTAATGAGTTCCAGGCCATCTGCAAGTCCGCTCTTAGCGCCGGTTACCTGCGGCACACCATCCATCACCTCCAGTAATTGTTGTTCGTTAAGCGACCGCAACACATCGATAGATGATTGCCCAAAGAGTATGTCAGAAGCCTGTTTCGCGAAAGACAGGTCATCTTCGCTATGCACCATTATGGTCATTTCTTCAGCAAGGGCCTTTTGCAGTTTTCTTTGATGAGGAGCCAGTTCGTGTTCTGCAATTAAAGCCTTCAGTTCATCTACAGGTTTGAAGGAGAATACAAGCGCCATCTTCGCAGCATCAGCATCTGGCAGTTTAAGCCAGAATTGGTAAAACTGGTATGGCGATGTTTTATTCCTGTCGAGCCACACATTGCCACTTTCAGATTTCCCGAACTTGCTGCCGTCACTTTTGGTGATCAGTTTGCAGGTAAAGGCAAATGCATCGCTGCCGCCTTTCCGGCGTATTAGTTCGGTGCCGGTCACTATATTACCCCACTGGTCTGCGCCACCCATTTGCAGGGCCACCTTGTGGTTCTTATTCAGGTAGTAAAAGTCATAGCCCTGTATCAGTTGGTAAGTAAATTCAGTAAAAGACATTCCAGTCTCCAGTCGGTTCTTTACAGAATCTTTTGCCATCATATAGTTCACTGAAATGTGCTTGCCAACATCTCGTATAAAATCGAGGAAGGAAATTTCTTTGAACCAGTCATAATTATTTACCATCACGGCGCCATTCGGTTGTGAACTGTTAAAGTCAATGAACTTTCCCAGTTGCTTCCGAAAGCAACTGCAGTTATAGAGTATGCTATCCATATCCAGCAGGTTGCGCTCCTGCGATTTGCCCGATGGGTCACCAATCATGCCGGTGGCGCCGCCCACAAGTGCATAAGGCTTATGGCCTGCCCGCTGCAAACGCATGAGCAGGGTAATAGGAACCAGATTGCCCACATGCAAGCTGTCGGCCGTAGGGTCAAAACCTATATATCCGGCTGTCATTTCCTTGGCCAGTTGTTCTTCAGTTCCCGGCATTATGTCCTGTATCAGGCCCCTTTGTTGTAATTCTGCTATTAGATTCATTGCTTTTTTCTTGGAAACAGCGCAAAAATAGCATTTAGAAATGCCTTATTTTTATATTATTGCATAATTGTATTCAATGGCTGTTTAAATGATTTTTTAGCCGGTTAATAAATTGGTTGTCTCTTTTCTTTTATTATTCCGATATTTTTTTCTATCTTTCGGTGCTACTTAACAAAATTTTAGGCCTTGAAACGACTTTTATTATCAATAGCCCTGTTTCTTCCCTTCTGCCTGCAGGCACAGGAACATCATGAAATAGGGGTAACTTTTGGTGCTGCTAATTACTTCGGCGATTTGCAACCTAAGCTATTTCCAAGCTACGGCTATGAGCCAATGGCCGGTATTGTGTATAAATATTTCATGAGCCCGCGCGTAGGCATTAGGCTGGGCGCATCTTATACCAACCTTACTGCGGCAGACAGCCTTAGTAATATCCCCGTTAATCAGCAGCGCAATCTTAGCTTCTCTACACGCCTGTTTGAAGTACATGCTGCGCTGGAGCTTAATTTGCTGCCAATAGAAATAATGGATCATAAGGTTACTCCTTACATATTTGGTGGTATTTCTGCATTTTATTTCGATCCTTATGCAGATGACGCTGCCGGCGATAAAGTATACCTGCGCCCATTGAGCACGGAAGGAGAAGGCTTGCCTATGTACCCCGACCGTAAGCAGTATAGCCTGGTAAATATGGCATTCCCATTTGGTGGAGGTATGAAGTTTTTCATCGGGCACAGGATCATGCTGACTGGTGAGCTAGGCTTCCGCTATACTAATACTGACTATCTTGATGACGTTAGCAAATCGTACGTAAACCTGGATACATTGCAGGCTTATAAAGGAACGATCGCAAAACAAATGTCTTATCGCGGCAATACTACCGCAAAGTGGGATCATAACAATCCTAACTATGGCTTCCAGCGCGGAGATAGTAAGTCGAACGATTGGTTTTGGTATGCCAATGTTACTGTGACGGTTTATTTCAGAGCGTTCGGTAACCCGAAAGAATACCTGAAAACCAAGTGTCCTGGCTTCTTCCGTTAATTCTATAAAAGCTTTACTGTTATTAGGAGCATTGTGTACACAATGCTCCTTTTTTTGTAGATGCCTTTTGGGTAGTCGCTATGCATTTAGCTTTAAAAAAAATTAGTGGTTATAACAACCACCTAAAGAAAAATGTACTACATTTGTAGTGGGTATATTTTTCATAAGGTGTAAGTAAGGCTTCAGCATCCCTGCTGGGGCTTTACTTTTTTTATGCCGTTTTTAACATTGCTTTTCCTTAGCCCGCTATCTTTGGTACATAGATTGATATACAAGAGCTAATGATAAAACATACGCTTCTAATACTCTGCATACTCAATGCTTATGGCAGTACCGCGCAAACAACGGCCGCCGCAGCAGATACGATATACACTGTGCATCTGCGCCAGGTAGATGTGAGAGCTAAGTGGCGCAATGATACGGAGCGCTATCGTTATAACCAGATGAAGTATTACGTTACCACCATTCTCCCATATGTAAATGCTGCAACAAAACTGTTTAACGAGATCAACACGAAACTTGATGCCCAGGATATGAGCCGTAAGGACCGGCGGAGATTTATAAACAGTAAGGAAGAAGAGATGCGCAGCCAGTTTGAAGATAAAGTAAAGGACCTGAACGTAACCCAGGGAGTGCTGCTGGTAAAGCTTATTGCAAGGCAAACCGACGTGAACATTTACAAAGTGCTTACCGAATTTAAGAATCCTTTTGCGGCTATAAAATGGCAGGCATGGGCGCGGCTGAATGGAATGAACCTGGACAGGAAATATCAGCCTGAAGAAGAGCCATACCTGGAGATGATAATGGATGAGCTTGGGTATCCGTTGCCAAACAGCTACGCTGTAAATGGACGGTGGTAATTATAGTTATCCTGCTGTTATTTAGCTATTATTTTTTTCGGTGTTCGGGCACATATTCTATATTGTTGTGCGAAAAGATACCCCATGAAAAAAGCCCCATACACCTTACTGGAAGCGGAGAAGATATGTAAAGACCATCAATATTTAATAGGAAAAAAGTTCTCGCCAACCAGCGACCTCATTATTGAATCTGTAACGGTAACACCATACGACGAAGTAAATAAAAAGAGGTTCCTGATCTTTTACTTTTTGTTCAATAATGCGGAAAGCGCCCTGAGCCATGAATACCGGGGCTTTCTTTTTGACATAATAGTTATAGGCCGGTCTGCCAACGATGAGCATGATCTGCTGCAGGAAGACCTGTCTGTATGGCTTACTGAAAATATGGCTGCGGTGAACAATGATATGAAAATACCGGGAGAGGGCGAGTCGCCGGCAATAGCGGGTAACGGATAACAGAGATACTTGCCTAACGGGCAATAAATACAGATAGCCGGCACCATATGGTACCGGCTATCTGCTATAATAGATCCTTCAATGATTATTTAACCTGGGCAACCAGCTTTTTGAATGAATCCGGCTCATTCATAGCCAGGTCAGCAAGTACTTTGCGGTTAAGGTCTATGCCTTTTGCGGCAAGCTTACCAATGAACTGAGAATAGCTCAGCCCTTCTTCGCGCACAGCTGCATTGATACGCACTATCCACAGTGAGCGGTAGTCGCGTTTCTTCAGCTTACGGCCTACAAACATGTAGCCCTGGCCTTTCTCTAATACGTTTTTGGCAACGGTATATACGTTTTTACGTTTACCGTAGAAGCCTTTTGCTTCTTTCAGTATCTTCTTTCTTCTCGCGCGTGATGCAACTGCATTTACGGAACGTGGCATATATTAAAAATTAATAACCTTGAAACCTAAATCTCCGAGGTTTGTTTATAAAAATTTATTTTAAAAGCACTTTTTGGTTCAATTATTGCTTGTGCTTAATGGCTTATGCCATTACGAGCATGCGCTTCACCAGCCTGGCATTACTTGGGTGCACAAGGCCATGTATGCGCAAATGGCGCTTGCGGCTCTTTGATTTCTTAGTAAGCAGATGGCTTTTAAAAGCCTTGTACCTGCGTATTTTGCCCGTACCTGTAACTCTGAATGTCTTTTTTGCACGTGAGTGCGTCTTCACTTTTGGCATAATCTGTCAAATTTGGGATGGCAAAGGTAAGTAAATTTTAGCAACAAATTTTTAAAATAGCAGATTTTTTATTTAATCTGCTAAAACAGATGCAAAGTACCGAAATTATTCGTGAGCGGTATCAATATTCTATAAAAAAACTACCGTTTCATTCCTTATTTTTACCCCGAGAACCGTATTAACATGACGATATTAAGATTTAGAATTTTTTGGGAAGATGATGACCAGACCTACCGTGATATAGAGATACAGGGACACCAGACGTTCCTGGACTTTCACAATGCTATAGTAAAGGCTTATGAATTCGATGGCAAGCACCCTGCTTCCTTTTACGAAAGCAACGATAAGTGGCAATATGGCCGTGAGCTTAACTCTGAAGTGCTGGTAAATAAAAAGGATGCCCCGGCATTGTCTATGCTGAAAACGCCGGTATCGGCGCTCGTGAGCCTGCCCGACCAGAAGTTTATTTATGTATATGACCCCACGAAGAAGTGGACCTTTATGGTAGAGCTGATAGGGGTGAGTAAGGAAGAAACACATAAGAGGGTATATCCATTCCTGCTGCGCAAAGAGGGTATAGCGCCCGCGCAGTATGGCGTTAAAGGTGTAAACCCCGATAAGATAATGGAGATAGAAGAGAAATACGACCTGGGAGCAGAGGAAATGGCAGAGGGCTTCGGGAGTGAGGGGGAAGAAGGAACAGAGAGCACCGAGAGCACAGAAAGTATGAGTGAAGATACCGGAGGCGAGTTTTAACTACAAATTGATCCCAACAGCTTACATAATAGCAGGGCCTACCGGGGTAGGGAAGACTGCTATAGCTATATCGCTGGCACAGCGGCTGAAGACCTCTATAGTATCTGCCGATAGCAGGCAGTGCTATAAAGAGATGACCATAGGCACTGCAAAGCCAACTGCCGCGGAGCTAAGCCTGGTAAAGCATTATTTTGTTGATGAGCTGCATGCAGACACCCCATTCTCTGCGGCCGATTATGAAACACTGGCCCTTGGCTATCTTGAAGAGGTATTTACCCGGAGTGATACGGCGGTAGTATGTGGCGGTACCGGCCTATACATTAAGGCGCTATGCGAGGGCCTTGACGAAATGCCAGGTGTAGATGAAAAGATTGTAAAAGAGACAGAAGAGGAATATAACCTGCACGGGCTGGCATGGCTGCAAAACGCGGTGATGCAGGAAGACCCACAGTTTTATAACACGGGTGAGATACAAAACCCGGCGCGCCTGCTGCGGGCGCTTACCTTTATACGCGCTACCGGAAGCAGCATAGTGAGCTACCGGAAAAATACGCAAAAGCAACGGCCCTTCCGCATTATTAAGGTGGGGCTGGAACTGCCGCGAGAGGTATTATACAACAGAATAAATGACAGGACAGACAAAATGATGGCTAATGGCCTGCTGAAAGAAGTGGAACAACTGTACCCGCTGCGTGGGCTTAAAAACCTCCAGAGTGTGGGCTATACCGAGTTGTTTGACTTTATAGAAGACAAATACTCATTGCCGGAAGCCGTAAATAAAATAAAGCAGCATACCCGCAACTATGCCAAGCGCCAGCTGACGTGGTTTAAGAAGGATACCGGATTTGTCTGGTTTAATGCCGGTGATACAACTATTGTTGAGCAGATATTAGCGCTAAAATAATAGCAGAAATTGACTCGTTCTTCTATCAGATATTGAGGGCTCTACTGTTTCACAAATCGTCTGACTTCCAAGCCATTTACCCGGACAAGATAAACGCCTGCCGATAGGGCACTGACATCCACTTGTACCTTGCTTGTATTACACTGGCGACAGACTACTAACTGTCCTACTATGTTTATGATAGAAATAGAGAAAATTGGATATGGAGCATTTATAGTCAGGTCGGTCTTAACTGGATTGGGGTAAATGGAAAATCGTTTGTTGCTTTCAGTAGCAGTAATACCCGCCGTGTGAATATAGCCACACGAAGGTTGTGTTACTTTACGGATACGGTCACTCATATAATCTACGATAAATAAGTTGCCGGATGAATCTGTGGTAATACCGGTTGTAAAATTCAGTTGTGCGGCGGTTGCGGGCGATCCATCCCCACTAAAACCCGCAGTTCCATTGCCGGCAACAGTGCATATGATTCCGGCGTTATCTACCTTCCTTACTTCGTCATCAGTGCAGAAGTACAAATTGCCTTTTGTGTCCGTAGTTAACCCACTTGTTACGAATTCAATTTTAGCATCAGTTGCCATTCCTCCATCGCCTGAATAACCGTCATAGCCCGTCCCGGCATATTGGGAAAGTACCCCGGCAGTATCTACCCGCACAATTGCTGCATATCCATTTTGCGCACGATAAGGTAGATAATCGAGTTTAATGTAGAGATTGTCGGAGTTATCAACTGTTATATCCTTTATGCCCGATAAACTAGCGGAAATTGCAGGTACCGGTGTAGAAAAAGGGAAGCTGCCTGATCCAATTCCATCCGTTCCTGCTATAACGTTGATAATGCCGGAAGGATCGATTTTATCAACTTCGGCCCAATTAGCTATAAATACATTGCCTGCCCTGTCTATACACATACCCCTAATATCTCCAATGCATGAAGATGTGGCGGTTGCTCCATTAATGAAGTAGTTGCAGTCTAATTCTCCATTTCCGGCTATAGTAGTTATTATCTGGGTAGCAGCATCTATTCTTCTAACTCGTTTATTGCCTTCATCAGCGAAATAAATATTCCCATTCACGTCCACAGCAATATCTTGAGGATAATCTAATTGGGCCTCAGTAGCAGGTATTCCGTCCCCGTTATAGCCTCCCACACCGGTACCTGCAATGGTTGTTATTATGCCTGCGGTGTTCACTTTACGTATTCTATGGGCTTCGTATTCAGTGATAAACAAATTGCCATCCTTGTCTGCAACACATCCATAAGGTTCTATGTGTGCCGCTGTCGCTGGGCCTCCATCCCCTAAGCCGGAAAATAAAGAACTTCCGGCCACAGTAGTGATTATCTGCCCCTCTGTTACGATAGGTAGAAACAGTAATAGGAACAGTAATCTGGTCATAGGCCTCCTTTTTACATATGAAGATACGTTTTATCTAATTCCAAAACTAATTGAGATGCGAAGATCCGCTTCCGGACCCAAATTTCATGTATTCCACTCCAATTCCCCCCCCCCACCGAATTTTCTGCCGTTGTTAGTGTTTTCACCAACAACCCTCGCGGAGGACAATAATCACCAGCTTAATCATGAAAATCAACGTCCGGATTCCACTCCAATTCACCCCACCGAACTTTACCTCAAAAGATCTAAACCTTAATTCTATGTCAGTGTACACAACAAAACTCGGCGACAACATATGCGAGGCCACCTCCACCTCCAGCATTGGCCTGCGGCATATTTGCAAGCAACTGCGTTTGCCTTATTCCACCGTCACCAGTTGGATATACAACCGTAAACATGAGCTGTGCAAAAAATATGCACACGCCAAATTAATGCAGCTCCACCACCTGTCGGAGGAGATACTCGAAATTGCCGATGACAGCACCAACGACTACATGACGATAGTAAAAAACGGTAAAAGCCGCCAGGTGCAAAACAAGGAAACCATCAGCCGCAGCAGGCTGCGCATACAAGCCCGCATGACCCTCATCAGCAAGCTTGCCCCCATCCTGCGCCAGCAGCAGGCAGGCAAGTACGCTGAAGAGCCAGAGGTAATAACCATCAGGCGGATGCGCTATCCCAATGAAACCCCCGAAGAATACCTCGCAAGCCAGGACAAGCTCGATCAGGAGTATGTTGATGCAATTGAAGAAGCGAAGAAAGAGCTGACACAAAAGAAAGGTACCACAAAGAAAAAAGCATCTGGGGTAGCATCAGGAAAAATGGCCTCCTCCTCCCCAAAAACAGACCTCAAACCCACGCCGGAAGCGCCCTCCGAAGGCGCGTGGGTACGTTATGCTACGTATCCCAGGGGCCCGGTCAACAGGTAATAGTAGCCCAGGCCTTTAGGCCGGGGTCACAATGAAGCTAAAAAAGGGCTTTAGCCGAAACTGCACTGGTAGTATAATTCAAAAGTCTCACGGTACAATGATAAATGGCTATCAAAACCACAAAAAGTAGCTATCATTCCTGGTGCAAAAAGATGCGAAACGTTTGGTCACACGCCCGGCGGTAAGATATCTTTGCCCGTTCTATAGGCAGTGCCTTTAAACACAGCTACTATCTCCCCTTTATCGTTGGAGGTAGTAATATCATAGAAGCTCGTTTTGTTACCGGTGTGTATCTCTTTTGCTTCCACGGTCATTACGTCGCCTGCTTTCCCCGCACGTATAAAGCTGATATGCACATCCAGCGCCACACTCAGCTGCCCGTGCGAGTTGCAGGCAAAAGCAAATGCGCTATCGGAGCCGGAAAAAACAATGCCTCCATGCACTATGCTAAAGCCATTGAGCATGTCTTCTTTTACGGTGTAATGCAGCTTGCAATATCCTTCCCTGTATTCATCTACTTCTATACCCATCCACCTGCTGAAGTTGTCTTTGGCAAGCATGGTTTTGAGTATCTGGTCTGTGTCAGCCATTAGTTCTTATTTTAGTTTTCTCAAGTCAACAATACGATTTAGCTTGCCACCTTCGCTACGTGGTATTTCGTTGATGCCCACAATGGATATGCGCATGGTCAATCCTATATTGTCCTTTATTTTTTTGCTAAAGGCGTGTCCTATAGCTTTCACCTGTTCATCATTCTGAATATCCGTAGCATCTTCCAGTTTCAACTCATGGAATAATTGTTCTGCCAACTCTACTTTTACTTCTACTTCGTCCATAGCGCCTTCGTGGCGCACTATCAGCTGGTAGTTGGCACTTAGCTTTGGCATGCCATTTAAAATATCTTCGACCTGGGTATGAAACAGGTTTACGCCGCGTATGATGAGCATGTCATCGGCGCGGCCGCGGATTGGGCCCATCTTTACATGGGTGCGCTTGCCTGCCTTATCGTAATAGATGTTGGTGATATCGTTGGTCCAGTAGCGGAGCATGGGCATGCCCTTTTTGGTGAGGGTGGTAAATATGAGTACCCCATATTCTCCTTCCTTTACGGGCGTGCCGGTATCTTTATCTACGATCTCGGGGAAGTAATGATCTTCCCATATATAGCAACCAGTGCCTTTTTCCTCATAGTCTTCCTGCGATATGCCGGGGCCCATTATTTCGCTGAGGCCATAGATATTCGTAGCAGTAAGGCCTAATCCTTTTTCTACTTCTGTACGCACCACCTCTGTCCATGGCTCAGCGCCGAGGATGCCAAATCTGAGGTTGATGTTTTCGAGGGGTATATTTCTTTTCACCAGCTCCTGTGCCAGTGTTTGTGCGTAAGATGGCGTGCAACAGAGTGCCTCAGGTTTGAAGTCTTGCAGCAGCATTAGTTGCCGGTCTGTACCTCCACCTGATATGGGCACTACCGTCATGCCCAGCTTCTCTGCGCCATAATGAATGCCGAGGCCTCCGGTGAATAATCCGTAGCCATAGGCATTCTGTAATATCATACCTGGTTTGCAGCCTGCGGCGGCCAGGGATCGTGCAACTGTATCTGAAAATACATCGAGGTCATGCTTTGTGTACGCGACTACCGTTGGCTTGCCTGTAGTGCCACTGGAACAGTGTATCCTTGCCATTTCCTGCTGCGGCACGGCAAAGAGCCCGAAAGGGTAATTATCGCGCAGATCTGCCTTCTTTGTGAAGGGAAGCAGGTGGATATCGTCGATGGTTTTTATGGCCAATGGGTGGATGCCATGCTCATCGAGTTTCTTTTTATAAAAAGGTACGCGGTTGTAGAGGTAGGGTACTAGCTCTGTTAATCGCTCGGTTTGCAGCTGGCGCAGCTTGGCTAACGGGAGCTTTTCAATTTCGGGATGGAACACGGCGGAAAGATTGGCTATACCAAATTTACTTATTTGGCAGCAGATACGCGTTATTACTGCACGTATATTTCGTCGCAGGCTATCATAGGTTTTTTGTTTGCCCTGTAGCGCCATGATGGCACCGCATTGAGGTTATTTGCAGTAACCTTTATGTACCTGATCTGCTCAGATGGATGGGTGTTAGCTAATGAATATTCCTTGACTGCCAGTACATCGTCTGCTGTGTTTGTGATAGATAATGGTGACGCCATAGCGTGGTATTTAACGCCATCGGTTGACACTTCGACTGTAACCTTTTCTGGCTGGAAAATCCAGTGGCGGGGATCATCGAGGAAGTGCATCATTACTTTATTTACCGTGGTCGATTTGCCAAGGTCTATCGTTGCCACCATGGGCAGGCCATAAAAGCAAAGCCAATTGTAGCTGAAATCTGTGTACCCACGGTTGCCATCGGTCAATGTCCGGGTACCTTTTGCAGGGTAGTCTTCGGTAAAGCCATATTGCAGTGACACGGCAGCACCTAAGGCCTTTGTGGGGATAGCCCCGTCTTTAAATATGCCATTCCATTCTTCCTGGTACTGATCTGGGTTCAGGCCTACTTCGGCCAGCTCTGTTACTCCTGCTTTTTTGCAATTGGCCACAAAGCGTGTTACTTTCTCTGCAAACTTCGGATCGACGATCCACTTACCGGATCTGTCTTTTATTAAAAAGCCATGCTTCTCTATGCCGTAGAAACGGGCCTGTTGCAGTACTACATACTCCAGTGGCAGTCGTGCTCTTGTAACCCTATCCAGCAGGGTAGGGTTGCCTTCTACTGCGGCCTCGGCATTATCGAATACAGTGCTGTATTCCTCTATAGATTCAGGAGACAAGTACGATTTCCATTCGTTGATAGGGTTGCCGTAGATGTCGAGCTTGCGTTTGGATGATAGCAGCCTGTCCTGTACTTCATTGATATATTGCTGCAGAGATGGCGCTGCGGAGCCGTAATAATCTTTTAAGAAGGTACTTATGAGTTGTTTGGTATCAGCTTTATCGTCAGCTAAGAGCTTTGCCATTACGTAGCTTCTTAGTTCGGCCCATTCGCCGTAGGTATCGCCGCTGCCCTGTGCAAAGATGCCTTTTACGCCGTTGCTTTTCAGGAAATGAATGTTTGGTGCGAGGGTAGGAAAGTTCGGGAAGGGTGCGAGGTAGTTAGTGAACTCAACAATGTAGTCCCAGATAAAGAGGTTGTTGGTTAGCGCGTTCCACGCTTTAAGGTCGTTCCGGAATGCTCCGGCAGAGCCTTCTTCAGCCAACGGCTTATCTCGGTAGGCGTCTATGTCGCTGAGGAATACGTATACGTTATCAGCCGGCTTTATGTTTTTGGGTGCTTTGTGGGTGTAACCGTAGGCGAGGGTAGTGAACTTCTGATCCGGGAATACGGCTGCTACTTTGTTCACAAAGTTTACCAGGGAGCCGGATGGTACGCCACCGTATTTATTATCTATGGCTTTGCATTTATCGCAGGTACAGTTGCCGGCATCATCGTTTGGGCTTATAGACCAATACATGGCATCGGGGTTCTTTGCCATACGCTTCTTTAATTCTGCTACTACTATCTTGAACACATCTTCGTTGCTCAGGCATAACTGGGTGGCTTCGCGCTTGCCACCTACCTGCGAATAATATTCTGGGTGGGTGCTAAAGTAAGTTTGAGCAGGTACCAGCTTATTGAAGGAATGGCCCCATATGCCCCATAAGTCATCGAGGCGTTGCAATTGATTCCATTCTAAATATTCGGCATCGTGCGAGGCGGGGTAGTAGACTTCGCGGTATACGAACTGGGGTTTGCGTTCATCGTAAATATCGCCGGGTATGCGTATTTTTTTTGAAGCAGGAATTAGGGCTGGTTCGCTATTCAGCTTTTTGCAACCCAGGTAATTTTCAAGAAAAGCATAGATGCCATAGATGAGGCCTTTGCCGCTGCCACCACAAAAAATGAGGTCTTTGCCATCGGTCTTGAACAGGGATGCCTCGTCGGCCATCTTGCCCTTTGTGGCCCTGTCGCCTTTGGCTGTGTGGCCGATATAGATGGATGGGGTGGTGGTATTTTTAGTTTCCGGTATCACCGGGAGGTCGACACCGGAAACTTTTTGTATATAGCTTTGGAGGACTTTGGCTGAGCGCTGCTCTATTGCCGTGGGCTCTTTAGGGACGACTATCTTGTAGTCAGACCTGCCATTATTTGTTAGTATTACTTCCTGTGCAGTGCCATTGCACGCGCTCATAGTTATTAATGCTACAAGCAATCCATACAGCCTCAACATCATAAAACGGCATCATTTAAAATCTATGCGTCAGCGTTACTGCAATATCGTATTGGTTTCTGTAGTTAAGCAGGTTAATACGGGTATTGTACCATGTACCAAATATGCCGAGTGTTGTTTTATAATGGAACTGCTTAGAGTACCCTGCACCTACACTAACCGATGGATACTGCAAGATATGTGACACCTGGTAGTTGCGGCTGAAGTCATCAGGAGCTGTACCATAACCCATAACTGCGGTGAAGAATGATGCACGGTTTTCAACATAGAACCTTGTAGTGAACAATACAGAATAATAGTTAGCCGAAGTATCGAACGGATTATTAGGAAGATCACCGGTGAAAGTCTGAGACTTGAAGTTGATATAATAACCGCGGAGGTTAAAATAGAACTCCTTCATTTCTTTAGACACAGAGCCTACAACCGACCACAACTGGCCACTGTCGGCTTTCAGGTAACGGCCCCCAAGTTCTGCGTCCCAACCTTTCTTTAAGCTGTGATATAATGACAAGCCAAAACGGTCGGTAGGGAATATCTTGCCATCGGGAGACCAGCCGGCTACGCCGTAGGCATACCAACGTGGATTGAAGTTGAAGTAGGTTTCACCTTCAAACATATAACCTGTGCCTGTAGGGCGGCCTGCATAGTCAACACGGGCCGTAACTACACCACGGCTGTACTTGCGGGAATACTGAACGGCTGCCATACCATAAACAGACGAAGTAGCAGAGTCTATGATCTTGGTATGTACGTACAGGAACCCAACTTCATTTTTAAGGAAGTGGCTATAGAGGAACTCTGAATACTCGATATTCGAAAGGTCATAGGGAGTTAGTCTAACCAATGTATCTGCAGCATGCCATGCATCTTCCCAGTCTCTTTCAAATTCGTATACCTGGGCCCTTTTCAGCAGGAAGAATGGCGAATTAGGGAACATCATACGGCCTCTCTGTATCAGCGCAAGTGCCTGGTCGTAATCGCCCCTGGTGATCAATAAGCTGATGGTGTAGAATAATGGCAGCGTATCATTTGGCGCTACTTCTAACGCACGGTTGAATTCTATTAAAGCGCTGTCTTCGTTATTGCCTATCAGGTATTGCTGGCCGGCAGCTGCTAACTGATCTTTGTAAGCGTTGCGATAGCGAATGTTGTAAGGATAGTCGGCATAAAGGCCACCTGATATTTCTGTTGCAGCGCCATAGTTCTGTGCATCTGCATAGATAGATGACTTTTTAAGCAGCAGGTCTTTATCGTTTGGATAATAGTTAAGCGCCTGGTCTGCATAAAAAATTGCAGAATCATAGTGCTTGTTTGCCGCCTGTATGTTAATCATATAGTTCAGCGCGTCCATATTCTCGGGCTGCTTGTCGAGCACTTCCTGGAGGATGGATACTGTACCGTAATAATCATCGTATTGCATTGACTGGCGGCTTGCCGCTAATGACTGCTCTACATAGCTTACCAGGTATTGCTTGCTATCCGGGTATTTTGACAACAGTTCTTTAGTGATCACAGAAGCTTCTGCGTAATGTTGGTATGCTTCCAGTGTTGCAGCTTTCTTGTACAATAATTGTTCATCGCCAGGGTAGTAAGTGAGGGCTTCGTCTATTGTGTGTAAAGCCTCGTCATACCTTTTCTGCTGCGTGTAAGCATTGATCAGATAGTTGATAGCGGCCATGTTAGCGTGGTCGTAGAAAAGCACTGTGTTGAGCGCTACGGTAGCACTATCAAAATCGTTCTGAGCTATATATTGTTTAGCAGCGAGTGTAGTGAGGTCGAGGAAGCTTTGTTTGTTTGCAGCGCTTGGATTGCTTTTGTATATCCTTTCTGCAAGCTGGGATGCCTGGTCATACCTTTTCAGGCTTTCGAGGATGCCGAGTTTTTTAAGCGTAAGCTCTGAATTGTTCGGGTAGCGTTTCAGCGCTACATTCACCCATTGCAATGCGTCAGTAAGCAAACCACGGCTAAAAGCTATGTTTATGAGGTAATTCAGTGCATCTGTATTGCCCGGGTCTCTTTCAAGCACAGACTGAAACTGCAGGTAAGGGTCAGTATTCATGTAATACCGGCCAGCTTCCATGCGGATGTAGATATTTAGCTTCTGAACCTCAGGATTACCCGGGTAAAGCTTCATCAGCTTTTCAACAACTTCAACAGCCTCTACATAGCGAGACATAGCATCGAGTATGCTTACTTTCTTTATCAGGAATTCGTAAGAGTTTGGTGAAGACTGCAGCGCACGGTTAGTAT
Source organism: Bacteroidota bacterium (assembly GCA_013285595.1). Taxonomy (GTDB): domain Bacteria; phylum Bacteroidota; class Bacteroidia; order Chitinophagales; family Chitinophagaceae; genus Nemorincola. Next base: position 29,555 of record JABDHF010000020.1, read on the forward strand.
AATCGAGTGAGCTTTCGTAAGTACCAGACTTAACATCGAGCGAGAATACAGCCTGTAATGCTTCTTTGTTTAACGGATCTTGCTCCAGCACTGCTTCATAAGCGCGCTTAGATATTTCCAGGTATCCGCGATGGGCATACTGGCGGGCGAGGGTCAACTTATAGTCGAGGTATACACTGCGTATGTAAGAATCAGTAGAATATCTTTCAAATAAGTAATCGGCAAGTTTTGAGCTTTCTATCCAGTCACCTTCTTTGCTGTAGATGTCGAGTTTTTTCAGCAGCAGGTCTCGGTCGTTAGGGTAGTATTTAAGGCCCATATCTGCATATTCCAAAGCCTGTAAGTAGTTACAGGCAACGGCTTCAAGGTTTACGAGATAAACGTAGGCATCTTTGTAACGGGGATTTTTCTGAATAACATAGTTGAGCTCTGTACGGGCGCTATCTACCTTGCCTGCAAGGCCATAGGCGCGGCCCAGCAACAGGTGTATATCCAGGTTGGTAGGTGAGATGTCTATTGCCTCGTGGCAAAGGTTAATAGCCTTTTGGTAATGCTTCAGATCTATTTCTTTCCGGGCTTCTTTATACAGATCATCAGAAGAGCCTGACTTCTTCAGCCATTGCGCATTTGATTGAAAGCTAATTAAGACCAGCAGTAACAGTAGTACCAACTTTGGGGTTGATCTCATCGTGTAATTTAGTTGTAATTAATGTTTAAAGTTAGCCAACCTTTACAGCACCTTTTTTCTTAGCTCCTGTAAAGCCCTGTCGCTGCATATCGCCCCACACATGTTTCCGTCCTACTATAAAATTAAAATATCCTTTAAGGGCAAAGAACATTATAAGCGGATGATACAGGAATGGCTCTAAAAAAGCCATCAGGCATAATCCTATTGTTTCGCCCCATGTTTTATAATACTTAAATGTGATCTGATCCCATAAGAGCGCCACTGTGGTGATCATTATGGAATAAGTGTACACAAATATTAACAAGATCAGGGCAAAAGGCCAGTTTATCTGATGCGTCAATATCAGGTAAATGTAAAAAAGAATTCCAGAAAATTCAATGATTGGCGCTAATAGTTCGAAAAAAAAGTGATAAGGGAAAACGATCATACCCATCCTGCCGTAGCGGGGGTTGAAAATAACCCTTCTGTGTATGCTCATGAGCTGAGCTAACCCACGTCCCCACCTTGCGCGCTGGCGGCCAAATACCTTCAGGGTAGTAGGGCCTTCGGTCCAGCAGAGTGTAACGGGTACATACTTAACAGAATACTTCTTCTTATTATCTTTCATGTATGAACCCATACGCGTAATTAGGTCCATATCTTCAGCAAGCGACAGCGGATCGTACCCACCGGCCTTGATAGCTACATCCTTATCAAACATACCCAAACCACCAGATACGTTTGGTACGGAATTGATCTTATCCCAACCCATTTTACCGAGTACAAACGAGCGGATATATTCCATCTCTTGGAAGCGAGGCAGGAAGCGGCGCGGAGGGCGCACGCGTATCATCAGGCCTTCATCGACATCGCAAGAGTTGACCATGCGCAGGGTAGCGCCGGTGGCAATAACCCTTTTAAAATCTTCCTGTATCTGCACATCACCGTTTATTTCCCTTACAGTGCTGGTTTCCTCATCCATAAAGGGCTTGATGAGCTTTATGAGCGTGTCTTTATCGAGGATACAATCCACATCTGTACAAAGGAAGTAATCGAATACGGAGATGTTGATACCGGCGTTAGAGGCATCGGCCTTACTCTTTCCGTTCACTTTATCAACGACCGCAAGCTTATCGTAGGCAAGGTTTGTGGACTTGAATATTCTCTTTACAGGCTTACAGTTGAGGCGCTGCATGTAGGCATATTCTACCTCTACAAGCTCGAACTCTTTGATCAGTTTTTCCAGTGTATCGTCGGTACTACCGTCGTTAATAATGATCACCTCAAACTTAGGATAGTTAAAGGTGAGCAATGAACGCACGTTAGAGATAATGGTGATGCCCTCATTAAAGGCTGGTGCGATAACGGAGATGCCCGGCGCCAGCGGCGACTCTACAATAATATTGTAGTCGACCGAGGCATTTTTTTTCATGTACCTGCGTATAGATACCAGTGATAATAACGCCAGTGTGCCGTAAGCCACAAGCAATACAATACCATATAGGAATACGGCAAACTGGTAATAAGTACCTAGTATTTGCCAGAAAATCCCTTTTGTAAAAAAGTCTATAATTACTTTCATGTTATGACAATCAATTATTGATCCACGTGTGCGTATTCACTGCTTTTTCCTTCCGGTAACTTAAAATATAGGGTCGTAAGGTAGAAATATTTCTTTAAATTTTTATTAAAACAACTTCTAAAAATAAATATGCACTATATTAAAGCAACAATTGGTTAATACTTTATCAGTGGGTTTTGACAATGCTTGATGATCAACTGATGATCTTCTTCTGTAGTTTCCATCAATTCTTCGATCATCAACCTGGACTGGTGCGTATTGTGCTTAATGATAGAGCGTGCGGCGTTCATCTGTATGTCAAAGTTGGTAGAATACAGGAACTCATGCTTAAGGAACTCGAGATAGTTGCCAGAACCAATACGGCCAAGCGCTTTCAGTATTTCTATCTGGCAATTTACCGGCTGGCTGTTGTATATGCGTACCAGTGTTTCTTCCGACATTTCTGCAGACAGTTTGCCCAGGCAATTAATGGCATTGGCACGGAAAAAATGGTCCTTTGTTGTTAGCAGGTCCATTACGGCAGGTATTGCATTTTGCTGATCGTAATGAGCTATTAATTTCAGGCAAAAAGATACGATACTCTTATTAGTAGAGTAGCTTACCCAGCGCGAGAAATTGGGGATAGCAATATCCTTTGTAGTGGTAATGATCTTGAACATTTCCAGCTGGTCCCATGGTAGCAGCGGCTCTGTGGCAATATCGAAAAATTTGAATGGATCGTTCTTACTTAGCTGGATGTATGCATTGCGGGAAACCGCTCTCAGCGTGGGGTTGGTGCTATTGGTAAGCGGCAGCAGGGTAGAGTCGGAGATCGGAATATCCATCTGTGTAAGCTCTACAATTGCTTTGATCTTGGTTTCCCATTTGTACTTTCTCAGCTTCTTGAATGAGTCCTCTACGAGGTCCATATCTATGTATAGCTTTCTGAGCAGGTCACCTACTTCGCCACGGAAGTTTTTGCGGTAGCGGATGAGTATATCAATAAGCACCTGGCGAACGCCGGGCTTTTTGTACAACTTATCAGATATAGCGGCCTGGTCGAATTCTATTTCATCGACAAGCATGTCTTTTCCAAGGTTCTCATTGAGGAGTACCTGCTCTGTGATCAGGTCTTCGATAATGGGGCTCAGGTAAGCCAGTCTTTTCTGATAAACATAGCCATTATACCTCCTAAAAAGAATAGAACCATAAGCTGCCAGCGTAGATACAATGGCGATAAATATAAACGCTAAAGCTATTTCTATTGAAAGTGGAAGTAAGCTAAATTGTTCGTAAGCCTGGAATAAAAGATTAACCAGATCATTCCACATGTGCAGGAGTTATTTTTTTTTAGTAAAAAACTGGGTTTTGATATTTTTATCTGCTATCAGTTTCCTGATGCGGATGAGCAGCTCTGTAGCCATAATAGGTTTTTTCAGGTAATCGTCGGCCCCAAGCTGGAAGGCTTCTGTAATAGTTTCTTCATTGCCTACAGACGAAACTACTATTATACCTACGTTCTTTGTTGATTCATGGTTGCGGAGCCGGCTAACCACCTCAAGCCCGCTGGTATGGGGGAGCATAAGGTCAGTGATCACAATATCGTAGGTAGCATTATCCATCATTTCAAATGCCTCTTTGCCATCCTTTGCTGTAATTACATTAAAACCCTCCTTATTCAGGATATTTTTAATGGCCTTCAGCATTATTTCATCATCTTCAATTACTAAAATATTCGGCATATCAGGTAAAAGCTAAAAGTTATCAGGTTTTTAATGGCGATTTAAAAGTAAGAATTATATCTTATTACGCAAATATGCGGTAATTTTTTTTAAAAAGGAAATGGTTTGAGTTATTACTTGGTTATCTGCACCACTAAACGATTAAATATTTTGGATGATGTGGCTGACGTTGCCGGCACTTGCTTATTCTCATCATTGTGCATAAGACGACCGGCTGATAAATTTTGAAAGTGTGCAAGGATATTTTAATTAGCACATATTTTTATATTTATAAACCTGATGAAAAAATACAAATGAACATAATAATATGTTTGCTGTGAATAATTTTTACATATATTTTAATGTTTATTTATAATGATCATTATTAACCGAAAGCAAAAAGCTTGTGCGCTGATATGACATAATAGGAATTTAAAATGCATTATGGCTGAATTACTGAAAAGGATGAAGTGCCAGAATTTGGGCGGGCAAAAAATATAATATAATTAATTTTATATCTTGTCCGTTCTTTTTTAACAGAAAAAGGGATTATTTTTACATTTAAGCAAACTATTTTAACATTTTTGCCGTCTGTAATTAATAAGATAAGTTTATTTGTATCACCGAGTCATCTATATTAATGCCATTTTATGAAAAAAACGTTACCTACCTTTCTGCGCAATCTATTGTTATCTGCGGCATTGCTGTTGCTTGGCTTTTCATCGCGGGCATCGCACATTGTGGGCGCGGAGCTAACGTATAAATGGCTTTATTGCAATACTTACGTGGTAACTCTGGCCATATACGGTAACTGTGGTGCATCAAGCACTGCGGCATTTAACTGCCTTGATGGCACTTCTGGTTATGCAACGCCAGTGATATGTATCTTTGATGGTAATACTTCAGTTACCAGCATCACATTGACGAAGCAAATGCCCTTCTCAGGTCTTGAGGTAACGCCTGTATGTCCTGATTCTATAATGTACGACGCCTGCCATATACCCACCTCCCTTACTCCTGGGATCAAAAAATTCATTTATACCGACACGTTTACTTTTCCTCATAATTCAGCAGTCTGGAGGCTGATATTTAGCGGGGATATTGGCCCATGTTCTTCCCCGGGGCGTGCAGGCGATATTAGTAATTTACTCGGTGGTAGTACCCTTGCACTGGTAGATACGCTAAATAACACCTTCTCTAATACAAGAGGGCATAATTCAAGCCCGGTGCTAACAGTGGAGCCTGTGCCCTTCTTTTGCCCGAACACGGAGTCTTGTTATAACCCAGGGGCAGTGGATGTTTACGATGTAAATACCTCAGACGAGCCGTCGGGTGATAGCTTGAATTTTTCGCTGGTAGCAGCGAACCAGGGAACTGGCTCGTGCGCGGGTACCGGAGGATTCGTTGGCTATAATCCTACGTTTACCTGCCCGGGGGGTACAACGATATATTCCGGCAGCAACCCGCTGTTATTAGCGGACTGTTCGGCTTCAAGCTTTGCGTTCGACCAAACCACGGGGCAATTGTGCTTTAATGGCCAGGCGCAGAGGTCGGTGGTAGTGTATAATATAGATGAATACCGCCATGATACCGTTAATAATATACATACAGTAGCAGGGCTGGGCGGAAGCTCTTTCAGCGGCGACCATGGCCCGGCGTTGTCGGCTTTACTGAATAAACCTGCCGGTATACGCACTGATAAGTTGAATAATATTTATTTTGCAGACCAGGCTAATAACAGGATCCGTAAAGTAGACAATCTTGGTTTTATCACCACTATTGCGGGTACTGGCTTTACCGGTTATTGCGGTGACGGGATAGCGGCAACTGCAGCGAAGTTAAATAACCCGGTAGGCGTAGCGGTAGATACAGCGGGCAATGTGATCTTTGCTGATGACAATAATAACGCGATCAGGAAAATAAACGTGTCGACCGGTGTTATTACCACTATTGCAGGCAACGGCACACCAGGGTATGAAGGCGATGGCGGGAATGCGAAAGGCACAATAACTACATTTGCCGGTACGGGTGCAGCTCCGTTTTTTGGTACGGGGATACCTGCTGTGAGCGCCAACATTCATAACCCGGCCGGTATATGCAAAGACGTGGCGGGCAATGTATATGTGTCGGACTACGCTAACAACCGCATCCGTATGATCTCAATCGGTGGCATTATTACCACATTGGCTGGCGGGGCTACTGCAGGCTATACAGGAGACGGAGGGCCAGCGTCAGCTGCGTTATTAAATAACCCCGAAGGAATATACATCTCCGGTAATGCCTTATATTTTGCAGACAATGGTAATCATGTTGTCCGCAAGATCGATTTTTCTACGGTTGGTTTTCCGATCACAACGGTTGCCGGTACGGGAACTGCAGGGCTGGGGGCCGACAATATAGCTGCAACTTCCTCTGCATTAAATCATCCACACTCCGTATTTGTGGAAGGCTCCGGCACAGCCCTTAAAATCTATTTCACCGATGGAGGTAACAACCGTGTACGTTTAATTGATGGATTCGCTAATGTTTACACTCTTACCGGAAACGGAGTTGCCGGCTTTTCCGGTGAAAACGTTCTTGCCAGTCTGCCAACAGTTGAGGCAAACAATCCTTATGGCATTTGGAAAGACCCGGCGGGCAGGGTGTTCTTTACCGATGCCGGCAATAACCGTGTGCGTGTAATATCACCGAGTGGTTTCATAAATACCTACGCCGGGGGAACCGGTGTACCTGCATTTATAGGAGACGGCGGATCAGCGACATCTGCCAGGTTTAATAACCCTACAGATGTTATTATGAATTCTTTCGGTGATCTTTTTGTTGCTGACAATGGTAATAACTGTATACGTAAAATTGCGGCATGCGACAGTATAGTGACAACGGCGATAGGCAGACCGCCACTTCCTGGTTTTGCAGGTGATGGCATGTCGCCCGATTCTACTAAATTAACTAACCCATCATTTATATGGCTGGATGCATTTACCGGCACAATGTATATTTCGGACTGGGGCAATAACCGTGTGCGTGTGCTTGCACCGTGCGAGCTTAATCACCCTACAGGTGTGTTTGTAGATAATGCCAACAACATATTCATCTCTGATGCCGGCAACCAGATCATCCGTAAAATATCGGGGTCTACCGGTATTATCAGCAGATTTGCGGGCAACCAGGGAGTTACCGGTTTCTCTGGCGACGGCTCGTCGGCAGTAGCTGTCGGTTGTGCATTAAGCAGCCCTAGCGGTGTATTTGCGGACAATAGCGGCAATGTATTTATTGCGGACGCTGGCAATAACAGAATTCGCGAAGTGAACACAGCAGGTATAATCAGCACGGTAGCAGGGAGTGGATTAACAACCCATACAGGTGATAACTGCATCGCCCTGGCAACTGCAGTAGGTTTAAATAGCCCTTCGGATATTAGTGTAGATAACGCCGGTAACCTGTTTATCGCAGACCGCCTTAATAACTGTATTCGTAAAGTGACTACCGGTACCAACATCATAGAAACTGTTGCCGGTACAGGCGTTGCAACTTTTGGTGGAGAAGGGATTGCGGGCTACATGGCTATGTTGAATAACCCTTCTTTCCTTTGCCTGGACCCTTCAAAAAATGTGCTAATATCAGACTTTATGAATAACCGCGTGCGCAGGCTTGACTATGCCAGCACGGTAAACAGGGTACTGGTAGGCACTATGCAGCGCGAGATGACGTTTAAAGTATTAAACGCGTGTACCATTGTTTCACCTGTGGGGCAAGTGGATTCTATTACAGGTACTACCGGCCAATTCGTTGATCCAACTGATCACATACATATTACTGCGTGCCAGTACACAGGAGATTTTATTCTTCATATGAATCCTCATGAGCCAGATACGGCATATCACATTATTGTTACGGCGAGTGGTTTAAATACTGGTTTTAACTTTACTATTGATAGCGATAATACCAATCATCCGCATGCTACGGTTACTGGTAATACGGGCGTTATTGCGCCGGGCATTTATACTTTCTACCTGACGTATACCGATAACCACTGCCCGCTTGTAGGCACACAAACCCAGCCATTCACCGTGCAGATATACCCTGTACCATCTATTACTGATTCACTCATTTCGCCGGCAACGTGTTCTGACTCTGCAGACTACCGGATAATTCCTGGTGGATATGGCAGCCCATGGACAATAAAGGTCTCCACGCTCGCGTCTCCTTTTGATACGTTTGCAGTCTTTGCCAATGATACCGGCGCCTTTGCAGATAGCCTTAAACCTCTGCCAACAGCTTATGGCAGCTATGTGTTTACTATATATACGTCAGTATCTAATCAGTGCGCTAAGGGCGATACAATAACGCCTGCAGTTCCGAGCTCGTCAATTACCGCCTCATTTGTAAATCCAAATTATTGTGGCGCGCATGATCATTTGGATGGAGGCAGGATATTTATTAATGACCTGCCGCCAGGGCTGCAGGATACGCTTATCTATACGAAGTTTGGCGTTTTGCAACCGCGACAACCGTTTGTGTCGTCGCCGACGGGCACCGATACGCTGTTCAGCCTTATAAAAGCAGACTATACCATA
>JABDHF010000021.1 GCA_013285595.1 Bacteroidota bacterium
GTGGTTTTGGCAACTCTTTTACCAGGGAATCAATTTCCGGGGTGCTTTCCGGCTTTTGCGCCCATAGCAATACCGGCAGCATAAAGGCAAATACAAATAACGTCCTCTTCATATTATACAAATACAAAAGCTTTCAGTAAAAAATAAATAATGTCTTATTGTAACAGGTGACCTTGCGTGAATTCAGGGATAGCAAGGTACTAAAATATTAAATAACCGAGCTCGTTTTTTGGCACAAGGGGAGGCTTCATATAAGCATCTTCAATTATTAAACTTCAGAGAATGGATATCCGGAATAAGTAATTGCATACCAACAACTCGTATTTTTGCGTTGTGGTTAGAATGAAAAGGGTATTTATTGCAGGCTGCTTTTTAACGGCATTGGCATGCTCCAAAAGGAACACTATACCTCCGGTGTCCGGAATAATAAATGGAAAGCCGGCAGTGTCCTTATATGGCGCCAGTAACAAACCCACAGATTATGCGCTGATTGACACCGCAGACAAAAAGATATCTTACGACGGTATTGTATTTGCCTATCTCTACAATTCCCCAACCACAATTTATATTATGAATCCCAGCACACCGGCAGCACAGGCGGGACTGACTTTTACAAGCACAGGTATTACCCTCACTATCAATGCCACATATACGCTTACATTTGGCAGCACGATCTACACATCAAGGTGATAGTGTTAACTATTGATCAAAAAGGTATAAAATAAAATAGGCTGTCCGTATGGCAGCCTATTCTTATCCATTATCTCTTAATTCTACTATTGTGGTTTTTCCAGTAGCTTGAAGAACTGGTCGAGCTGTGGGATGATCACGATCCTTGTTCTGCGGTTTTCTGCTTTGCCACCCTTCGAATCATTGGTAGTGGCGGGCACATATTCACCACGCCCTGCAGCGGTCATACGTGCCGGCGCTATGTGATACTGGTTTTGCAGGATGCGCACTACTGCTGTAGCACGTTTCACACTCAGATCCCAGTTGTCCAGCAGCACTCCTTCTTTATAAGGTACATCATCCGTATGGCCTTCCACTATAAATTCTATCGACGGCTGTGCTTCCAGTACCTTAGCTACTTTGCCCAGTACTACCTTCGCAGGTTCTGTAACATTATACTTACCGCTGGTAAACAGCAGCTTGTCAGAAATGTCTACATATACCACACCCTTTTCTACCTTAATATTTATGTCTTTATCATCAAGATTGCCCACAGCGCTTTTCAGGTTAATCACTAGCGCCATATTCAATGAATCTTTCCGGGTTATGGCAGACTGAAGGTCTTTTATGTAAGCGTCCTTAACGCCAATATTATCCAGCGACTTCTTTATACTTTCCGCCTGCGTACCCGTAATAACAGACAGGTCCTTCATCTGGTCCATTATCTGGCTCGAATTGGCCTTTGTATCCGTTATCTGGCCATGCAATGACTGAATGGTTGCCTCGTCTGCAGAATGTTTTTCGCGGCATTTTGCATAGTCGGCCTGTAATGCCCTGTAAATACTATCCAGCTGGGAATAGTTCTTTTCGCACGATTTTAATTTTTTACTGGAAACGCAGGACACCATCATTATGGAGGAAAGTCCCACAAATGCAACTTGTTTTAGTTTCATAAACATGGTTAGATTCTAATTTTAGGCAAAGGTAAACATCATTAACTTCTATACTTAGTAAATAACGTTAAAATTGCTAGCATAATATACGCTCAAAACATAGTTATGCACAACTTAAGCACGTAAGTGGATTTAACTGGAATTAATAAGTTGTACATTTGTTTTCGCAGCAATTAAATCTCCGTAAAAAACTTTCAAAAATCTACTGTTAAAATGCCATTTGCGGAACATAGCATTGAATCAGCTCACATCAGCCAGGGCCAGAATTTTAAAATAGGAAAGAACAGTATCATTAGGTCGGGTGAAGTTACCCTTGGTGATAACGTAACGATCGGCGATAATGTGGAAGTTATTTGCGATAAGCTGGTATTAGGAGATAATTGTAAAATAGGAAATAACACAGTCTTGCTTTGCCCAGATGTAACCTTGTCTGAAGGTTGTGCTATAGGAAATTCAGTGCAATGCGAACTCAATGAGTACTTAAGGCTTGGAAAATACTCGGTGATAAGCAACCGGGTCACCATTGCCGGGCAGGGAGTGAGTAGCGGTACCTTTCTTTGGCTGAAAAACGATGTCATTATTGGTGGTGGCGGCAGCCAGGGGCCAAACGCTTACCTGGAGATGGGCAACTCTGTGGCTGTAATGGACAAAGCGTTTATTAACCTGTCGGAAAAAGTAACTATAGGCGATGGTGCAGCGCTAAGCTTTGGCGTCATAGTACTTACGCACGGTGCAGCACAACCATTGTTAATGGGCTACGCTGCAAAGTTTGCTCCGGTAAACATCGGAGCGCAATCCACAGTCTATGTTAACTCTGTTATATTGCCCGGATCATCTATTGGGGAGTATTCAACTATTGCGGCTTGCTCATTGGTAAATAAAGATATACCTGCCTATGCGCTTGCCAGTGGCAACCCCGCAAGGGTAATTGTAAAAGGCAAGGGCAACTATCCCCGGCCATTAGAAGGTTCAGAGATAGATGAGCAGGTCCACTCAGTGCTTACAGATTATGCAGCTACACTAGCTCCCAAAGGGCTTACCGCACATATTTTAACTTCAGCCTGCCCATTTACAATGTCTGTAAATTTTCAGGGTAAAGTTTATACCATAGTGTTTTTCGGAAATATCGCAGATAATTATGACGGATCCGCCCCAGATATTTCCTTATCCTACAATGAAGTTCCGGATGGTAAAAAAGGCAAAGTGCATTTTGATCTGCAGCACTTGAAAACATCTGGTGAGTTAGGCTTGCTTGCCGAAGACCTCAGGGATTATCTGCGTCGACGGGCTATCAGGATATTTACTGACAAGCCTTTCCGTAACATCCCGCTTAGCAATCTCACCAGGCTGAAAGAAAAAAGAAAAAACGCGCTCTAAAAATGACAGACTTCACACACCAAAGCTATCTCGATCTGCTCAAAAGTATTAAAGACTCCGGCAGGGAAATAAAAAGCTTCGAGAATGCTGATGCATACAATGGGCCGCTGGTCATACTAAGGCACGATGTAGACTTCTCGCTCAGGAAAGCCCTGGAAATGGCTAAGCTGGATCATGAGGCCGGTGCCACTTCCACATTCTTCATCTTGCTTACCGCACCCTATTATAACCCGCTAACAGAAGAAGGCGTGCACCTGGTAAAAGAGATAGTGGCGCTTGGTCATGAGTGTGGGTTGCACTACGATTGTACTGGTTTCGAATTACTAACCGAAGAGCAGCGGCAAAACCGCATCCTTACTTTCGCCAATACTCTTGGTGATGCCGTCGGGGTGCCGGTAAAAACAATAGCGCAGCATAAACCAGCCAAGTCCCCTATACGGCAGGAGTTCCCGGCGTTCAGGGATGCATATAGTGCCCAGTATTTCAAAGACATCCCCTACATCAGCGATAGCCGAAAGACATTCTTTTACCACACCGATGTTTTAGGCTTTATCAAGCAATACAAGAAGTGCCAGCTATTAACGCACCCCATCTGGTGGAACCGGGAACCAATGGATATACCTGGAATATTCGGCCAGCTACTTACCACGATAAATGAGGGAATAGACAGGAATTTGCTGATGGAAGAAGGTTCGATACAGGCTTTCTTTAGCAGCAACAAAAAATAAAGAGTAACAGTGTTATAACGTTAAGCAGCGTACTTACTTATCCATATCATTCCGTTCTTACTTTCGTATTTATCCAGGTAGCCTTTTTCATATATACCCTTAAGCGTCTTTGTCGCCTCTGTCATAGAAACTTTGCACAGGAATGCAAATTCTTTGGTAGTCATGGTAGGAAACTCGCTGAACAGGTGCTGAGGGTCGGGATCTATTTCGTGCTTTTGGGCTGTTGGTATTAGTTTGTGTATGATCTCTTCAAAACGCTCATAAGGCTGAAAGCCCTTGAGCGAGAATTTCTTATCAGAGCAGTTGGAAAAGAATAAGGTAGGGAAACCCGTCACGCCAAGTTCGTGGGCCAGCTCCAGGTCTTCTTTAAATAAGTCCCTTGCATGGCCTTCAAAATCGCGCAAAAGCCTTGCCGCGTCAAGCCCCGAATCCAGCGCCGCGCGCTCCAGGTATCCCCAGCGGATGATATTCTTTTTCTCCAGGAATACCATTTCTTTGATGCGCCTTAAGAATACCAGCGCTTTCTCTTCATCCTGCATCTGCGCTGCCTTAAAAGCAACAGACGGCGGATATGAGGAAGATAATGGGTCTTCTATCCACACGTCTCCATCCATAGGCATTTCATGCAGTGCGCATACCTCTTCCCAGTGTTCTGCCGCATCCAGTGGCTTGCCTATTCTGCCCTTCGGATATTCTTCCCACGATGGCAGCAACCCACCCATATGATATTCTACATTCACATAGTCATCATACTCCAGCTTCAGCTTTCTTAACAGCGGTTGTAGTATCCAGCAGGTAGAGCAGATAGGATCTGTGAAATACATGATCTGTATCAGCTTATCCTTACCATTTACCGCCGGTTCTTTTTTAGGCGTTATCAGCGGCACCGGTATGTCATCATCATTATAGTCGAGCGGGTTAAGAAATATCTTCTTAAGCTCGCGGCCCAGGTAGATGTGCTTCGACACATCTTCCGATCTTATCTGGTATAGCCTTTTAAAAGCATTCTCATAATTAATGGAGCTCTCTGCTATCAGGTTAAGCGACTTGGTACTAAGCTCAGACAGCTTTTCCAGCTTTATTTCATACAGCTTCCTGAATGCCTTTTCATAGTCTACCGAATTGCCCAGGCATTGGGCCAGCGTTTTCGCATCCACAATAGCATTAGTTGTTCCGGCGCTGGTAAACGGTAGCGCCAGGTGTGCTGCATCGCCTATCAGCACCACGTTCTCTTTATGAAATGTTGGCAGCAGGTCAAAGTCGCGCGTGTTCCATATATAGCTCGAAGAGAAATCGTTCGACTCCAGTATGTTAGCTACTATCGGCGGGAAATGCTTTAGCAGTTCCATGCAAAACGACTTCAACTCTTCGGGGCTGCTGTCAGATACATCGGCAAGAGAAGAGTCGTACTGCATAAACCATACATACTCATTGTATGCAGTAGGTATCAGCCCAAACGCAAGCCCATTGGTCTTGTTTTGGAATTTGGTAAATACGCTGGGGCTGTTTTTAGATTCCTTCTTATTTTTATATACTATGCCTACAATTTCTTTAACGGTAATAGGTGTGAAATTCACCTTTCCAAATACAAGATCCCTCACTTTAGAATTACTGCCATCAGCGCCTACAAATATATCGCCATACTCCACGTCTCCATTTATAAATGCTGCGGCTACTATTTTGTCGTTCTCATAAACAAAGTGGGAAAATGTTCTGCCTTCTATTATTTTTTCGTTCGGGAAGATGGAGTAAAGAAAACGAATGAGGTCTACTCGTTTTATACATTGCCATGAATCCAGCTTTATATGCTTTATTTTCTCGCCATCGGGCCTGCGCAGGCAAAATTCATCTACTTTCTTACCGGGAAGCGTTATCGCATTGTTATCAGTTAACTCATTTAAAATAGACAACCCATCGTTGTGCATAAGGAAGGCATGTCCGTGCCCCGGCATACCTTTTGACCGCTCATTTACTACTACATCAATATTTCTTTTCAGCAAAAAGATCCCTAATGTCAAGCCTGCTACCCCTCCGCCAACTATTACAACTTTCATTTCAAATGTTTTTATCTGTGCTTACCTTTCCTATATCCTTATTACAACAGTAAATGATATGTTAAAATTAAACTTAAAAATCATTTTTTCATAGTAAATAATAGGTTAAATTTTAAAATTGTGGAAATGTGAATAAAATCAATTGCTTATTTAATTATTCAGGCTCATGGTTTTCTTTATTCGGTATAGCGCTTCTTCTAAAATTTCTTGTGAGGTGGCAAAACTAATACGAAAATACCCCTCTGATCCCGCACCAAACCATTCTTTCAGCCCTGGCACTATAGCTACCTTGGCATCCTTCATTAATATCTCATGAATTTCAGTGCTCGTTCTGTTTGTTCCTGTAATATTAATGAACGCTACATAACAACCATCAGGTGCAATGCAATTGAAACCCGGAATTGAATTCAGTTCCCGCACACACAAATCTCTCATGTCTTTCAGATGCGCCAAAAAATCGCTGAGCCAAACTTCACACTTATCTAGGGCGGCCGCGGCGGCTATTTGAGAGATCACATTTGCACCATGTATGGTGGAATCGTGAAGGAACGCTTCGCGCAAACGGTTATAATGATCTTTATTAGACGCCATAATAGCGCCGATGCGTAGCCCGGCTAAACCATACGATTTACTAAAGCCGGTAACCGTTACTGTCCGGTTCCTGATCTCTTCGTTTAAAGAAGCTATACTTGTAAAAACGGCAGGTGTATACACAATATCGCTCCATATCTCATCAGATAAGATGATAAAATTGTACTTACTCGCCAGTTGGCCAAAACGCATCAGCTCTTCCCTGGTAAAAACCTTACCTGTAGGGTTAAGAGGGTTACACAAACACAGCAGCCTTGTTTTTTTGGTAATAAGGCTTTCCAACTTTTCAAAATCAACTGCTGCGGGGCCCGGGGGTATCTGGAACGGAATGGCATTACCACCCACAGCTTCAACCGAAAAACGAAACAGGAAATCTACCGGGTCAAATATTATAGCGTCGTCGCCGGCAGATAGAAATGCTTTGCAAGTCAGGTAAATGCCAAATGCGGCGCTGTCTACAGGAAATATAAGCTCGGCAGATGCCGGAATAGAACGTTTGTTCCGAAAGTACCTGGCCATGCTTTCATTAAACTCAGGCAGGCCCGATGGGGGGCAGTAGCACAGGTATCGCTGCTGTGCAAACTCACAGATAGCAGCTGCAATTTCAGGCGCACTGGGAAAATCAGGATCAGCAGCCGTTAGTGGAATAACCCCTTCTGGCACGGTGGCCCATCTTAAATTATACGCTCTTTTCTTAAGAATATCCAGGTTAATAGAACTATGATCAAACATATATAAACAGATTGGGGGAGCTCTGTAGCAATCAAAAGGCAGCCTGGTATTGTATGGAATTATTCTTTGCTCTCCGGTTCGTTCTCACTGGTAAGTATTTCCCTGATCTTATCTTTCTTCAGTGGCTTGATGATAAAATCGTTCACCGCCGCTATATTATTTGCCCGCTCTATGTCGTGCGGAGATATAGATGAGGAGAATATATACAATTCTACTTTTTTACCAAATGTTGGCTGTATCAGGATGTACTCTTTAAGAAACTCCCATCCATCCATTATCGGCATGCTCAGATCAAGGAAAATTATATCGGGTAGCAGCTCAGCATTACTGGCAATCTCCCTTATGTATTCAATTGCTGCCTGGCCATCACCAAATTCTTTGATGTGGGCCACAATATCCGTCTCCTGGATGCTTTTTTTAGTTAAAAAAACAAACAATTTATCATCATCTATGAGAAAAATATTTTTTTCCGGCGTCATCTATCCTGGTTTTTAAATTCAACATAAAATGTAGAGCCTTCGTCGGGGGTGCTGTCCACCCATATATTCCCGTTCATTGCTTCCACCTGCGTTTTCGTCATAAACAAACCGAATCCCTTTGCGTCAGGATGGCGGTGAAATACTTTTCCTATCTTAAAGAAGTTTTCTTTATGCTTTTCAAGATCAATACCTAAACCATTGTCTTTCACCGATAAAATGATTGTGTCATTTATTCTCTCAGTTTTCAGCTCAATATGCGGTGTCCTTTTAGGTGATTGATATTTAAGAGTGTTGCTCACCAAGTTGTGAAAAATACTAAATAAATATTTCGATGGGCAATAAATTTTAGGTGCTAACGAAAAATCTGCCTCGATCACTGCTTTTGAATTGCTTATTTCGGTCTTTAACCCTTCAATTGTTCTTTGCAGGCAATCAGCCAGTAACATGTTCTCGTATTTTATTTCCAAGTCTTGCTTTATCTGTATAGATTCCACCAGCTCGTTAAAGGTGGTATTCAGGTGATCTATTACAGGCTCTAATTTTGAGATCAGTAACTTCTGTTCTTCCTCATCTTTGCTCTCTTCTATAAACTTCACCAGCATCCCCATATTTACAAGAGGGGCTCTTAGATTATGCGATACAATGTTACAGAAGTCTATCAGCTGCACGTTTTGTGCAGAAACCTGCTTCATTATTGCAGTTTGCTTCTCCTCCATTATTTTACGGTCAGTGATATCAATACCGAAACCAATGACCATTGTCAACTCTCCTCTATCGTCGTGTACAGGGAATAATCTCCTTAAGTGCGTAATAGGGTTCCCCTCCGCATCCCTTATCGTATCTTCCCACCGTATTTCTTTTCCTGCTTTTTTTACTTCAAGAAACTGGTCTCTGCGTTTTTGCGCTATCGAGCGGTCTCTTTTCCGGTATTCGCAATATTGGAAATCGTCTTTACCCACAATATATTTCCGGAACTCCTCGTCTTTAATAGCTCCGGGGTTTACAAACAAGTAAGTATGATTTGGGTCAAAAACGGCAATATCGGTAGGAAGGCTATTGAGAATGCTCTCGTAAAATTCCTTTTGTTTGTCCAGCTTATTAGTGGCTAATTTCCGGTCGGTAATGTCACTTATGAAATTAATAAAGAACCGGTTTCCGTTAATGACTGTTGGCGAAACGCCCAGCGCTATATCAAATTCAGTATTGTCTTTTCGAAGCGCGGTTATTTCTATAGTTTTATTTATTATGGGCTCATCCGGGTGCTCGTATCTTTTCATCCTTTTCAGGTGAGCCACACGGTGCCTTTCGGGTACAATAGTTTCATGCACATATTTGCCAATAGCCTCCTTTGCCTTCCACCCGAATATAGTTTCAGCTTTGGGGTTCCATTGTACGATCACACCCTTATCATCCATCATTATTACCGCATCTATGGCATTAACAAAAATGGTGTTCATTTGCTCCTCGCTATTGCGCGATGCCTCATCTGCTTTTTCCAGGTCAGCTACCTGTAACTGCAAATTCAGCAATGCTTCAGCTTGCTTGCCCAGCATCTTCAGACCAGATAATTGCTGGTGAGACAGATCGCGCGGTTTATTATCTGCAACAAATAAATGGCCAACAGCGTACCTGTCTTTATCTATTAAAGGTATGCCTGCAAAAAAGCGGATGTTGGGATAGCCTGTAACCAGCGGATTATCAAAAATGAATTTATTGCTGAATGTATCTTCTATGATCAGTATATCGTCTTCTTTTGTAAGATCATTTACATAAAAAGCATCATCCAGCGAGATTTCAGTAAGGTTGACCCCTGATTTCGCCTTGAATAAAGACCTGGTATTATCTGTAAAGGAAATAACTGAGATCGAGGTATTACATATTTGCGCAGCTAATAACGCTATATTATTAAACTCCAAATCAGGCAGCATATCAAATACATGCAAATGGTATGGGGCCGCAATTTGGTCGGGTTCACTCTTGGGGCTCGAGCTCACTTTCATTTGGTTGTAAATTGAATTAGCTTATAGTTCGCTGGACAAATTTAGTTTTTTTTATGCCAGACCGCCGTTATTAAACTAATGCGCAATATAAAATTGTACATTAATCCTATAGCAGTTAGCAAAAGTAATATTTCTAGCTCATCTTATCTCAAGATCTGCTAACATATTGATAACAAGATACGTACTTTTATGAAATACGCAAAAATCTTTTATCTATATTACTATATACGTCAAAAAATGATGAATGGACTTTTAACCGGTAAACTAAATGTTACATATAAAAAGCGGCTAAATAGCCGCTTCTTATTTCTATAAAGTAAGCATTATTGTTAAATATCGATCTTAGCATACTTGGCGTGTGTTTCTATAAACTGGCGGCGGGGTGGTACCTCGTCTCCCATCAGCATAGAAAATATCTCATCGGCATAGGTCATGCTTTCTATGGTCACGCGCTTCAGTGTCCTTGTTGCAGGGTTCATGGTAGTGTCCCATAATTGCTCTGCATTCATTTCTCCAAGGCCTTTGTATCGCTGTATGTTCACCGAGTCTTCTTTGCCGTTAGCTAGTTTAGCTACCGCTGCCAGCCTGTTCTCTTCTGTCCAGGCATACAGTTGTTCTTTTCCTCTCTTTACAAGATACAGAGGTGGCTGGGCAAGATATACATACCCTTGCAGCACCAGTTCCTTCATATAGCGATAAAAGAAAGTAAGTATAAGTGTAGCAATGTGCGACCCATCCACGTCGGCATCCGTCATTATGATCACTTTATGATAGCGGAGTTTGGTAGTGTTCAGCGCTTTAGGATCGTCTGGTGTACCTACGCTTACGCCCAGGGCCGTAAACATATTTTTTATTTCCTCGTTCTCATATATTTTATACTCCTGGGCTTTTTCTACGTTCAGTATCTTTCCTCTAAGTGGCAATATAGCCTGGTAGCTACGGTCGCGCCCCTGCTTGGCCGTTCCACCCGCCGAATCCCCTTCCACCAGGTATAGCTCACATTTTTCGGGGTCTCTTTCAGAGCAGTCGGCAAGTTTGCCAGGCATACCGCCACCGGTAAGCACACTTTTACGCTGCACCATCTCGCGTGCTTTGCGCGCTGCGGCTCGCGCCTGTGCTGCCAGTATTACCTTGTCGATGATCATCTTGGCATCTTTCGGATGCTCCTCAAGAAATGCGTCCAGTACGCGGCTCACGCATACGTCTACCACACCCATTACATCGTTGTTCCCTAGCTTGGTCTTGGTCTGGCCTTCAAACTGCGGCTCCGGAACCTTAACTGATATTATAGCGCTCAACCCTTCGCGGAAGTCATCACCTGTGATCTCCACTTTGGCCTTTTCAAACAATTTATTCTTATCACCATAAGATTTGAACACGCGGGTTATTGCTCTTCTAAAACCAGCTACGTGTGTGCCGCCCTCTATAGTGTTGATATTGTTTACATAAGAAAAGATGTGCTCATTGTAAGAACTGTTGTAAGACAGCGCTACATCAACGGCTACATTGGTTTCCTTATCATGCGCCTCTACAAATATTGGCTGAGATAACAAAGGGTCGCGTTTTGCTGTGCGGTCCAGCATCTGTACAAACTCTACAATGCCACCTTCGCTATAAAATGTCTCTGTCGGTAATTGTCCGTCATCGTTTTTCTCGCGCACATCGGTCATAATGATCCGGATGCCTTTATTCAGGTAGCTAAGCTCACGCAGGCGTCCGGCAAGTATATCGCGGTTATAGACCGTATCTTTAAAGATCGTAGGATCCGGCTTAAAATGCTGCAATGTGCCTCTTTTATCCGTCTCGCCTATTTCCCGAACTGGGTATTGGGGAATTCCTTTATTATATTCCTGCTCAAATATTTTTCCTTCGCGGTATACGGTTGTATGCAGGTGCTCGCTCAGTGCATTTACACAGCTTACACCCACTCCATGCAATCCGCCCGATACTTTATAGCTGTCCTTATCAAACTTGCCACCGGCATGCAGCACCGTCATTACTACTTCCAGTGCAGAGCGGCCTTCTTTTGTATTGATACCTGTAGGTATACCACGCCCATCATCCTGTACGGAAATGGAGTTATCCTCGTGGATGGTTACCAGTATGTTTTTACAGTAACCGGCAAGCGCCTCATCTATAGAGTTGTCCACTACTTCATACACCAGGTGGTGCAGGCCCTTAATGCCCGTATCCCCTATGTACATCGAAGGCCGTTTACGCACGGCTTCAAGGCCTTCTAATACTTGTATACTATCCGCACCATATTCGGCGGTGGCGGGTACTTGTAAAACTTCGTTTTCTGTGTCCATATTATTCAAAAACCAGTCTATTTATTTCTTAGAGGAATAATCAATACACCCTACTTTGATGCATGACTAAAATCTATTAATTAATAAGAATTTCTAATCTTACAAAGTTAACAAAAATATACCTTTAAAACAATAAAAAACGCCTATTTGCCGCCCATTTTAGCCCTTAAAATGATTATTTGTGGATAAATAATGCTTTTATTAACAAAAACCTTCCGAAAGCCCAGAGAACAGCCAGAAAAACCCATAGGATAGCTATAATTTCTGGCAGGTATATGGCACTTTATAACAAAAAGTAGTTATCCGGTTAAAACATGCGCGCATAAAATATCAAAATCCAAAGCCTATTCCCAACTCGCCAAACTCGGCCGATGTCTTGTGCGTTTTTAGAAAGGCAGATAAAAAGAACTCTTTGACTGGGCCATGCTCTCTTTGCACTATATAGTAATGGCCACCTACTTTTTCGTAATAAGGATCGGTTGTCAGGTAAGCCTGTTTCAGGTAAACGCCTACTTGCAATACTATGCCTATCCTCCCCAGTAAAAACTCATTACCAAAGAACACTGCGCTTTTATAAGAGCTTTGAGCTTCTTTGCCTGCCTCCAGCCCATTGTTCCGCAAATAAGCATAGATATTATCGTGGTAGGAGTAGTCAATGCCGGCAAAAGCTTTATTCTTACTCAGCCACCGCTTGCTCATAAAACCCGAAGCAATATATACAGGGTATAACGGCCCTGATGGGGTATTGCCCGATACATAGGCCATGCTCAGCCTCACCTGTGCCAGCCAGCGGTTTTTAAGCCGAGTTAGCTTCCGCTCTATACGTGGCGGCCTCGAAGTGACTGGAAAATACCGGAAACCTATATGGCCGCCATACATATTAATGCCAAGGTTCGGTTTATGAAAAGAAGCATCAGAGATATGGGTAAACTGCCCCCCCACCTGCACATCCCAATGTTTATTTACATGATACCGCAGATTTGTCATAAACTGTGCATAGTCATTAATATGGCTGCCGATAGCCACATTTATCGTATCAATGGGGGCTATCCTTCTGTAATCTTTCGTCACATAGCCTATACCATCGCCTATGCGTAATGTCCATTCCAGGCGTTTACCACTGATCAATGGTAATGTAATATTGGGGTATAAGCTTGCACACTGCCCATACACTGCATCCATTCCGTAATTAATATAAGTAACGCCAATACCTACAGTAGGATACTTACGGCGCTGCTCCCATGCTTTTTTGCCATAGGCATGCAGCAGCAGGTTTACATCAAGCCCTGTTGATAATTTAGGGATAGGTAAAGTAAATTTAGCCTCATGCTTAAACACCTTCCCGGCAAAAGGGTTCACTTCTATCCCAAAACCCGACCAGGGTGTTACATAAGGCAGCGTTTCCTGTGCCCTGCATCCGTAAGATAGTACCAGGAACAGCAACAACAGCTTTAGCGATGTCCTCACAGTTAGATCACACAATGGATGGCAAAAGGTTAATATTATGCTTACCCGCTACTTTAATAAGTATAGGCATTACTATAGAGGCCCCCGGTATCAGCACAAACGGAACCACAATACCCACTATCTTCAGCGTATCTGCCAGTTGCAGCCTTAGCGCCTTTTCTTCATCTTCAGATATGGCGCCTGTGGCTACGTATTTCCTTATTATTACTGCGGTTTCTCTTGTATTTGCCTCCTCTTTATGCACACTTATTAGTAAGTGATGGGCTCCATCCTCAATATGCTGTATTATATTGGCGCTATTCATATCCCAAAGATAAAAATTAATAAGCAAGCTTGTTAGGAGCCTTTTGAAGGGGGTTTCACCATATTATGTACCTTTGCGCCATGCGGCGCATAGCATCGGTATTACTAAGGTCATTCCTCCAGGGCCTTCTTTTATTAAGCCCTATAGCTATTACAGCCTACGTGCTTTACACAGTATTTAATAGTGTCGATAACCTGGTGCCTTTTGTGCCCCGGGGGCTTGGCTTCGTTATCATCATTGTAGCGGTTACATTGATGGGCTACCTGGGCACTCGCTTCTTCATTGGTAAATGGCTGTTCGATTCCTTCTCCTATCTCCTGGAGCACACGCCCGGCGTTAAGTATATCTACTCTTCGGTTCGCGATGTCATGAAGTCCTTTGTAGGCGATAAAAAACGGTTTAATAAACCGGTTTGGGTTTGTGTTAGCAACAATCCCGAAATGTGGCGCATTGGCTTCATGACCCAGAAAGACATGAGCTATTTAGGCATGGAAAACAAAGTAGCGGTATACCTGCCACATGCCTATGCAATATCTGGCTGGGTGATCGTTACAGACAGCATAAACGTAAAACCCGTAAAGAAAATGACTCCCGGCGAAGCAATGAAATTCGCGGTGAGCGGCGGCGTTACTATTGTAGAAGAAAAAGAAACCGATGCAACGAAAGATCAACTTTAATGCCGGCCCCGCCAGGCTGCCCCTCGAAGTACTCGAAGAAGCCGCCAAGGCAGTACTGGAGTACAAAGATACAGGCATGTCTATCCTTGAGCTACCCCACAGGAGCAAGGAATTTTTAGATATTATCAATGAAAGTGAAGCGCTGGTAAAAGAGTTGTGCGGCCTCAGCGATGATTACGAAGTGCTCTGGCTGCAAGGTGGTGGCAGGTTGCAGTTTTGCATGATCCCTATGAATTTCCTATCAGACAGGGATGCTGCTGGTTATATAGATAGCGGCCATTGGTCGGAAGAGGCCTTGGAATATGCGGTGCATTACGGCGACGTGCAGATATTAGAGTCATCGAAAGAAACAAATTACGATCGCCTACCGGATTGGCCAACGGATATACCAGAGCAACTGGCCTACGTACATATTACTACCAACAATACCATCTTCGGAACGCAGTGGCACAATATACCGGGCACATCATCACCGCTGATAGCAGATATGAGCAGCGATATTTTTAGCCGCAGTCACGACTATAGCAAGTACTCGCTGTTTTATGCGGCTGTGCAAAAGAACCTGGGCACTCCAGGTACTGCATTAGTTGTTGTGCGCAAAGATATGTTTAAACGCAGGGCAAGGCTGGTACCGCCCATGCTCAATTATGGCGCACAGGCCGAGCAGCACTCTATACTCAATACCGCCAACGTATTTGGCGTATATACCTCGCTGCTCATGCTCCGCTGGATAAAAGCAAAAGGTATAAATGTAATAGAGCGGGAAAATGCACAAAAGGCAAAGCTGCTGTATGATGCAATAGATAGCAGCAAGCTATTTTTCCCTCATGTAAAAGTAAAAGAGCATAGGAGCCTGATGAATGTGTGCTTCACAGCAATAAACCCTGAAGTAGAAAAAGCATTCCACGCGCTTTGCGGTCAACATAGCATCACAGGCATTAAAGGCCACCGCTCCGTTGGTGGATTTCGGGCGTCACTGTATAATGCTGTATCTCTTACCGACGTGGAGTTTTTGGTAAGAGTAATGAAAGAATTTGAGGCAACAACTAAAGGTTAGATCACAAACAAATAAGCGATTTAGAAACCATCATATACTCAGTACAAACAGCTTTATGGCAAAGATCACACCATTCAAAGGCCTCAGGCCGGTAAAACGTTTAGCGGCCGAAGTAGCCACTTTACCTTACGACGTAGTAAGCGTGGCAGAGGCGCGCGAGTTCAGGAAAGACCCGTATAACTTCTACCATGTTACCCGCTCAGAAATAGACCTGCAGGAAAATGTAGACGTGCATAGCCAGCAGGTTTATGACAAAGCAAAGGAAAACCTGGATAACATGGTCACCGAAAAGATACTCTTCCAGGACAACGAACCATGTTACTACATCTACGAGCTGATAATGGATGGCCGTTCACAAACCGGCCTCATCTGCGGCTCGTCTATCGACGATTACAACCATGGCTTAGTAAAAAAACATGAGTTCACCCGCCCCGAAAAGGAGCTCGACCGTATCAATCATATCATTACCACCGGTGCGCAAACAGGTATCGTATTCCTCGCATACAACGATTGCGATAGCGTTCAAACCATCATTGATAACTGGAAGGCTACTCACGATCCCGAATACGACTTTACCGCACAAGATGGTATACGTCATATCTTTTGGGTCATAGACGATTACCCTAAAGTTGCGTCTATCACGCACAATTTTGCACAAGATGTGCCCTGCACCTACATAGCAGATGGCCACCACCGCGCCGCCTCAGCAGCCAAGGTGTGCAAAGAGATGCGCGACAACGGCTACTCTGTAGACGGCGAAGAATCATTCAACTATTTTGTTACCTGCATATTCCCTGCCAGCCAGTTGAAGATCATGGATTACAACCGTGTAGCCAGGGATCTTAACGACATGATACCGGAAGAATTCATACAGGCACTCGACAAAGAATTCGAGATATACAGGTTGGGTGATACCGCCTTCAAGCCGGCACAGCCGCATGAGTTCGGCATGTACTTAGATAAGTCATGGTATAGGCTGGTAGCAAAGCCAGGCACCTTCGCAAACGACCCTATAGGCGTGCTTGATGTTACTATTTTGCAGCAAAATGTGCTGGATAAACTATTGAACATTAAAGACCCCCGTGTAGATAAGCGCATAGATTTTGTAGGCGGCATACGCGGTATGGAAGCATTGCAAAAGCGGGTAGATAGTAAAGACGCCGCGGTGGCATTTTCGCTGTACCCGGTATCTATACAGCAGCTATTTACCATAGCAGACAGCGGCAGTGTAATGCCACCAAAAAGCACGTGGTTCGAGCCAAAGCTAAGGGACGGGCTGGTAGTGTATATGATATAGCCCTAACATATTAGTGAATTTAAATGCTGATTGTTCTATGACAATCCATATTTTTAATACTAACTACCTTTGCACCTGTGCCAACCGAAACTGTAAAAGCTAAAAAGTCGCGGCAATCGCCTGTAGAGCGCTTTATAGGAAGCGAGGGCCGTGTTGTGAACAGAAAGCAGCAGCTCATCAATAACTATATACAGGCAGAGTGGCTGGAAGTTAGCCTGCCCGATGATAATCGTCCTGAAGACGCTGGCATGTTATACCTCTACCCTATCGACGATAACAAGTTTTCTATGCAGCTATGTTTTCTGCAATACGAAAACGGCCCGGCAACGGATGCCACCATAGTCGCTCTGCAATTTCAGCCTTCATTTTTCGATCAATACCCACCTGAAGCGCTTATGGCTAATCAGCCATTCCGTTTCGACCAGACTACCGAGCAGCAGTTTTCCGTTTGTTCGCAAATACGCACTTTACTTACCCAGTTGCAGCAGGGCGCTTCGCTACCTGCATTTATCAGGTCGCTGCAGCATAGCGAGGCTGCCACACATATACTTCGCCGCGCGCTGGAGTGTATTACGGTGCCATTCACAGCCTGCCAGGTACCGGCCTGCCGCTTTCTTGCCTATGAAAGCGAACGGGAAAAAATTAAGGACGCCCGGCAAATACTCGACGGCAGCATAGATCAGTTGCTAACCATCCGCGATCTTGCCCGTATGGTGGCCATGAACGAGTGCTACCTCAAAAAAGGGTTTAAAGCGCTTGTAGGGAAAACGATCCACGAGTACCAGCAGGAGCTCCGCATCACCAAGGCTAAGGAACTGCTGCAAGAGCAGGGCCGCTCGGTTACAGAAGTTGCCAACACCTTGGGCTACAGCAGCATATCTCACTTTAGTACGGCATTTAAGCGTGTCACCGGCATGAAACCCTGCGAATTATTGGCGTAAAAAGCCAGGGCATATTCAAAAAAATATTTGGCCGGTATATCAAGGTTTTTCACTAATATTGTATAGAGTGTGTGAATGTTTTATTAAATACTGCGGTATATATTAATAAAAGGGTGTTTTCAAGCATTTTTTAATCAAAAAGTAAATTTTGGCTTAGTTTTTGCGGTAGTATAAACTAATACAAAAGAGGGCTTGTGAGTATGTTATGAATAATACTTTAAAAAAATTATTGCTATCGATTAGTTGTACACTATTGTTTTTTACGGGTCAGGCTCAGAATAGCCGTTCACCATTGGAAGATATGGTTAACGCTATTAAGAATGATCGCGTATTAGACATGGTGAAGTATTTTGACAACTTCGTACCAATTACGCTTAATAATAACCAGGCTATATACAGTCGTAACCAGGCCGAAGTGGTATTGCACGATTTCTTCGAAAAGAACACCCCGCGCGATTTCAATACCATGGAGAACGGCTCACCCGATAATAATTCCAAATTCATGATTGGCACCTTCGATTCCCAGAATGCCAAATTCAACGTTTACGTCCTTATGAAGATGAAAGACGGCAACTACATCATCCAGGATCTTCGGATAAATAAAGAATAGGTCATTCCCCCTTCAAATTTGTCAAATCAATCGTATTTTGATAGGAATTCTGTTGAAATAAGTAGATCGGTTACTTTGTTCGGCGTTTGAAAGTTGGCATTAAGTTAATCCATCACATTGCCGTCACATGTCATTACTCCGTTAGGAGTAACCGCTTTGTAGAAAATAATGCCTTTATTACCATACGCACCCCTTAGCGGGTGCGCCCCATTCACGCTAGGTATGATTCTATGTTTTAACCGGTACGCCAGCGCGCATACAACAGGCTATCCGCCCCTTTGTATGCGCCCATTATGCCTATGCGGCTGATCAATGCCTTACTTCAAGCCTCCCACCGTTCTCCCTTTCGGATACTTTATAGTATACCCAAAGCCCACCTTTTTAGCCTCATTGGCGTTTACGTTCAGTGTCCACTTCATGGCGCCGGTTGTCTCATTATAGTCAGCGCCGCCGGTGTCCTTATCCTCTATCTGTATATCCTTATCATTACTCACCGGTTGCTGGTCTTCAAGCAGCAGGTTTATATTCTCCTTGCGGGTATTGCGCACAGTAATGGTATAGGCAAATGTTTCCCGCACATTAGTGCCTATCGTCTTCACACTCCGCAGCTTGGTATCTCGTTCGCGCTTCACTATTATCTTCTTATCCCTGCCCAGCGATATATCCATTGTGTCCTTTACATTGCGTACGTCTATATATCCCTGCCCTACATAGGTTCCCTCATAAAAAATATTGCTTTGTCCCGGCAACAGGTTCAGGTCTTCCCAGTTTGTGATGTGCGCCTGCAGAAAAGCGTCTTTATCCAGCTTTGGCACCGCATAGTAAGCGTAGGTAGCAGGCAGGGCATATTCTTTTATGGCTACAAGGTGTTGTTGCCCATCGCTGGGTATGCTATAAGGCAACTCTATGTCGAACGATGTATTGATACCCGCATTGTCTACAGATACATATTGATTAATAGATGACTCCGCACTCTTTTGAAAAGTACCACCTCTAAAAGGCTGCATATCTTCAGCAGACTGGCTGACCAATGGCTTTCTGTAAGCCATTACAACAGGGCCAGGCGCATTGGCAGGCACATAAAATGCCAGGTACCACGGATTGATAACCGGCGACTGCCCACCCTCATTAGGGTTGCCGGTAGATAACGTAAGGCGCACATTATTCCACTTCACACCTGTATTCTGGTATATGTTGGCCTTATAATAGAGTTTTGCCGGGCTATGCACGTCAGCTACGCGTATATCGTATGTGGGTGTCCATCCTGCAGTGGGCACTACGTAGTCTATCACTACTTCGCTGGCAGTGGCTTCCTGTGCATAAAACTTCACCAATATCTGGCCACCCGGCTGGTAGCCCCTCCTCTGTTCTTCTTCTAGTTGCTTGGTCAGTTTTACTATGCGCTCATCCATCTTTTTTTGCAAAGTTTCCTGCTTGCTTTTCTGGTTTAGTATACCCTCCATTTTGCTGTTGATCAGGTCCAGCATTTTCATCAGCTCCGCTGTCGACAGGCCATTGGCATTGCCACTCACCTTCCTGTTTTCCTGCAGTATCGCTATTTGTTCATTCAGCACGGTTATCCTATTACTTATCTGCTGGCGTGTTTCTGTCAGCAGCTCTGCACTGTCTTTTAATTCTTTAAACTTAGGAGATACTACCTCCGTAGCCAGGTAGTTATTTTGAAAGGTAGCTGCCTCTACTACCACGCCATTGCCCACGCTTACAGAAATACTTTGCGCATTTACATCCCCTGCCACATTTGAGAACAGCACTTCGTTCTCGCCTTTTTGCAGGTTCACTTTGGCACGGCTCGTCAGCTCTGCCCCGCTCAGGAACACGGTTGCCTCGTCTATATTCAGTTTCTGTTGCACCTGGGCGTCAAGGCTGTTTGCAAATAAAGATGCCAGGAAGAAAAGGTGTAATCGCTTCATACGTTGTGTGTTTTTAGAAGAAGAGATAGAAAGGTAGAATTTCCACAACTGCTACCATCACTACCTAAAAGGATTAACAATATTTTGTATCTTTTAAGATGCGTAAACCTATGATCATACGTTTTATACCAGGGCTTATGGAATTTGTACAATACTGCATCTTTATCAATAACAATTTACCAAAGTGATTTATTATAAATTTGCACACAAATGACTTACGACACAAACCAGGAAAGAAGGCGGTCACAAAGCTATTTCCGTACCAGCATGGATATTGGCATGGGTATATTTTACACCGTAATAGGCTGCCTCATCGTTTATGCAAAAACATTTGGTACCATGGCTATCCCGCCGGTAATAGCTTATGCATTGGGTGGAATGATGGTAGTAGGCGGGCTTTTCCGACTATATAGAGGATTGAAAGTAGTACTGCCGGGCAGGAAAAAACACGATTAAAACGAGCTATAATATTTACGATTGTAAACCTACGCCTGTTAAATTATTGTTACAACAGATATAATTCTCCTTTATTTTTTGAATTAATGAGTAAAATTGCGCCTCAATGCAGTTACTAAAAAACATTCTTTTCTTAATATTATTCAGTTTCATACTTTCATCTTGCGGTGATGATACACCAAAACATGAAGACACACTAAGCAAAGGAGTGATAGACATCTCTGTCGATGAATCGTACCAGCCCATCATCGACGAAGTGCTGAAAGTCTTTGATAGCAGCTACCCCGACGCAAAGATCAATATCCATTACAAGCCTGAAGCAGAGTGTTTTAAAGACTACTTCGATAACAAGGCACGTATCATATTAGTAACGCGCCAGTTGACCAAAGCAGAAAAAGATCTTTGCGATCAGAAGAAGATCTGGCCATCATCTATGTCTGTTGCCAGGGATGGCATAGCGGTCATCGTCAATAAAGAGTCTACCGACTCCATCATGGATATGAATGCGCTGAAAGGAATACTCACGGGCATCTACAAAAAGAAGTACACCGTTGTATTCGACAACCAGGCTTCGGGTATGCTGCGCTACGTAACAGATACCTTGCTGAAGGGCGCTAAGTTTGGCAGCAATGTATATGCTGCCAAAGGCAACAACGACGTTATAGATTATGTATCTAAAAACCCGGAGGCAATTGGCTTTGTGGGCATGAGTTATGTGTATGCAAATGAAGATACTTCTGCCGCAGGCACATTTATTAATAACGTTAAAGTTGTAGCTATGCAAAACGATACTGACAGGCAGTTTTATAAGCCCTACCAGGCTTATGTAGCGCTGAAGTCGTACCCGCTTAGCCGCAACCTGTACTATATCAATAGCGAAAGTTACCATGGCCTTGGCACTGGTTTTGCTAACTTTTTGGTAAGCCAGCACGGACAGCTGATCTTTTTGCATGCGCACCTATTTCCGCTGCAATCGAGCCTGGTGATCCGCGAGGCTAAAGTGAATAACTAAACTTTGTAACAATAATTTTACCACGTACTATGTCGTACAATATGAAAAAGGGAATAACAATGATCGCTGCCCTGGTGCTCACCATCAGCGCAACCGCACAGCAAACTGTGGCCGACGGTATTAAAATGTATAACTACAAAAAATACCAAAGCGCCGAACGCATACTGGAGCCACTGGCAGCAGGCAATGTACAGGCCAACTATTACCTGGGCCTCGCATATCTGGAAACAGGTGATGCAGCCAAGGCCAATGCCACATTCACAAAATTTCCGGAAGACCCGGCAAACATATCGGGCACTGCAAGGGTGGCCTTTGCTAATAAAGATGTAGCAAAGGGCACGCAGATAGCTAAAGACCTCGCTGCAAAAACCAAAAAGAAAGAATGGGTGCCTGAAAAGTTTGCCGCAGATGCCATCGCTTACAGCGAAGGTGGCGACTATCACCAGGCAATAGTATGGTACACTGATGTGCTTACTAAAACAGATGATGCCGACGTGCACATAGGTATAGGCGATGCCTACCGCAAAGTAGCCGGCGGTGGTGGCGATGCTATGAACAACTATGAGCATGTAACCGAGAAAGACGCTAAAAACTCGCTCGGCTTTACCCGCATTGGCGACCTGTGGTACGAAGCGCATAACTACCAGAGCGCACTCGATAACTATGCAAAAGCAAAAGACGCAGACAATACAAATCCCCTCCCCTACAAGTCCCTTGCTGATGCTTATGCCCGTTCGGGCAATTTTCCAAAGTCCCTGGAAAATATGAAAACGTACATGCAGCTATCTGACAATACGCTTACCGATAAGATTTACTATGCCGGCATTCAGTACGAAGCCCAGAGCTTTTGTGACGCCGCAAAATATGCCGGCGACATGCTTAATAATAGCGGTAGCCAATTGACAAAAGACCAAATAATAGAGCTCACCGGTATCGAAGGATATTCCGAGGCAAGTTGCGGCGACTCTGTAAAAGCGCTTAAAGACCTGCGTACTTATTTCCAGATGCAGAACCCATCTAAGATCAAACCAGGAGACTACATACAAATGGGTAAGCTGTTCCTGAAATTAGACCAGCTCGACTCTGCCGGCTATTACTACAACAAGGGAATAGCAGGTGATACCGCACAGAACAAAACAGACATCTATCGCCAGGTAGCAGAGGGTTTCAGGCTTAAAAAAGAATGGTGCAAATCTGCAGAGTGGTATAACAATATGGTTAAAGCTAACCCTAACACACAACCGCTCGATTACTTCTACCGTGGCTACACCTACTATTATTGCAGGACTTATGATGCAGCATTAAGCTCATTTAAAGAATTCGAGACCAAGTACCCCGATCAGCCATCTGCCAGCTACTGGGTAGCAAAATCTCAGGCAGCAATAGACTCTGATGCCACCAACGGTACAGCAAACGATGCCTTTATAAAATGGCTGGGCGTAGTAGGGCCAGATTATTATAAAGCAGGTGGCGCTAAGAAGTCTGACCAGAAGACAGCTTATGAATACCTGCTCGCAGTAGCCTTCAACAAAAAAGACAAAGAGAAACTGAAAGAGTATGAAGACAAGCTGCGCGAGATAGACCCTGACGACACCGTGCTGAAACAAATTGAAGATGCAGAAAAAAGCGGCAATGCCCCAAAGAAAGCAGCCCCTGCCAAAACTAAAAAATAAAGACCTCTGAAAGCTACCCTCACCGGTAGCTTTCTTGTTTTCTAAACAATTATTGAATAACCATTTTTGACTAATTTTATCAAAACAACGATCTCTCATTTACGTACCATCACCCTCTCCTTTGGAGGGGGACGGGGAGAGGCCATTTAAATTATGGAAACCACACTCGAAGAATTAAAATACCCCATCGGCAAATATCAAAGGCCGGAAACCCATACGCCTGAGCTAAGAAAGGACTGGATAGCTGTGCTGCAAGTGCTACCATCGTGGATGGATGCCTGTATAGAAAACCTGGACGAAGCCCAGCTACACACCCCGTACCGCGATGGCGGCTGGACGATTCAACAGGTGATACACCACGTAGCCGACAGCCACATGAACGCCTATGTGCGCCTGAAGCTCGCGCTCACCGAAGACAATCCCACCGTAAAGCCCTACGACGAAGCCGCATGGGCAGAGATGATAGATACTCAGGTAGTACCGGTAAATATATCCGTCACCATGCTGCACGCCATGCACCGCCGTATGGTGGCCCTGCTGCAACGCCTGGAACCGGAGCAGTGGGAGCGCACTTACTTTCACCCCGAGCATAACCGCAACGTCCCCATCTGGGACATGGTAGCCATGTATGCCTGGCACAGCAAACACCACACCGCCCACATCACCCGCCTCCGCGACCGCATGAACTGGCGATAGCCATCTCGCGCCACGCAACATCTCCCTCTCCTTTTCCGGAGAGGGCCGGGGAGAGGTCCCGCTCCCATTTTTCAAAAATTCTCCCTTACCTTTAAAATTAAATCCCCCCTTATGCAGCCTTACCTCTTATATTTTCATAGCATTATCCGGTACTTCATTTTGCTATTTGCGGTTGTTGTTGTTGTTCAAAGCCTGGTAGGCATGATGGGCAAAAAGAAGTTTGTAAAGAGTAACAAACAAGGTGCGCTGGTCTTACTTATTTTTTGCGACCTGCAGATTTTGCTGGGGTTATTCTTATACTTTTTAAAGGGCTGGGCCAGCGTGCTGGTAAGTGGCGCCGCCATGGCCAGCCCCTACAATCGTTTCTGGTCGGTAGAGCACGGCTTCGGTATGATGGTGGCTATCGTACTGGTACATATTGGCTATAGCGCCACAAAAAAGAATATGGACGACGACCGCAAATTCAAAAGGCTGTTCTGGTGTTCCTTTGTAGCGCTGGTAATATTTGTAGCTACTATTCCCTGGTCGGGCAAGCAGGTTGTCGGCCGCCCGAATATCCCTGTTTTGTCGTCCTAGTATGTCCTCATATACCTATGGCCCTAAAAATATAGCTGCCACATGCACTATGCCTCGTAGGGGCCACCGCTTTGTAGCGCCACAATACCAAACATATTCCTGTCCCGTAGGAACTAACCAATTCGCTAAAATGGAAATGCACGTTTATATCTTAAACACATTGGCGGACTTAAAAACGAAACACGGGAATTACGCCTCTCTGCGTGAAACTCTTCCCTAATACTCATGTTCAGGAAAATACTACAGCCCTTTTATACCGCATACGTCTTTATTACTTTCCTGGTAAGCATCCTTACTGCGTTCCCGTTTTTTGTGCTTATCAGCCTTGGCAATAACACCGCCGCGCGCAAGGCTATCTACACCATCATCAAAGTATGGACAAAGGGCTGGCTATGGGCCATAGGCATGCCGCTCAAAAAGCTGGGGCCACCGCCTGCACCCGGCAGGTATATCGTAGTAGCCAATCACATCTCCTACCTCGATCCCTTAGTGCTATTCCCCGCCATACCCGGCTACTTCCGTCCGCTGGGCAAAAAGGAAACATCAAAGATCCCCGTGGTAGGCTTTATATACAAGCAGGTAACCATAATGGTAGACCGCAGCAGCCTGCATAGCCG
Organism: Bacteroidota bacterium; assembly: GCA_013285595.1. Lineage (GTDB taxonomy): Bacteria > Bacteroidota > Bacteroidia > Chitinophagales > Chitinophagaceae > Nemorincola. The sequence goes on from JABDHF010000021.1 coordinate 25,207, forward strand.
CGCCCGCAGCATGCGCCTGTTATGGAAGATATTGCGCAACGAGGGCAGCATAGTCATATTCCCCGAAGGCACCTTCAATGAAACCCCGGAACCACTAAAAGACTTTTACGATGGCGCCTTCCGCCTGGCTCTAAACACGCATGCACCTATACTGCCTATGATATTCCCCGATACCGTGCATAGGTGGCACTATAGCGCCTGGTGGAAGTTCTGGCCGGGGAGGAACCGGGTGGTATATATGCATCCCGTTGACACCACCGGGCTCACCATAAGCGACCTTCCTGCATTAAAGCAAAAGATCTACAGCCTCATGGAAGCAGAGCTGATAAAATACACAACAAGGGCCTAAAGTATAAAATAATTAAGATATGTAATTATTTAATGTAGTATCTTATAGCTCAGGTAAAAAATACCCGATAAAGAAAGCACTAAAACCAACCCTACAAAAACCAGGTTAAACAACCTTTCTCCCCGCATCTCAAATCAATATTTTCTTAAGTGACAAAATTCTTAGCTAAGTTACTGCTAAACAGCCCCTATTGAGGAAATAAAAGGCTTAAATTTTAATTAAAGTTGCGAAATTCACGATTTAATTATAAAAAATTCAGTGAAAGTCATATTTTTATCGCTGAACAATCTGTTTTTCTTAAATTGTTAACTTGAATAAAAGGTTCATATGCAAAAAGGAATTTTAAAAAGCTCTGCAAAATTGCTGGCAATGTTGCTCATTGCTGGTAGTTTTAATTCGTACGGACAGGATATCGTGAAGATAAGAAATCAGAATTATACTTCTTATTTTTCAAAAGCACAGCATATTCCGGTACTCGTAGTGTATTCGTTAACTCCCGATCTCTTCAACTGTTCAAGAGTAAAAGGAGAAGGCGGTATGAAGCTGGCCTCAGACCCACAATTGCCCGATGCAACCAACCTTACTGCCGACTATAACAACTCTCTTTTCGACAACGCCCAGATGATGGCGCCTGAAGAGAACACTTGCGATAAAGACGCCTTTATGGAGAGCTTTTACTTCACTAACGTAATGCCGATGCCAAAAGACCTGTACAAGGAAATGTGGGAAAAGCTGCACGAAAAAGAAGTAGTTAAAGCAAAGAAATTTAAGAAGGTAAAAGTATTCTCCGGCACCGTAGGCCGCAACTGGGTAATAGGCCGCGAAAACAACATTATAGTACCAGAATGGTGCTGGAAAGTCATCTACATACCTAGCACCGATGAATACCTGTGCTACCAGTTTCACAACATAGAGCCATACAACGCTAAAGACAACCTGGCAAACCATAAGGTAGACATCAACACAATAGAATCATTAGCAGGCGTGCACTTCGTAAACGGCGTTATCAGCGCACCATACGTAACCGCTACCCCGAATAACTAATACTTTAAAACATTTTATAAAGACTACGCGGTCCACGTGCTTCGGTACATGGACCGTTTTTTTTGCGTAGAGCCTGTGCGGCGTTCAACCCGCTTCGGGGTTGGTGTTTGGCTGCTCATTTTTACCCCCAGTTTCACTGGGGGCTATTCATATTAAAGTCCTTCGGACTTTCTGAGCGAAAGTAGGCGTTAACTTAAGTCGATTTAGGATGGAATCGGATCGTTGAAGGTATCTTTGATAATAATCTTGCCTTTTGCTAATCTTAATATCCGTTTAGTAGGCTTAGGCGCGTTTTTTTGCTTCAAAAGGGCAATAAAGTCCGCCACTTCCTTTTTTTGAGCGTCGGGAAGTGAGGATAATTCCTGGTATAATTGTGCATCAGTCACCCTACAAATCTACTAAAAATTGCAAGTAAACCAGTTGTTGTTTGCGTTTGGTGTGTGTTTAGTATCCACCTATTGCAAAAATGCTGATATCACCTGTATATTATGTGATCTTCAGGGTGGTCGTAGTATTCTGATGTGCTAAAGCGAGGCTTATCCAGAGCGGGTTTGGGGTCGTTTTTTGGGGAGGAGGAGGCCTTTTTTCCTGATCTTGCAGCTTCTGCTTTTTTCTTTGCGGCTTCCTTCTTTTCAGCTGCTTTTTTTGCTCTCAATAGCTGGCCTGTTCTTGCAATTGCTCCATCTATCTGCTCATCCCGGAGTTTTTGGCTTGCAGCATATTCTTCCGGGGTTTCGTTGGCATAGGGCAACCGTCTGATGATTAAGTCGTCCCCTTCTGGCTGGCCAGTTTTGCTGTCGCGGAGTATGGGTGATAGTTTAGAGATGAGGTTCATGCGAGCCTGTATGCGGAGCCGGCTACGGCTGATGGCTTCTTTGTTTTGTACCTGGCGGGACTTGCCATTCTTTACTATAGTCATGTAGTCGTTGGTGCTATCGTCAGCTATTTCGATGATCTCCTCTGCAAGGTGGTGCAACTGCATTATTTTGGCATCGGTATATTTTTGCAGAGATCATGACCGCGCTTGTAGACCCAACTGGTGACGGTGGAATAAGGTAGGCCCAGCTGCTTGCAGATGTGGCGCAGCCCGATGCTGGAGGTGGCGGTTGCCTCGCATATTTTGTCGCCGAGTTTTGGGGTGTAAATTGCCATAGGACTAAGATTTTCAGGATTAAAGGATAGATAGTATTTTTTTTAAATTATTTATTGAAGCAAAGGTCGGGAGGGGAAATTGGAGGGGAAACTTGTCTGAACCGGAATTTACTGAATTAAAGAATTTTCAGAAACTGTAATGAACCAAGGATCAGATTACCGCAAGTTTGGGGTATGGCGACGTAACTATAAAAATTATAGCTTTGTATTATCCATACTGATATGAAACTGTTAGCTGCATTTTTCTTATTTCCAATGGGTGCTTATGCACAGATAAGGATAGATAGCTATGGCGACTCGCTAAAGGGAAATGTAAAAAGTATGACCCAATACAGTGTGTCTACGAAAAGCAGCGGTGTAACTGGTTATGTGAAACCTGACACTACAAAATGCATTTACACCTGCGATGTAGCGAAAGGCACAGAACTTATCAGGTTTTACAATGAGCATGATAAAGAGACCTCGCATGAGGTGATACAATTTGACGGCAAAGGGCATGTGCTTGAACAGCGCTACTATACCGACCTTGACTCGCTCTACATGAAGTGCACTTATGCTTATGAAGTACATGGGTGGGAAACTAAAAATTGCAGGGTTAATTATCCGTTCCATGCCAGCTACCCGAAAGAAGAACAAGAAGTGAGTACTTCATTCAAAGACTCACTAGGCAGCTACACTACGTACACATACGACAACGTGGGCCACGTGACAGAACGCGTTGATCAATCATCAGTAGATGCCTATATAACCACAGATGAAATAATGGCTTATAAATATGATTTAAAGGGCAATAAAACAGAGGAATATGACCTGAATGTTAGGGCTTGCGGACAGGAAAACTATGTATTGTTTTATTTTGATGGCAGGGGATATACCAAAAAGACCTTGTTCAAATATGATAGCCGAGGCAGGGTTGCAGAACGGATGGAATATACGGAGCGAAAAAAGCCAAGCTCTTTCATGAACGACCAACAACGTGGCACCAGTATTGGAATGAAGCATCACTATACCTACAGCGGCGAGGATGATATAGCAGATAATGATACGATGATGCAGCTATACCGGGAAAGCGATAACTCTATAACAACCGGCAAACCAACTACGATCACCCCTTGGGTGGATAGAAACAAGGCGATCAAAGAGTATGACAAGCAGGGCAACGTGGTAAAGAAGATACAATACAACATGCTCGTTTATACACGAACGATAGCATATTTTTAGCGGCCACAGAAAATTTAAAATTCTCTAAATCCCAACTCAGACAGCCTTCACCTCGCGCAGCGCCAGCTTCTGCGCTGGGGTCAGGGGTTGCACCCACGAGTTATCGTAAGGCTTGAAGCAGGGAGCATTGATAACATCGGCGGCCGGTATTTTGCCATCCATATAGTTGGCCAGCAGCTTAAAGGCCTTCTTATTCTCCTGCTGCATTATCAGCAGGGCTGCATTGGCGCCGGCCCTTACGGCTATAGGCACACCGCCACCCAGCTCGGCCCAGTGGCCGCTGAGTATCAGATTCTTTACCGGTGTGCGGTAGTGGGCTATCTTGTTTTGCATGTTGGCCCTGCCGGGTTTTGCACCCATCATGGTGCCATCCTTATTGCCGGTGTACCTGTGGTGGGTAATGGGCGTAGCCACATCGTAGAAGAGTATGTGGCTGCGCAGGCCCGGGGCTACCAGCCGCTCTACCCGTGCTATCAGTATCTCTGCTACCTCGTTCTTAAGCTTGTGGTATGCCTCGTTGCGCACATAGTTGCCGTGCTCGTCCTTTTCCGTCAGCCAGTTATCCTTGTAGTGCATATACGCCGGCATATATATCACCAGTGTACCCTGCCCAGCAGGCGCCAGAGATTTATCCCTCAGCGATGGTGGCAGTATAGATAGCTCTGTCTTCTCAGGATCGCCGCTCTGGTGTTCGCTCCTTGGCACAAGCTCATTACACAGGTTTATGGCCTCCTCGTTAAAGCCCAGGTCTTCCGTAGGGCAGTCCAGCGCTATAGACAAGGTAAAGGAAGAGCTATAGACCTCAGCATTCCGCAGCTTGGCTTTAAACTTAGCAGGTATGGCGCTGGCCGGCAGCATCTTTTCATACACGGTCTCTACGTCGCAGGCGGGTACCACATACTTGCTGTGTACCTCGTATTCTTCGCCACGGTGCTCAAACTTCACACCCTTTGCGGTATTACCGTCTACCAGTATCTGCTTTACCTTGCACTTATAAAAAGTATCGTTGCCGTAGTAGTGTACCATGTAGTCCATCCACTCCGGTATCACCTGGGCCCCACCCTTTGGCGGGCTCTGGAAGTCGCCATAGTATGCCCAGCCTATAGGCACCAGGCACGATAGCAGGCTGGTATCTGAGCAGAAGATCTTGTGTATCTTCTCATTCTTGAAGAACTTGGCCAGGCCCTTTTTTATCCCCTCTTCACCATCATACCGCAGCAGCGGTATAAACGGCATGGCAAATTTTAGCAGGTGCCTTTTATTAGCCATCCGCTCAAAGGCGTTCATCGTTTCTTCAGTACGGAAGAAATCGCTAAAGTCATCAAATGACTTACCAAGCCTTTTAGCGGTCTTGAAGAAACGGATAATGCCCTCCCGGTCGTCAGGGAATTCCTTTATCAGCTGGTCTTTAAACTCATCGGGGTTATTGGTAAGCAGGTAGTCAAAGGTATCGCCCTTATAGCGCCTTATCCGCTTTTGCGGTACAGCCGTAGGGTGGTCTGAGCCTAAGATGTCGAATATCTTGCAGGCCATGCCGCCTGGTGCGCATTGGTTGAGCCAGTGAATGGCGGTATCGAACCTGAAGTGCTTTCTCCGGAAACCGGCAAGGTAGCCGCCGGGATGATCGGCCATATCCAGCACGCATACAGACATGCCTGCCTTACTGAGCAAAGCAGCAGTAGTAAGGCCGCCCACACCAGCGCCAATAATGGTTACATCGTAATGCGGTTTCAGCGTCAGTGGCCTCATATCCTAATGCACATTCTATGATAAAGGTAGTACTATAAGCACTCCGGGATCGGGGAGGCGCTAATAGCTTCAATGTTATACTGTTGCCTGCTGCCTGGCGTGTGTGTCTATGTACGTATACAGGTCGTTGAAAGTAATGATATTGAGGAAGTCTTCCGGCGGGATCTTGCAACCGAAGTTAGCTTCTGTAAGCGCTATCAGGTCTATATAGTCAAGGCTGTCCAGGTCCAGTGTATTCTTAAGATTGGCATCCGTTGATACCTGCGACTCGTCCAGCTCAAATTCGTCAATAAGCAGGGTATTAATCCTTTGTATAATAGCACTATCCATAATAGCAAATATAAAATATTTTTCCGGGAATTGAGCCGCGAAGTTGTGCCAACCGGTCATACAAGTGCCATTAAATTGGGCTAAAGGCCCTAGTAGCCTGCTTTTGCGGGGCCTTTCAATATACCGGGATATAGTATGCCATCGGGTGCTATAAAGTCGAGGTGCAGCAGTTGGGTGATAATGGGAGCTATATCTTCCAGCCCTATTACAGGCAATATCTGGCCCTTGTTAAACCCAGCCCCCGATCCTATAAAGCCGGTCTGTATCTCTTTAAAATCAGGGTAGTAGCCATGTGTGCCGCCGTGCGCCGCCCTTATATCATCGCCCTCTACGTCGCTGCTCATATTTATCCCCTGCATCGGCGATAGTGCCAGCACAGCATCAGGATCCGCACCTCTCTCCTGCAACTCTTCCGGGGTTACTATCCGGAACAGCTTCCTTTTTGAAGCTGGCAGGTTAGCAAGTACCTTTCTAACTTCCTTCAATGTCTTTTTATCATTCTTATTTTTCAAATGCAGAAACGCTGATGCACCCGAGGTATGGAAGATAGCCCGCCATTCTGTCTTATTGTCCTTTTTTGAGAGCAGACCGTCTTTTGCCAGCCATACATTTGGACAGATGGTGGTATGGATGTCTACAAAGCCATGATCGCCGGTTATGATGATGGCGGTACTGTCTTTTATACCTGCCTTTTGCACGGCCTCCAGTATTTTCCCTACGGCCCTGTCGGCTGAGGATACGGCTCTCTTCACCATTGGGCCATCCCTGCCTTCTGCATGTTCATAGTGATCTACGCATACCAGGTGCACAGCGGTAAGATTGGGCTTGTAGGTGCGGATAACGTAGGCTGCTATGCGACCGGTATTTTCGTCTACGGTAAGGTAGTCATCGTTAAAATCGTCGGATGATAATTTGCCGGTAGCATTCTTTTCTATCTCTTCGAAAAAACCTGCAGGGGTAGTGTTATCGCGTACTGGCGCCATCCGGTCGCCATTTTTTTCCATCGGCCATATCTCCGGGAAGTTGTGATCTATGGGTGCACCCACGGTTACCGGCCAGCGCACAGCAGCCGATGTGAGGCCAGCCTTATGCACAGCATCCCACAGGGTGGGGCATTTTATGAGGCTCTCTTCCCAATACCATCTGCCAGGCCCGTTGGGGTCGAAGCGCTCGTTGTAATATACACCGTGGGTTGCAGGCATGGCGCCTGTGATGATGGTGGTGTGTGACGGATAGGTAACGGATGGAAATACAGTGCGCGCACCATCGGCATATACACCGGCGCTTTTCAGCTGATGCAGGTTTGGTGTGCCCCAAGAGTTTTCTTTATAGAAATCTGGCCGCGAGCCATCGATGCTGATGAGGATAACATATTTAGCAGACTGTGCAAGAACAAGAGCGCTGATGCAGCAGGCAATGCAAAAAAGAAGGAGTGCTTTTTTCATAACTTTCAAAGTTATTGGGGTGATGTAAATTCCATGTTACATTATTAGTGGTGTACCTCTACGAGTAGCGCCCATGCATCTGTAAGCGCCTATTTTGTTGATGCTGATGGATACGAGAACGAATATAAGACTATAAGCGCCGCGGTGGCGCTGACCATAGCTACAAAGAAATTGCCCCAGGAGTTCATTTGAATAAATATAAAACCACCGAAAAATACCACAAAATATCAGTTCATACTATTTTAATGTGGCGCCTATTGCATGTTATTTATCCCCGACATACCTTTGTATTATACTTGACTACTCAAACAGTAATCTTATGTCGAAAATAGACCGCTCCCTGAAATTCCTTATGAATCTGGCCAAGGTGAATGCCATTTTATCGAGGCGTTTTGATAAGCTGAGTGTGCATGGCATCAGCTTCAGCGACTTTATGATCCTGTACCTGCTTAGTGAAAGCAATGATGGAAAAATGCGCAGAGTAGATCTTGCGGAGAAAATAGGGTTGACATCTTCTGGCGTGACCCGCATGCTGGTGCCGCTGGAGAAAATAGGGCTTATAGAAAGAGAACTGAGCCAGCGGGATGCACGCGTGAGCTATGCACGCCTTACAAAGGCCGGGAAGAAACTATTTGAAGAAGCACAGGTAACGGCTGGCGATCTTGCCGAAGAGATCATTTCTTCGTCAAAGATCAAGAAGACGAAAGATCTTGTGGATATAGTGGCTGAGCTGGGGGGTGATATTGCGTAAAGTTTAAAAATCTAATCTAATTGTCTTCCCCGCTATCATTAATTCCCGCTGCTAAATTGCAGGCTGTTGAAAATGCAATATTGCAGGTTTTTAACACGACCGATATAGATGAGCTTACCCTTATGACAAGCGGGCTTTCTACATCATTAGTGTATAAGCTGGTGAACAATGGACACGCCTATGCAATGAAGGTGATCGTACATTCGGATGCTGCCCATCTTTTTAGATGTACACAAAATGCCGCCAATGCAGGTATCGCGCCACCCGTTTTGTACACGAATATAGAAGACGGGATATTGATCACCGGATTTATTGAGCATACCAGTTTAAGGGCTGGCTATTCCTCGGCCCATCTATTGCTAATGGAACTTGCAAGGACTATTAAGGCGATACATACAACGCCGATCATAGCTAAAACGGAGCGGCTCTTTGATAAAATTGATGCGATAGCCAATGAGTTCAGGGAATCAGGCATATTGCCGAAGATTGTTATAGATGAGGTGGCTAGTTATTACGCAGAGATACGAAACCATTATCCTTATTCAGACACGGATCTTGTTTTTAGCCACAATGACCTGAATCCTGGAAATATCATTTTCGATGGGAAAAAGATATGGGTCATTGACTGGGATGCGGCATTTATGAATGACCGATATGTAGATCTTGCTATTGTAGCGAATTCTTTTGTGGGCAATGAAGCCCAGGAAGTTGCCTTTTTGACCGCATATTTTGGATATGCTCCCTGCGATAGTGAAAGTGCCCGGTTTTTCCTGATGCGACAGGTATGCTACCTGCTGCATGCGATGATCATGTTTAAACTCGCGATGGCGATGGAAGCAACAAGCACTACGCATGATATAGATACAGAGACGCCGGGACTAGCCGAAATAGGCCGACGACTTGGTGATGGAAGCCTAAAAATATCTTCTTATGAAGGGCAACTTCTTTATGCTAAAGCCCTGCTTAATGAGGCGATGATTAACAAAAGATCACCAAGATTTGCTTCGACTATAAGTATTGTTAGCAGATAAGCTTTTTATACATAGTTCAGCCGTTCTTCCTGCACTTCGGCTAATACCTGTGTGCATAGCCGGTTCAGCGTAGCGTTGAGCGATCTTATATCTTCTATATTGCTTTCCAGGGTCCCGAAGTTTTCCATCTCTTCGAGGATCGGTACGGTACCGGGAACTTCGAGCATGGAGACAGAAGAGATCATTTTGTGGGAGTATGCTTTTATAGCAGGGTAGTTCGTTTGTACTACTGCATCATTTAAATTGGCCAGCTCTTCGGGCACCTGCTGTAGGAAAATATCGATAAGCTCTCTTATGACTGCCTTTTTCCCTTTCATTGACCTGACAATGAAGTCAAGGTTAATGAGCTTAGGTTTTTGGGTATTATTTTCTTTAGCTTTTATTTTAGACGCAGCCAGGTGCATCATCTTCTTAAATAAAAGCTCTGCATTAATAGGTTTTGAGATGTAGTCATTCATGCCCAGGCGAAGGCATTTTTCCTTCTCGCCAGCCATGGCATGAGCCGTCATTGCAATTATGGGTATGTTATTTTGCAGGTCGTTTCTTATATACTTTGTAGTATCGTAGCCATTCATTTCAGGCATTTCTATGTCCATTAAAAGGAGGTCATAGTTGTTGTTCTTTATTTGCTCTATGGCTATTTTACCGTTCTGCGCTATTGTTGCACCTATATTGTATTCTTCAAACAGGCTCTGGATAAATTTGATGTTGATAGGGTTATCTTCTGCCACCAGGATGCTCACCTGGCTCAGCTCCCCGAAATTATACTCGTCTGAATAAACATGTGCGGTTGTGCTGACCTCTGTAGTCTTTTTAAAAGGAAGTATGAACGTAAACGCTGAACCGACACCTACAGTGCTAGCCAGGGATATATTACCACCCGCTTAACACAGATCATTATT
>JABDHF010000022.1 GCA_013285595.1 Bacteroidota bacterium
TGTACTAGTCCAGGTTACTGTTTGCGGATTAATTAGGGAAGAAGAGGTATTGGCAAAGGTAATAATAGTGTATGCCGGCACATTGTCAAAAAAAGCGGAATCAAGAACATACAGATTACCTGATAATGCAACAGTCAGATCGGGGAAAGAGAGAGTACCCGCTTCATCTAAAATGCCACCACTCTTTAAATAGAAATTTCCACCTATCGTTAATGTCCCACGCGGGCCATAAAACCTGGCATTGTCAATAATTAATGTACCACCTATGGCCAATGAAGACGTGCATGTCATTCCTGTTTGAACAATAAAGGTATCCCCTGCATCTCCAAAAGTAGTGGGATGCACTCCTGTCGAGTCTGTGTTAGACCACCAGTTGATAAAATTGTTAGCATCGCTATCTGAAGTATTTGAGGAATACCACGTAGCTGAAAAACCAGCAAATGCACAACAACAAAGAATTAACGATAAATAGATTTTTTTCATGGACGAGTTTTTTATTTAATACAGTTCAATAACACAAAATAAAAATATAAGCAATAGCATACCAGCCCAAACATAGGCGGGAACGCTATTTCGCGGCCAAAAATACGACCAATTCCTTACAAAAATAGCTTTTGCAAAAAATTACAGGATGTTAAAATTACCCCAAATCGCTCTTGCTTTCTAATGGGCAAAACGATAACATCAGCATCCTGGAGATTATTGTGGCCGTTGAAGAGGGCTATTGTTTTCTATCTGTTAAACACACTATTCTAAAAACAAAGACGATTGCACAAACCAAAGAAATATGTATCTTGTATCGCTTTTCATACCTATCCCCAGGAGAAGCATCTTTATAAATTTTTTTATTAAAAGTTTTATGAATCTTTTTGTAGGAAATCTGAATCCTGAAACCGTTACCACTAATCTGCGCCAGTTATTTTCAGAATTTGGCGAGATCGTTTCAGCGAAGATAATTATTGACAATGCTACCGGCATGTCGCGCGGTTTCGGCTTTGTGGAAATGGCAGACCGGTTTCATGCTTTTGATGCCATTGATAACCTCGATGCCACTTTCTTCGAAGGAAACATAATATCCGTGAAAGAGGCCAAGCAAAATAACACCAAAGGCGGTGGCGGTAATGCCGGCAAACGGCCATTCAAGCCAAGAACACCGCGCCCGGGCGGTACTAGTTTCAATAATAACAGGGATAGTAACTTCAACAGTAACAGGGATAACAATACCAGGGACAACAACCGCGACTCCGGTACCAAGTATTGATCTTTAGCTACCTTCCCCCAAAAACGTGATCTTATTTTACAGCCGTTAGGTAATGGGTATATTAATGGTTACCACCGTCCATTGCTGGCTCCCATTATTATCTTTCACCTCATCAATGCTAAAGGTGATTTCTTTATTTTGAATAACGCTCAGCTGCTTTATCCGCTTCTTAATATTTTCCAGCCCATACGACTCATGTGGTGAGTCTGTTTTGTTCTGCGATGCGCTCAGCCCTATTCCATTATCCTTCACTTCTATGTGTAAGACACCTTTTGTCTCATAAACATTTATATAAATAAACCCCTCTACAGACCCCAGTGGCAATATGCCATGCTTTATTGAGTTTTCCACCAGTGGCTGCACCAGCAGTGGCGGTATCATTATTTCAGAAAGGTCTATGTCCCGGCTTATGTTTATAGAGTAGTTCAGCAAGTCTTTAAACCGCAATTTCTCCAGCAGCAGGTAATTACCCACCAGGTCTATCTCTTTTTGCAGCGGTATCAGCTCTTTCGATATGTTGTGCATATTCTGCCGTATCAGGTCTGCAAACACCCTCAGGTATTCATTGGCAGCCAGCTTATCATTCCGGTTTACCAGGCCCTGCACATTGTTAAGCGTATTAAAAATAAAATGGGGGTTCATCAATGCATTAAGCGCAGTATACTCCGATCTCATAAACCTTTTTTCAGACTCGTGTATTCTTTCTTTTTTGCGAAGGATATATACTATCCTATACCGTATTAAAGTACCTATAATAGCAACCGACAAGCATACAATTAAAATGATAAACCACAGCGACGCCCAGAATGGCCGCAGGATACGCAGGGTATACATAATAGGCGTACTAAATTCGCTCGCTATGGTTTTGGCCCTGATCTTTATCACATAAGTACCATACTCAGGGTTCACAAAATTTATTTCCTCACCCTTCACATCCTGCCAGTTGTCCTGGTTATTTTTAGATACCGAATACTGGTAAGTTATCTCCTTCCCGCTAAACGAAAGCGTAGAAAAAGATATACTGAAATTCTTCGATTCCCTAAACGGCAGCGCCAGCCCATCCTGTATGGGGTATATCCTTTTCTCGGTCTTCAAAAAACTAAAAAATACTTTGGGCGGGGCTGGCTTCAATAATAATGTGTTGATAGGAATAGACGTTACAGATCCATTCTTAAAAAAATAACAATTTTCATCATCTGCACACACAGACTCCGCCTGCAGCGGAATGTATGGATTCTCAATAACAGCCACAGATATCTTCTTTGCCGACTTTTCTGCATTTATCGTCAATACCCTGTAAAAGTTGTTAGTGCTGATGAGTATATGGTTAGTGTCAAGTTGGTAAAATTTATCCCAGATACAGTTTTGAGGTGGTATAGAGTCCACCCATATATCCTTATCTACGTTTCCATATATCAGCAGCTGGTTCGAATGGGTGTAGCCTATCAGGTGCCCGTCGTAAAAGTTAAAATATTTTAGCGGTATCTTTTTAAACTGTGATTGCAGCACACCGTGCCCGTCAATTATTTTATAAAAGTTATTGATGGTAGAATACCATATAGAATTGTTCTTGTCTTTAGCCATGCAAAAGATCCGTTCGGCATGCGCCATGTCATTCACCACACTAGTAAACTTGTCGCCTATCTCTTCACCCTCTTTTATTTTGTCATAGTCCACGGTCATTATCCTGGCCCTGTTTTGTATATATACACTATTGCCAGCCGCCAGCACATTCTTTATACCGCTCACAAGCCTTTGGTTAGCATATCTCTTTATGTTTTGCTTTCCGGCAAGCACATTATCTAACACTATATTATCGTTATTAAAAAAGCTGTAGTATTTACAATTATCATCCAGATAGTATCCTGGTTCCTCGGCACGTTCATTGCCATTATATCTGCCGTAATTAAACACGCATCTCGCAGCTCCCCCGTCCAGGCAATACAGATTATTATTCTCCGTCGTAAAAAAAACATGGTTATTCCTGACACAGCTGTACAGTATGTGCGATTCATAAATGTTCTTCAATAATCTTGTACTAAGAAAAGATTGATCAAGGCTGAATACACCATTATTCAGCGTGCAGGCCCAGTAGTTCCCCACATTATCCTGGTTCACACAAGCCACATTGTTGCCATTAAGTATGCTCACGCTATCGTTAATATCAAGACAATTATTGTAAGAGCAAAATACATTATTGCCATCAGAGTATACCCTGTGCAGTAAGCGGTTACTAATAGGGTGTTTCTTGAACCCACCTATTATATTCATTTCACCGGAGAAGATAAACTGGTCGTTGTAGAAGTATTGTTTGTTTTGCAGCGGAGATATGTGCAGGTTGCCATAGTAGTTTTTATCCACCCCGGTCACCTCGCAGTTATCGTTTATATAGATGGTGCTGTCGCTGCAAAAAACTTTATAGCCGCCTCTTAGCAGCTTGGATATATACAGGTAGAAAAACGGCTTATTAATAAAGTACTTATTGTCCAGGTTCAGCAGGCTTATTTCGTTCCTGTTTATATTCAGGAAGATGCTGTTTTCCTTAAAGCAGATAGTTACCGATCTGTCTCTTTCCAGGTGCACCGACGTTACAAACGAATTTTTGAACGGCAGCATAAGAAACGGCGTATTGGCTGCACTGTGAAAGGTATCGTCCTTATAATAGCAAAGCTCCCCGTTATAAGTACCAAACCACAACCGCCCATAACTGTCTTCCTGCGAAAAAAATATCTCGTTATCCGGCAGTCCGTTAAACGTAGTGAATTTTTCGAACCGAATACCATTATACCTCGCTATTCCCTTGTCCGATGCGAACCACAAAAACCCCTTATCGTCTCTGTATACATCGTAGATATTATTGCTGGGCAATCCCTCCTCAATAGTATAGTGAAGCATAGGAAATTCCTGGCCCGATACTGCGCTCCGGGAAAATAATAAAACACACAAAATGAAGCAAATAAATAATGACTTACTCATGGTAATAATCATTACTCTTTAAAAACTGCAGCAGTGGCGCATAGCGTCGCCTGCTTATAGGCAACGTATAAATATCCCGTATCACCACCTGGCTATATTCATCCTTCAGTATCTTCTTCACATGAATACAGTTGATCAGGTAAGACTTATGGATCCTGTAGAAAATGTCGGCCGGCATCAGCTCTTCATAATCCGTAAGCGAGCCACTCAAGGTGATCTCTTTGATTTCGCTGCCCTTCAAGAATAAGATGCGCACATAGCTGCCCTGTGCCTCTACAAAATAAATATTCCTGAATTCTACTACCTCTATGCTATTGCTGTCTTTGAGCGTTATCTTTTGGCCTTTTATCTTGTTGCTTACCTGGTTCGATATTTCCGCGTACGAAACACTGTTTTCAGACAGTATACTTTTATACCTGATCTTTTCCTTCAGTTTGTGCACCGCCTGGTTTAGCTCAGTAATGCTTATAGGCTTTAAAATATAGTCCACCGCATTCAGCTTAAATGCCTTCACTGCATATTCATCATAAGCAGTAACAAATATCACCTCGAAATTGAAAGGCGCTATCCGCTCCAGGAAGTGAAAGGCATTTTCATTTGGCATCTCTATGTCCAGGAACACTGCAGCTGGGGCCGCCTTTGCTATCGCTGCTTCAGCGTCTCTTGTGTTATTGGCAATGCCTACTATGTTTATGTCTTTATCCACATACTCATTCAGTATATGTTGCAGATTTGCACAGGCCTCCATTTCATCATCTACAATAAGCACATTCAGCGGTACATGGTCCCCGGGCATAAGTATGGCTTTAGCTCTTAGATTCTTTTTCTTACAACGGATAGTTTTCTGCTGTTAGCGTTACTTAAAGATAACAAAAAGATGCTATTAACATAACGATTATGCTACGCAATTAATTACTGAGATCGTAATTACATTCCCTTAAAATAATCTACAGTAAGTTTTAGCCCATCCAGGAAATGTTGCGTAGGCTCATAGCCTAGTAATTGGCGGGCTTTTGATATGTCGGCCAGCGAATCCCGTATGTCTCCGGAGCGGGCCTCCCTGTAGGTAGGGCTATGCTCTATAGCCAGCATTTCGCGGATGGCATTGAATAAAAAATTAACAGAGAATTTGTCGCCCACAGCCACATTATATGCCTGCCCGAAGGCATCGCCATTAGTGGCCAGCATCGCCCTGATATTTGCCTGCACTGCATTCTCTACATAGGTAAAATCGCGTGTCTGCTCCCCATCTCCATTTATATACACAGGGGTCTGCTTTAAGATACCGCTTACAAACAAAGGGATCACCGCAGCATAAGGCCCGTCAGGGTCTTGCCTTGGCCCAAACACATTGAAGTAGCGCAGCCCCACTACCTTCATGCCATATAAATTGCCAAACACAGCTGCGTATAGTTCATTGGCTTTTTTAGTCACTGCGTAAGGAGATAGCAGGTTCCCCGTCCGCTCTTCTTTTTTAGGAAGATTAGGCTCATCTCCATATACCGAAGATGAAGAAGCGTACACAAATGTTTTCACACCGGCATTTTTAGCAGCAGTGATCATGTTTACAAAGCCGCTCACATTTACTTCATTACTGGTCACGGGGTCTTTTACTGAGCGCGGCACAGAGCCAAGCGCAGCCTGGTGGGTTACATGGTCTATATTTTCGCATGCGCGCTCGCAGGTATCCATATCCCGTATATCACCATCAAAAAATTCATAATTGCCATGGTCATGAAACATTGCCACATTCTTTGCCGAACCCGTAGACAGGTTATCAAGCACGCGCACGCTACCCGCGCCATTGGCAAGCAGGTATTCCACGATATGCGACCCAATAAATCCTGCACCGCCGGTTACAAGAAATTTTTTGCCGAAAATGTCTTCAGTATGAAAAACAGGCATATGCTTCCAATTAGTTTTCAGTAAAAGAAAAAGACCGTCCATCATCAGGTACGGCCTTTCATTTTCCAGGATATGTTTTAAGCCTTTTTCTCAGCCGTTACGATACGTCTTTTACCCGTCCGCGCAGAACGTTTTTTGCCAAAACTTCCTAATGTTATTTTTCCGCGTTTGGTACGCTTATCACCTCTGCCCATAATATTTTATTTGTTTTAAGATGCAAACATAAAAAAAAGCAGGGAACTTTCCGCCCCCTGCTTCCTGTTTCTTTTGCGAAAAGACTACTTTTTACCAGAAATCTTCGTAGAGAATTCCTTACCTGCTTTAAACTTAGGCACTTTGCGGGCTTTAATTTTAATAACCGCGCCTGTTTGTGGGTTACGGCCATTACGCGCAGCACGCTCAGATACAGAGAATGTGCCAAATCCAACCAATGTTACTCGGTCGCCTTTTTTCAGCGAGGTAACAACTGAATTTGTGAAGGAATCCAGCGCATCATTTGCCTGCACTTTTGTAATGCCTGCATCCTTTGCAAGTTTGTCAATTAACTCTGCTTTGTTCATAAAGTTTGTTTTTCTTGTGAAATGATATTATTGAGGATAGAACAAATATACTCACCTTTAGCACACTTCCAAACACTCTTTATAATTATTTTTCGCCCCAAAACCCTTGCCTGAAGCCGGTTTCCACATTTAATTCACATTTTTACGCTCCCTAAAAAAAGCTCCCCGTCCTGTAACCCGCCATGGTGCTGCTTTTTGAAATATTGGCAAGAAATTTGCTGTAGGGTCAATCGCCTGTAACCCTTTACAGCACTGCATTTGTCACACAATTTCCATCAGCGTGCGGAATGCAATGAATTTGCTCCCAAAAAGCTTAAATGACTCTGCACGAAACCCCTCGGCATATTCATCAATGTACCGGTTATAATGCCCTATTTCTTCGCAGGAGTATTGCGCAATGAACGTCAGCCCATCAGCTTCATCCTGCTCCAGCAGCCTGCACAATCGGCAATCAATAAATAGGCCCGTACCCATCAGCGCTGGCATATGAGTGGCCTTCATCCATTCCATCCACGCATCACTAATATCCGTGTCTACTTTTAGTGTCACATTGTATATGATCATACAGGTTATTTTAAATCCTCAAAATGCATCCTAAACACCCACACAACAATCCAAATTCCCAATTCCACAAAAAGCTACCATTTCTTCTCTATGCTCTCCAGTATCGCCACATAGCTAACATAGCGGTCTTCAGAGATCGTCTTATCTATCACACCCTGCTTCACCGCACAGCCCGGTTCGTTTATATGCAGGCAGTTATTGAATTTGCAATTCTTCATCACGGCCCGCATCTCCGGGAAGTACTGCGACAGTTCTTCGCGCTCAAAATCTATCAGCCCGAATTCCTTCACACCGGGAGTATCTATAATTCTGCCCCCGCCCGGCAGGTCAAACATCTCTGCAAAGGTTGTAGTATGCTGCCCTTTACCACTCCAGCCACTCACCACATTTGTCTTCACATTAATACCTGGCAGTAGCTCATTGATCAGCGTACTCTTACCCACACCCGAATGGCCGCTGAACAGCGTGGTCTTATCTTTTATCCGCGCCTCAAGAGCTGGCAACGAAGTGGCATCTTTTGCAGACACTGCATATACATCGTACCCCGCCCTGCCATATATCTCCTGCCATTGGTGGAGCACTATCGTGTGCTTTGGCTTCAGCAGGTCGGTCTTATTTACTGCAATAACAGCCGGAATATGGTAAGCCTCTGCAGTGATCAGGAAACGGTCTATGAACCCCGTAGAAGTTCTCGGGTCTACTACAGAAACCACGAGCAGTGCAAGGTTTATATTGGCGGCAATAATGTGTTTCTGGTTCTTGTTATGAGGAGATACGCGCACAATGTAATTGTGCCGGTCAGTAACGTCCGAAATGATGCCGGTTTTCACCTTATCATCTTCCACTTCAAATACCACTGTATCACCAACAGCCACGGGGTTGGTAGAGGATATGTCTTCGTCTATCTTTAGCTTACCTTTTATTCGCGCATTCCAGAATTTCCCCTCCGCATCCTGCACAGAGTACCAGCTCCCGGTCGATTTATATACTAATCCCTGCATGAACAAACTTGAATTCTAAACCCGGAAGAAGCATATGACGATAAGTACATAAAATCGGAAAGGGCTATTTGTATATCACTACATTACCATAGCCAAAATAGCGCTTCAATGAGTCCTTCACATGCAGCGTATCATTCATCCTGCTGTTTATAGTCACCAGCACAAAGAAATTCGAAGAATCTTTCTGCGCCACTTCTACACCAGCCATGTTGATGTTCTTCATGCGCTTATCGGCCTTGTCCTTACTCTTGTAGTTCCCTATTACCCATTTATAAGGCCTCACCAGCAGTGTATCAGATGCTGCTGGCGGAGTACCTGCCATGGCCACAGTATCAGTATGCGGCTGTGTAGTATCTATGGCCGGTTGTTTTACCGGTACCACGGTATCTTTTACAAATGTAGTTGTGGTAGTTGTATCGCTGTTGCTATGAGATGTGTAATAATATATTCCATAAGCCCCACCCGCTATAAGTATCACCAGCACTATAGCCAGTATTACCATGCTCCAGTTTATAGAGTCTGCCTTATGTGGTGGCGGGTACGATGGTTTATGCACCGGCCTCGCATTTTGCTCTTCCAGTTGCTTGCTGTTCTTTATTATGGGTATACCTGCAGGCGTATACTTAAAGTTAGCGTCTGTGGTGAACTTTATCTTACCACTCTCTTCGGTAAATTTGCCTATGCCCGGTATGGCCACCTCTTTACCATCGGCAATATCTTTCCTGGTTTGTATGCTAAACTCCCGCAGCTCATTTGCAGCCTTGGATATACTTATCTGTTCATTGGTAGCAATAAAGTTAGCCAGGTTATCGTCAATAGAACCACCCGGCGTTACCACCACTTCGTACGACGGTGCCTGCAGTGCAGTTCCATCATGGATAGCAGCACGTTTTTTAAGCTCTATATTGCCAAGCCCGTGAACGTAACAAAAATGGTTCTTTAATAAAAACAGCCCTATATACTTTGCTATATCCATTGATGTAATGATACCTTTAGTAATTGTGTTCTAAAATTTAAATCTCAATCCCCCATATACATTCAGCCCGTAGCCCTCATACCCTGGCCACCGCTGGTATTTGTCGTTCAGCAAATTATCCAGCTGCACAAAAAACGACAACCGTTTTATCACCTCATACTCAGCGCTTCCACCCAGGTCTACCATCGGGTCCAGCTTCATATCATGGCGAAATCCGTCCCGGCCATATATCCCATTCAGTACCGCAAGGTACGCCGTTACCGTCAATTTGGAGAGTAACAATACTGTAAAATCTCCCTTAATTTTTGTACCCGGCTCACCATACACATAAGGCAGGCTGCCGTTGTAAAAATGATAAATGTCGTACGATACGCCAGCACTCCACACTTTAGCCATCTGGTACCGCGCGGCCAGCTGCACCGAAAGGGCATTCACATTATCATAAATTACATTAAAATCTTTATGATCTCCCAGTGTATCCGCTACAAATGTAGGCAGTTCGTTATATTTCCAGTTGCTTACCCTGCCCGAAAAAGACAAATGATTGCCTATAGTGCCCTGTATATTGCCAAACACCTCATCGCGCCTTGTCTGCATCACGTTGTAATTACTTGCCAGGTAAGGATTTTCGGTAGTTAGCTGCTCATAGGTATTCTGGCGTAGCGATGCCTGCCAGCCTGCACTTATCGTAAACTTTGTTTTGGGTATAGTAAACGCCACAAGCAGGTCGGGCAGCAAAGATCCGCTGCCACCCTTACCTAGCGCCAACCCAACCAAAGCATGCCCCGAAAAATTATTGGTATGCACCCTAAGCCCTGGGATCAGTTCCCCGATCGCGTTATTGCTAGATGTGAGGTTGGTAGACAAATGCGCCACGTCGGCATTAACCGCTACCTGCGCATCCAGGTTATCATCTATTTTATAAGCAACAGGGGCATTAAACCCAAAGTTTGTTTCCTTTGAGCCAAAACGCGCATCGTATAGCGATGCCATAATTGCCGGGTGATAGCTGAAAGCTGTAGTGCTATCCCTGCTCTTTGTATCTACGCAAAGCCTCACGGTAGTATAGGTCTGCTTTACAGAATCTGCATCATCATAATTGTAAACACCGTGATTATAACCATAGTAGTAATATTGGTTGCGCTCGCCGGCAATAGAAGCATGCCAGTCGCTGAAATCGCTATGCCACGTACCATCAGCCTCTATACCACTCAGCGACGACTGCTGGTACTTTATATTACCCGCCTGCGACAAGTGGTGCAGGTGTATCGCAGTCTCATAGTTATCGCCATGTATACCACCTATACCAGCATCAAGAAACACGGTCGATAAGTTACCTCCGCCTGCCTTTATATAATTCGCGAAAGGCTGTGCCTGCACATCATTGCCCAAAGCCAGCGGCCTTAACGGCTGCGATGTATAGGTATAATAAAGCGTCTGCTGCGGCACATCGTAAATAAATACCGGGTGAGATGTATCTGGCTGCGGCAATTGAGGCACCCATTCAGGCTTAGGCGCCTGCTTCACCTGTGGCTTGTACGATTGCAGCACTTCTATCGTAGCGCCCTTTAATACAGTATCATTTGCATGCTGCGCACTTGCACCAGTAGCGCCTGCCATCAATACCAATATTAAAAGATGTTTCAGCTCCATGCCATTCAATTTATTCTTCGTCAAGTTTACTGCTTGGTTTTTCCAGTAGCTTTACTTCATCCAGTTTTTTTGCAGCCTCTTGTTTCAGCTCTTCTATCTTCGCATGCTTCACAATGCTCTGCAAGGTTGCTTTGGCATTAAAGTAATCTTTCTGCTTCACCAGTACATCAGCCAGAAGCAGGTAAGACTTTACTATCCAGTAATCATATCCCGCAGAAAGGTGTATCGTCTCATTAGCGGCATCCTCAGCCTCTTTCAGTTTATCCTGCTTATACAGCAGCTCAGCTATATGGTAGCGCGATTCTGCAGCTACATTCCCGTTTTTGTTTGTGCTCAGTTGCTTGTATACAGCTATGGCGCCATCCGCTTTATCAAAATGCTGTAGCGACCTTGCCTTATAATACAATACGTCATTCTTCGTCTCCTCGGTAATATCGCGCTCCGCAAGTACTGAATCAGCATACGTATTTACCTCTGTAAACTTATCTGCATTAAAACCGCTTTTTACGAGGCCATAATAGGCTATCTCCCTGGTCTGGTCATTAGATGCGTTATCCTTCAGCTGGCTGTAATACTTGTATGCCCCTGCATAATCCTTTTGGTCGTAAGCAATAGCGGCAGCATGCCTTGCGCTATTTTCAAAAAACTCATTCCATGGCCCTGCAAGTATGATACTGTAATCCTCAAGCGCCTCCTTATATTGCTTCATCTGAAAATTACTCTCCGCCCTATAGTAATGAGCCTTTATCGCAAAAACACCATTCGGATATTCTTTCAGGTAACTAGAGAAAGCTACTTTAGCGCTCTCCCACTTACCATTGCTGAACTGTGTTTCCGCAGCAGCATAATAAGTAGAGTCTACCGATCCATTCTCTGCCGATGGCAGGTTATTATCCTTTAGCAATTGCGTATAAGCCGCCGGCTGATTGCTTTGTATGTACAGGCTCCTCAGGGCATCCAGCGCTGGCAGCCGCTCATCAGCGCCGGGATAGTCCCTTACCACATGCGTATAAGCATCTATAGCTTTAGGCGCATCGTTCATTTGCTGGTATATGAACCCCGTCTTCATCCACGCCTGCGGCGCAAAACTCCTATCGCTGCCAGGTCCCGTAAGCTGCTTCAGATAGTTGAGCGCCTGGGTATACTTATCGCTTTCTAGGTAAGTTACCGCAGCTTCATAGCGAGCATGATTAGCATAAGCCGACGTCGGCACGCCCACTATCAGTGATTCCAGCAATGCAATCTTCTCACTATTCTTACCCATCAACCCAAGTATGATGCTCTTCTGGTATTTTGCATAATCCGCATCATCATTACCCGATGCTATTATTTTATCATACAGTGTAATGGCACGCGAAAAATTCTTTTGCATGAACACCGCATCTGCCTCGCGGAGCACAGCCACCATTCCTGAATATTTATCAGCCGTACGGTCCTGCTGCGCATGGTTAAAATAGCTTTGTGCACCGCTGTAGTCATGACTCTCCATCGCCGCAAAGCCCATGTTTAGATAGGCATGCTGCGTGGTTGCCTGTGGGCTTATCTGCTCTGTGGTAGCATCATTTCCTTTCTTTGTGAGGAACTCCTGCGAATAAGTGATCACATCCTCATAGTGATGCAAATGATATGCTATTTCTCCCTTCCAGAACAATGCCACACTTTCATAATCGGCGCTCACAGGGTGCTCCAGCGAAACATTGAACGAGCTCAGTGCGCTCTTCAGATCGCCATTCCTGAATTCCTCTACCCCCACTCCATAATTTGCCTGCTGGAATACCTGCCAGTAATCATGTTCTTTCTTCCCGACTTTCTCCAGGTGGTTCAGCGCTTCATCATATTGGTTTGTCTTCACCAGCAATCCCGATATCAGGGTGTTTGCCTCATCCTTATATTTTGTACGCGGAAATGTTTTTAATAGATTGTTCAGCTGCCTCAGCGCTTCATCGTCATTCCCGGTCTCATAGCTTAGCTTGGCATATAATATCATTGACGACTCCTGCTGGCCTTTGTTATAGGTCATATCAGCGCATATCCCAAATGCAGTTCTTGCGCCAGGCTTGTTTCCGGTCTTCAGGTAACAGTCACCCAGCAGATACATAGCCGTCTGTCCAAGGGAATCCGAAGAGCTGCTTAGATCCTTGAATTTCACTATCGCATCTTTCCATGCATTAGTACGGTAGTCGCAATACGCCATTTCATACAGGTCCTGCTTCTTTATTTTATCAGCACGGCTGTAGTAAAATTCAAAGTAAGGCCGGGCCTCGCTATAGTGTTGCTGCTCAAACAGGCATTGTGCTTCCAGCAGGTGCAACTCCTTATCATAAAAAGATTTCTCCGGCTGCTGCATCAGCGAGTCGGCTATGCGCAATGCCCGCTCCCTGTTACCCATGAAGTAGTATATCTCCGCAATATAGTAAGGCACTATCGCCTTGTACTCTTTTGTGTCTTTTACCTTTTCAAAGCTCTGCAGTGATTCCTTAAACTTGTCCTGGTTATACAGCAGCAGGCCATAATAGTAATTGCCCGCCATATAATACTTCCCATCTTTCAATTCTTTTATCGATAAGAATAGCGGCTCAGCTTTATCAAATTGCCGGGTAGTAAAATAGCAATACGCCAGCTCAAATTTAGCATCAGCTATCTCCGTATTATCCAGGTTATTGATACCCGCCGATTCATACAGCGGCACCGCCTTTGCCAGGTCATGATGATGAAAGTAATATTGTGCAAGGGTAAAGGCCAGCCGTTGCCGGTAAGCAGGGTTCAGCACTACATCCATAGTATTCACCGCAAGGTCTTTACTACCTGCTACGTCTGTCTTTAGCAAAGACATGGCAAGGTAGTATTTAGCCTTGTCTATGTCCGTAGCCGTCTCTGCATATACCTTATCAGCTTTCTCGCCGGTAAACTGCTCAAACTGCGACAGGTATTGATTGGCTGATTGTATGGCAAGTGCATAGTGGCCTTCCTGGTATTGCTCTTCCGTTAGCAATAAATACCTGTTCCGCGGAACATCCGGCGCTAAAACCTGTGCATAAGAACCACGCCCGGACAGCAAACAAAATGCTATAAAGGTGACCTTCAATATAAGCCGCTTTGGCATTGGCATCATCAGGCGCTATGCATTAAAAGTTGTAGGTTAGATTAATACTAGGGAAGATGGGTAGCTGGTAAATCACAACATTGGTAACACGGTTCACATAAAAAACATTCTGTCTGTCATAAACATTGGTCACGGCAAGGGTAATGTCGAAATTAGATTTCTTGGTCACTACAAGGCGCTTACGCACCGACAGGTCAAGACGATGATACCACGACAGGCGGCCTCCGTTTATATCATTGGCATAGACCACATTTAGCTGGCCGTTTTGCTGTGTATAGCTTGGCCCTGTCAGACCCATATTTACGTTCTCATAAAATCCTTGTGTCTGTGTAAATGGGAACGGCGACCTGATGTTGAACCTCAGCGATATGTCCCAGTCTTTTTTAGCGCCTGCGCTGTAAGATGTTACTATGTTACCGTTAAAGCGGGCATCAAATGGTGCAGGGTATGTTTGCTTATTGCCCTTGGCATCAATGCTGGTGTAGTTAACATTCTGGTAGCCCAAAGCAGCCCAGAAATAAACGCGGTCGTGGCTATACTTGCCCGAAAGGTCAACCCCGTTTGCAAGCCCTGAAGCAGCAACAAAATCCGGGTCCGATGCTACTACCTTATCGCGGTTCAGCTCATCTATCTGCCCAAAGTATTTCACCCATGGCTCCAGGTTCAGCTCCACACGGTTGATGTCTACTTCAATACCACCCACGCCATGATATGCTGTTTGCAGGTTCGACTTTACTTTATTCCCATTAGCATCATATATCTGCTGGTCTGGGCTAAGCAGGAAGCCGGTAAACAGGTTTACCACGTCCTGGTCTGGCTTTGTGCTGATGATATTCTGCGAATACACTCCTGCCGCAGCCTTTATACGCACGTTGTCAGATATATTGTATTTCATACCTATCCTTGGCTCCGGCGATAATTTCTGCAGCTCAGAATAATATTGCAGCCTTACGCTAGGCTCCAGGATAAAATTACTGTTGAAATTATGCCTGAATAACACATACACTCCGGCCAGCGTACCCTGGCGGTCTTCTACAGAGGCTACGCCCTGGGCGCTGTAGTAGTTAAGCGCGGTATGTGTACCGCTCACTTCCACCCCGTACTTCAACTGGCTGTAATCTGGCAGAAAGTAGGTAAAGTTAATAGCGGCCTCAAATCCATTAACCTGGCTGGTACGTGGCAGCGTATCGGTTGGCACATTCACCTGGTTCAGCCCTATGTTATAGTTAGAGTAAGCAAATTTACCGTCTATCAGCGAAGAGCTGTTACCGGGAGATACCACAAACGTTGCGCCACCGCCAGATGCCTTCCAGTGATAATCGGCAATGTTTATATGCGTGAAATCATCTTGCAGATTTGCGTGGTCGTCAAAGTTAAAACCAAACAGATTTAGCTTGCTGCCATTACCACCGCTGAAGGTAACTTTACCATAAAAATCGCTAAACTTGTATGGCAACCCGCTTGTAAATGGTTCCCCAAAGCCACTGTACAGTGTTTTGGAGGTCTGGTCGAGGTAACTGTTTTTATAAGAAACAAGGAAAGTGATGCCACCGCCATTCTCTTTTTTCGATTTCACTATCGGCCCATCAAGCAACACGCGCGCCATAATTGGCGATACTGAAACAAGCCCGCCAAGCTCATTCTTATTACCATCCTTTGTATGCACATCAATTATCGCCGATGTACGGTTGCCATACTGCGCACCAAAGCCGGCCGTGTACACATCCACATTCCTTATAGATTCTGTTTCGAATACTGAGTAAAGGCCTATGGAATGAAAAGGATTATAAATAGTAACCCCATCCAGGTAAATGCCCGTCTGCACCGGTGAGCCGCCGCGTATATACAGCTGCCCGCCCTGGTCTCCGGTAAATATCACACCCGGCACCACCTGCAGGTATTGCGCCACATCCGGCTCTCCACCAGAGCCAGGCAGCAACTTCAGGTCGCGCGGAGAAATGGTAGTAACTCCCGTATTGATGTGCGTTATTTTATCGGTCTTCCTACCGGAAACTTCAACCTCCTTTAGCCCCACTTCTCTCTGCGTCAGCATTATCTTCTTGGTAATGATCGAATTGGGCAGCAGGTTTACCGTCATAGTAACCGAATCATACCCTATCGCATTGCACAGCAGCGTATAAGTACCTGTAGGCAGCGTAATAGAGAAATAACCGTTCACATCGGTCTGTACACCCGTTTTTGCATTGGTTACGTTTACATAGGTGTAGATCATCGGCTCACCCGTCTTCTTGTCATACACAAACCCCTTTACGGTACCGTTATTGTTATTTTGCGCTATGGCTGCGCATGAAAATAAAAAGATAAGAAGAGCTGCAAGGCCTATGCTTTTGCGCATACAAAATGTGTGTTTAAAACAAAAAAGATAATATTAAAAAAGACGGAGCTTCTTTATAAAAGTGAAACAAAGATAGCAATAACCGTATTGCATACAAAAGCAATAATTCTCCGGCGTTTATTTATTTATTCTGAATATTTGTTGTACCTTTTCCATACTTAAATTAACATTATGAGGCCGCTATTCCTGCTCATCGCTATTACCCTCTTTTTTAACCCTGCCTACGCTCAAAAGCCACAACATTATTCCAGGGCTAAAATTCATCTTGATGCTGAAACGCACAATATGAAAAGGCTTTCCTCCCTGGGCCTGTCGGTAGACCATGGAGAATATAAGAAAAACACATTCTTTATTTCCGACTTTTCAGACTACGAACTCGCTAAAGCCCGTAAAGCAGGCTTCACCGTAGATATTATTATCGACGATGTTGCCAAACATTACCAGGACCAGAATAAAAAAAAAGCCCAAAAAACGACAACAACAGGTTGCACTAACCCCACAGTTCCCGTTCCATCACATTTCCACCTCGGCAGCTATGGTGGGTATTTTACTTACACCGAATTGCTTGCCATCGTCGATTCCATGCACCTGCTTTATCCTTCCATCATTGGCCCTAAACAGCAAATCGACACTTTCCACACCATACAAGGCCGCCCTATTTATTGGTTCCGGATATCTGACAATCCAGCTGTAGATCAGCCCGCCAAGCCCCAGATGCTGGTCACTGCCCTGCATCATGCCCGCGAGCCCGGCAGTATTTCTGCTACCATATTTTATTTATGGTACCTGCTTGAAAACTATAATTCAAACCCACAGGTAAAAGCCATCGTCGATAACACCGAACTATATTTTGTCCCTTGTGTAAATCCAGACGGCTATATATACAATATAACCTCAATGCCTGGTGGCGGCGGCCTGTGGCGAAAAAACATGCGCAACAATCTCGATGGCACTATGGGCGTAGACCTCAACAGGAATTATGGCTATGAATGGGGATACGATGATTTTGGCTCAAGCCCTTTTGGTAGCGATGACACTTATCGTGGCGCAGGGCCTTTCTCTGAGCCCGAAACGCAAGCTATAAAATGGTTCTCAGAAAACCATCATTTCACGCTCAACCTGAATTATCACACCTACCACAACGATCTTTTATATCCATGGAGTTACATCGGCTCTTTCCAGACAGTAGACTCTACCCTGTTTTTTAACGATGGCGAGTTCCTTACCCGCTACAACAATTACCGTTTTGGCACTTGCAATCAAATGCTCGATTACCTCACCAATGGCGACTCAAACGACTGGCAATATGGCGAAACAACCACCAAGAACAAAGTATACGCATGGACGCCCGAAATAGGCTTATCCGAATATGCATTCTACCCACCAGATTTTCAGATCATCCCGGATTGCCAGAACAACCTCATGGCCAATCTCAACGCCGCGGCTTTGCTACTCCCCTACGCCACAATACAGCACACCGATAAAAAGATATTGATCCAGCCTTCAGGCTACCTGCACTATAGCCTTAAGCGTCTTGGCTTCCCCGATATGGACACGTTCACCGTTACCATCACTCCGCTCGATGCCTGGATGACCGTCTCAACAACACCCAAAGTATATACCGGCCTCACTTTATTTCAGCAGGTCGATGATTCTATAAGTTATTCCCTGCTGCCAGCCACGCCAAATGGCCAGTTGGTAAAGTATGCATTAAAACTGTTTAACGGTAAATATTCTATACAAGACACCGTGCAGTTTTACTACGGCAAGAATCACAACATAACCATCCCGTCTACTGCATCTCTTTCCGGTTGGGTAAATTCAGGGTGGGATCTTTGCTCATCTTCATACTACTCGCCACCCTCATCACTAAAAAGTGGGACAACCTGTCCCGGCAATTACCCCGACGGCGCCACCATGACCATTTCCACAGCTACACCCATCGACCTTACCTACGCCACACATGCCTACCTTCAGTTTTATGCCAAATGGTTCATCGAAACCATTTACGACCAGGGCTATGTAAATGCCTCGATCGAAGGCTCAGGTGTCTGGACGCATTTATGCGGCCGCTACACAAATACCGACCAGTTTTATGACGGCCAGCAGCACGACTGGGTGCAGGAAGAAATGGACCTTAGCGACTACCTCGGCACAAAAGTCAACATTCAGTTTCAGCTGCAAAGCGATCCCCAGGTAAATTATGAAGGCTTCTTTGTCGACAATATAAACGTCACCTCCGTTCAGGACACACCGCTGGCAGTAAAGTGCATTGGCATAAACGGGCCATACGTGCGCACCTACCCGAACCCCGCACACGACAAATTAACCATCGAAATTATCCCCGGCAATTTTTCAAATCAGCCCTTAAATGCAGTATTATACGACTACCTGGGCCAGGCGGTTATGAGCTTTATTATCGATCAGCAAAAGGCTACTATCGATGTTCGGCAATTGTCACCAAACATATATTACCTTAAATTTTCTGGTAAAGACGAAGTATACCCGGTGCAAAAAATAACGATTGTAAGGTAACTTAGCCATAGTTTCAGTATTTTGGCACTATGAAAATATTCACTACCGCCCAGATCAGGGCTTGTGATGATTACACTATAAGGGCTGCAAACATCCGCTCGGCTGAGCTTATGGAGCGTGCAGCAGCTCGTTGCGTTACATGGATCAGGGAAAACCTGCCTAAAGACACCCTGTTTGTAGTGCTCTGCGGCACTGGCAATAATGGCGGCGATGGCTTGGCTATTGCCCGTCTGCTGCACCAGCGCGGTTATGGGGTCAAAGCTTTTGTATTGCATTTTAAAAGTGAGCTTTCCGCCGATTGCACATCCAACCTCAAACGCCTTCAAAACATAGATCCAGATCTCGCCACAATTGTTCCGCCAGATACTTTTATCACAGATATTCCACCGCATATCATTATCCTCGATGCTATACTAGGGACAGGTATCAGCCGCCCTGTCGATGGCTGGCTGTCAAGGTTCATAGACAGCATCAACCACCTGCCCAACAGCAAGATAGCCATAGACATCCCCAGCGGCCTCTCACCCGATAGTGTGCCAGACCCGGATGCCACAATACTAAAAGTACACGACACCCTAAGCTTCCAGTTTCAGAAACGCAGCTTCCTCCATCCGGAAGCCGGCGTAATGGCAGGCAACGTACACATACTCGATATCGGCCTCGACCAGGGGTTTATTAAAGCCACACACTCTCAGTACAATACAATAGACGAAACAGAGGTAGCAGCCCTATATCGGCCACGTAGCCCTTTCTCGCACAAAGGCACTTATGGCCACGTACTCGTAATAGGCGGCAGCTATGGCAAGATGGGCGCTATTACTCTTAGTGCACGGGCGGCCCTGCGCGCAGGCGCCGGCCTCGTATCTGCGCTCATACCCGGCTGCGGTTATACTATTATGCAAACAGCCCTGCCAGAGGTAATGTGCAGAACAAATGGCGACCGCGTAATAGAAAAAATTGACGGCTGGGAAAAGATGACCGTAGGCATTGGCCCCGGCATGGATACAGACGATAAGACAGCCACTGCCCTCGCAGCCTTCATAGATGAATGTAAAAGCCCCGTAGTGCTCGATGCAGATGCCCTCAACATCCTGGCTAAGCACCCCGACCTGCTGGCAAAACTACCCAAAGGCTCCATCCTCACCCCACACCCAAAGGAATTCGCGCGCCTATTTGGCGAGAACACCAATACCATGATACAGGTAGACCATGCCCGCATACAGGCCATGCGTTACAACATCAATATCGTAATAAAAGGCCATCATACCGCAGTAGTCACCACCGAAGGCGAATGCTGGTACAACCTCACCGGCAATGCAGGCATGGCAACTGGCGGCGCTGGCGATGTGCTCACAGGTATCATCACCGGTTTGCTCGCCCAGAAATACGAACCGCACCATGCCGCAATATTAGGAGTATACCTGCATGGCCTGGCTGGAGACCTCGCCGCAAAAGAAAACGCGCAGGAAGCGCTTATAGCCGGAGACATTATAGACCACCTCGGCAAAGCATTCCTAACCCTCCCTCAATAGAATTAGCTGTTATTGTGTACGCAACCTCACCTCTCCTTTGGAGAGGCCGGGAGAGGTTATTAATTCCCCTTATCTATACTCATCCTCCACAGCTTCAGTGCGGGGCAAGATTGGTATTCAGGCGACACCTTCAGGTAAAACGATGGTAATTTGGTAGTTACCCAGGCCTGCATCTTTAGCTGCTTTTTCTGTTGCAGCGCTACTTCCTGTATACGGTTGTAATCGTCCCTCAGGTTAGCCTTGTGCGGTGTGGTCCTGCTTCTCAGAAACACTATGCGGCAAGATTTGTCGTGGGCATCAGTAACAAAAATGTGCGGCGCAGAATAGTCGCCTTGCTTCATGCTATCCAGCATCAGCACCATGCCGGGGTCCAGCTTGGTCATATCCAGCTCAGTATTACCCGTCGCAGGGTCTGCTATCATACCGCCCGTACGTTTTGCAGCCTCGTCGGTCGAGAACTTACCCACAGCCTCGGGAAACGACATCTTTCCACTTACCAGTATATTACGGATGCTATCCAGCGTCCCGATAGATTTTTGGAAGTCGCCCGATGTTACTTCCGGTTTTATAAGTATGTGCCGTATATCCGCCTCATCACCCTTTCGCTGTATCATTTGGATGATGTGATAGCCAAACTTAGTTTTGATCACCGGCGACACCTCCCCATTCTGCAACCTGAATGCTGCCGATACAAATGCCTCTGCCCACGGCCCTGTACGCGTCACCCCATCATAGCGGCCACCATTGTCGCGGCTGCCTGGGTCATCGCTATATAGCCCGGCCATCGTTTCAAAGCTCTTGCCATCGGTCACTATCTGTTTGCGTATGTCTTCCAGTTTCTGCTTCGCATAGTCATTCATCTCCTTGCTTACAATAGGGTCTATCACTATCTGCCCTACCTCCACCGTCGCCGGAAAATATGGCAGGCTGTCTGGCGATATCTTTTTATAAAACACATCCACCTCAGCCGGCGATATCTTTATATTCTCCAGCACATTATTCTGCATTTTTTCCGCTATCATCTGTTCCTTAATGGTCTCGCGGTTCTCATCCTTTATCTGGTATATCGTCTTGCCCGACATTTGCTCCAGCTTTTCCTTAGAGCCATATAGCTGTATAAAATACCTCAGGCGGTTTTCCAGCTGTGCTTCCACATCTTCTTCACTCACCATTATACTATCACGTTCAGCCTGTTCCAGCAGCATTTTCTGCAATATCATCTGTTGCAGTATCAGGCATTTCATCGTATCGTTAAATTTCGGGTCTTGCGCCTTAGCCTGTGCAGCCTGTAGTTCCAGGTCGCTCTGCAGTATGATGCGGTTACGCCCCACCACAGCTAGTATCTTATCCGCGCTCTCCTGTGCAGAAAGCGAAAAACTGCAAACCAGCAATAAAATAAACAAACCCCATTTACCGGGTATTAGAACATCCTTCGTATCAAAACTCATGCTATAAATGAGAAAAAGTAAGTGTAAGCGACAAAAATAGTTTATTTAACGCCTTTATTCCAATGCCAACACTATTTTAACTTTTAGGCGCATATAAAGCCCCGAAAGGGCGAAATATGTCAGCGATGGGCATCGCCAATCGAAACTCGCGCATACGCAACACCACCTCCCCAAAAAAGGCCACGCAGATCTAGTAACTGATCAACTGAATATTATCAAGCAGCACACTTCCCCCAGTTCCACCAGCCGGCAAAGACGCCTTAAAATAAAGGTTATAGCTCGTTCCCTGGTACTGGGCAGCATAATCAGCCACGTTCAGGTAAAACTTCTGCCAGTGGTCACTCGGATAAATACCCGCAAGGGCATGTGGCGCTAACGATGCTATACTCCCCAGGTTTGCTTGTAAAAAAACAGAAAAAGGAATGGAGCATTTATAATTAAACTCAATAAATGCAGCCCCCGTGGGAATGACAAATGAATGAATGGTGCTATCAAATGAACTATCACTCGGATTATTAAGAGAAATGACCCCGGAACCTTGACCTTCAAAAACCGATGTGTTTGTAACGAACATAGCTACACCACTGCCATCTAACGAAAACTTAGTATACCCGCTCGTATCAAAATCAGATATGATGTAGGGCTTAATAGCAGAATAGTACCGCGTTACCGGCAACCGGTCGATCGTTTTGCCCGGCTGCTCTGCAAACGTAAACGTGTCCGGTTCATAAAACGGGTAAATGCTCGTAAAGTCGTTTTGCCCGTTTATAGTAACGCCCGGAAACAGCTCCAAAGTACCCTTACCCGTAGCCATAACAGGGAACGTAGCAGGCAGGTCAAAAACCCCGATCGGGTTATTATTATAATACGCCCACACACAACTGATCTGGTGCGACAGCGTAATACCCTTTACCAAAGGGTTAGCCACAAAACTAAATGAGTCTACATGTATATACGTAGGCGCCTGCTTGGTGTGGCTCTTTTGGCACCCGTACCAAAACCATGTTAAAAACAATACTCCATAAACTACAGCTTGCCGCATAATATTGTAAATGTAGATATTCCTGTATATTGATGTATACTTACTTCATCATCTTTGGTCGTAGATTCTATTATTAAGCCAGAACTTTATGCCACATCAGTATAGATCCGGGCGGCGCCCCGCTTTTAAAAATTAACTCTAAATAATTAGCTTTATTGAAATTTATGAAAAGGCTGGCCCATTCATTTCGAGACCCGGTATTTTGCACCATCTTCGTTATTTCAATATCGCTGATCATTCTTGATATCGTTCGCATCTTTAATGTTGCCCTCACTTTCGACGAAGCGGGTACCTACACAGACCACACCACTTATACAACCTTCATGTGGTCATGCATTTCATCAAACAATCACATACTAAATTCCCTTCTAAGAAAATTCTTTATCGATACTTTCTCAAACAATTTTTTCTTTATACGGCTGGGTAGCTTGCTGGCATTCCTTGTCTATTTGATCTCGGCATACAAGTTATGCCGGCTATTATTTCAAAAGCCGCTCTGGGCCATTTGCGGTTTTCTGCTGCTCAACATGTATCCGCTTGTATTTGAATTTTGGGGCCTCGGCAGGGGCTATTCTTTGGCTGTAGCTTTTATGTTAGCATCAATTTATCAAATCCTTATTTACTATAGCAACAACAAAAACATTTCGCTTCACCTGTCATTTATCTATGCCATCCTTGCCGTCTACAGCAATTTTTCATTGCTCGATTATTATTTTGGCTTTGCAGGTTTTATCCTGCTGCGCCCGCTTTTCTTTAAAAAAGATCAAAGATCATTAGTGTGGGAGTGCGCTGCATTACTCCTGTACACGTGCATATTATACCTGCTCATAGCCGGTCCCATAAAAAAACTGATCGCCGCAGGTGAGTTTTACTACGGCGGCGCCACAGGCATAGTGCACGATACTATCTATTCTTTAATTGGCTATAACCTTTACATTCAGGCCTCCGACCCTCACCATCACACCATCGTTCATACCATCACTTCTTTTATAGTTATTTTTTCCGTCGTCCCCGGCATT
The DNA here is from genome assembly GCA_013285595.1 of Bacteroidota bacterium. GTDB lineage: Bacteria > Bacteroidota > Bacteroidia > Chitinophagales > Chitinophagaceae > Nemorincola. The sequence goes on from JABDHF010000022.1 coordinate 23,932, forward strand.
TACTGGGTTGTAAAGTACGCGATTCCCGCTTCGCGCAAAAAAACATTTACAGGCTGTTTATTATGGGTATTATTTGCAGCACCTGTCGTGGCCACAATGCTCATGCATACTTTCCTGCAAACTAAATATTTGATCGACAGAACAGCATTATTTCTCATAGCGCTTTTTGCATTGCAGCTTTGTTACTGGCTATACATTATCACACAGCAATATCCACTTACGGGCAATAGCGTTATTACCATTTTAACAATACTTATATCTTATAATTTTCTTACCAACATAAATATTTCCGCCACAAGGCAATGGTGGACAGATGAGTTTAATGTCATCGTGCTAAAAAAAATAGTGCGCGAATCCCAAAATAAAAAAGACAAAAATAAACTGGCTGTTTTTTGGATATTCGAACCATCACTACGATATTATACCGACGGGCAATACAGCAAATACTTTTACTCCATAACCGGCACTCGTAACGAAGCCAGTGACGATACAACATTCGATTACTATTATATGCCACGAGATATGGCAGATCATATATCAAAGCGGTATGCGCCCGACACTTCTTTTCACGAAGGCGCTTTTGTCTTATTCAAAAAACAGTAAATTTTCTCCTTATTATGCACTTTCGCTACGCCCGCCACACCCGCAACCTGCAACCACTAATAAAATTCTACACCGAAGTTATCGGCCTCGAAACCCTCGGAGGTTTTGAAGATCATGCTAACTACAATGGCATATTTCTCGGCCACAAAAATGATGAGTGGCATTTAGAATTCACCACATCAAAAGAACAAGCAGATCAGCACCCCGATGAAGACGATCTCTTAGTATTCTATGTCGAAACAGATGCAGAGATCAACGCCATCTTAAAGACCGCCAACAAAAACACCATAACCCCGGTAAGACCTAAGAACCCCTACTGGCAGCAAAATGGCCACATCCTCCCCGATCCCGATGGTTTCAATGTTGCAATATCCCTAAAGTCACCCGCATTGATAGCCCCCGACCCATTTACAAAAACAATAACAGCCACGGGTATAAACGACTGGAACGCGCTCGTTAATCACATAAGACAATTGCCTTATGGCAGAAATGAGAACCGCCAGGACTTTAGTCTTGTAATAAAAGAAGCCAAAGGCACCTGTAGTTCCAAACACGCATTGCTAAAACAAGTCGCCGACCTGAACGGAATAAAGAACGTAGAACTGATCCTCTGCATCTACAAAATGGATCAAAACAATACGCCGAAAATTGGCAATGAACTAACAAACCATGCTATAAAATATATCCCTGAAGCCCACTGCTATCTGAAGCTAAATAATCACCGCATAGACATCACCAGTCCAAATGCCGAAATAGAAAAAATAGAGAACGATATACTATTGGAAATACCCATACAGCCCGAACAGGTGGTAGACTATAAAATAGATTTCCACAAAGAATATCTAAAAAAATGGCTTAGAGAAAACGATATGAAAATAACATTCGATGAGATATGGAAAATACGGGAGCAATGCATTGCCAACTTAGCCGGTTGATTTATATAAACCCTATGTAGTGGCAATCCCTTGCGGTTGCCCTGCGCCACACCGGAAATACAGATACAACTAATAAATTTTGACATTAAATTTGTTATAACATTTAAACCAACCATCATGGAAACAATCACACTAAACCACGACCTCAAAGTATTTTACACAACCGCCGCATCCTTCCCCGATGGCATCATGGACGCATACAATAAGTTGCACACCCTCATACCCCCATCATCCGGCAGAATATACTACGGCCTCTCCCGCCCCGAAAATGGCATCATAGTCTACAAAGCCGCAGTAGAAGAATCCTACCCCGGCGAAGCAGAAAAATTTAACCTTGATACCATGGTCATCAAAAAAGGCAACTACATATCCATCACCCTAAACGACTGGGTAAAAGACACCACCGAAATAGGCCGCATATTCACTACCCTTCTCCACCATCCCGGCATAGACCCCGAAGGCTATTGTGTAGAATGGTATTTTAATGAAAAGGATGTAAAATGTATGGTGAGGCTAAATGATTAAAGAATAAACAGAAAAACGAATAGACCCGCTCCCCCAAAATCATGCTAAAACCCGCACCAGGCAAGCACTTCATATTTCGCCCTGTTTCACATTCCGTAGCAGGCATTACACCCCATTGCAACAACACCCACTCCCACCGTTGCCGGTGTTTCACCGGCAGCCCTCGCCAGGGACTGTTAACACATTATGTACGATGTTCATTAGAAAACTAGCAGAAAAAAACAATCAAAAACACATGGTCCGCTCCCCCAAAATCATGCTAAAACCCGCACCAGGCAAGCATCCCATTTTTCACCTTGCTTCGCATTCCGTAGCAGGCATTACGCCACACTGCTACATTCCCACACCCGCCGTTGCAGGTCTTTCGCAGGAACCCTCGCCAAGAAAAATCAATGCAAAAAGCACAGCCCTCCTCCCCAACTTTACATACATAACTAAATGAAATAAGATAGATATACAACCAATAGCTAAAACCACAAATTTAGAACTAAGAGACACCGGAAACCACGTATCAACTAATAAACCAATAAACTAATCAACCATTACCGCCGCTTCCGCTCATCCTTACCCTCAGCAGCCAGCAACCCCTCCATCACCGTAAAGGCTATCGGGCACACAGCCGTGTTCTTCAGCGTCAGCTGCACCCGCTTCAGGAAAACATCCTCATCGGTATAAGGGTACCGCTGGCAGTCGCTTGGGCGGTCATCGTAGATATTGCAGGTATTATCTTCCGCCAAAAAGGGGCAAGGCTTTTGCCGCGTCACATAATCGCCCTCTTCGTCAAGTCTCAGGTATTGAGCCACAAGGTCGCCCTCTTTCATCCCCAGGCTTTTGGCTATGCGTTTTATGTCTGGTTGCTTAAATCGTGGAGAATGGTTTTTGCAGCAGTTGGCACACTTCAGGCAGTCTATCTTTTCAAAAGCAGCTTCATGCAGGTCAGGTAGCGCCTTTAGCATGTTATTAAAGTTGCCTTTCTCCAGCAGATACTTATAAGCCTTCTGGTGCTCCTTCGATTCTTTCTCCCAATGATTAAACTCTTCCCCTAAAGGATGTTGTTTACTTTCCATATCACATAATTAATAACACGGGCTTGCGAATTAAGAGAAGCTCCCCCTTTAGGGGGTCGGGGGCAGTAGTCGGGGGGTTAAAGGCTCATCTTATCCATTATCCTTTCCAGGTCTTCATCGTTATAAAACTCTATAACTATGTTACCCTTACCGGTTTTCTTCCTGTCCAGCTTCACCTTTGTCGAAAAGTGCGACGCCATATTATCCTCTATCCGCTTATAAGCCGGTGGCAGTTTAGCAGGCACGGTGGGCTTTGCCGGTGCAGCAGTACCCTGCTTTTCCGTCGCCATATCCTTCACCATTTGCTCCACCTGCCTTACAGATAGTCCACGCTGTATAGTTTCCCTAAATACGTATAATTGTTGATCTACATGGTCCAGGCTAATGATAGCGCGCGCATGCCCCATGCTCAGCGATCCGTCGCGTACAGCCTTTTGCACATCGGGCGGCAGCTTCAGCAGGCGCAGGTAGTTAGCTACCGTACTTCGCTCCTTCTTCATTCGTTCAGATACCTGCTCCTGTGTTAGCCCGCACTCATCCATCAGCTGGCGGTAGCTGATCGCTATTTCTATAGCGTTCAGGTCTTCGCGCTGCAGGTTTTCCAGCAGTGCCATTTCCAGCATCTCCTGTCCATCAGCGCTCCGCACATATGCCGGTATATCCTTCAGCCCGGCCATCTTAGATGCCCGCAACCTCCGCTCACCAGATATCAGCTGGTACTTATTCTGCGCTGTCTTTATTACCGTTACCGGCTGTATTATATCATGCAGCTTTATACTCTCGGCAAGCTCCCTCAGCGCCTCCTCGTCAAAGTCACGGCGCGGCTGCTTAGGGTTTACCTCTATTTGGTCAAGTGCTATACGTGCTGTGGTATTAGTAATATGCTGCCCCTGGCCCGATACTGCCGGCACGCCTTCTCCGGTAGTCTTTATCTCGTCATCAATATTATCAAGCAATGCACGGATACCCTTACCCAGAGCGCTCTTTTTATTGGTCTGCGGTATGCTCATCGGTCTCCAGTATTTTATCTTCGTTCTTAATTTTTGTCATATTGTTTTTCTGCAGTATCTCTTTGGCCAGGTTCAGGTAGTTGATAGCCCCTGTGCTCTCTGCATCATACAGCAGTGCCGGCATGCCAAAGCTCGGCGCCTCGCCCAGTCTTGTATTGCGGTGCAGTATAGTATTAAATACCAGCTCGCCAAAGTGGTTCTTTATCTCCTCCACTACCTGGTTGCTCAGGCGCAGGCGGCCATCATACATCGTCATCAATATACCCTCTATCTTCAGATTGGCATTAATGCGGGTCTGCACGATCTTTATGGTATTCAGCAATTTCCCCAATCCCTCCAATGCGAAATATTCGCACTGCACCGGTATCGCCACACTGTCAGATGCAGCAAGCGCATTCACCGTTATCAGGCCCAGCGATGGTGAGCAGTCTATAATAATGAAGTCATAATTACCCAGCTCCGGTTCCAGCGCACTGCGCATCACAAACTCCCTGTTCGGGTGGTTGATCAGTTCTATCTCTGCACCTACTAGGTCCAGGTGGCTTGGCAGCAGGCTCAAATTTGGGGTGTCAGTTTCCAGTATCACCTGCGATGCTGGTGTATCATTCACCATGCAGTCATACAGGCTTATCTGCACATTCTTCAGGTCAAAGCCATTGCCTGTAGTACTGTTTGCCTGTGGGTCTGCATCTACCAGCAGCGTTTTGTACTCCAGCACCGCCAGGCTCGCCGCCAGGTTTATTGCTGTTGTGGTCTTCCCCACCCCACCTTTCTGATTTGCGATCGCTATTACTTTAGCCATATGCACACTGCCCGTTAAAGAGCCTTTTACTTAATTTATTATCTATTAAAATTCTATTAAAGGTACGACTACAAAGTAATCGTTTCACCGATCTTCGGCAATATTAATTCTTTACCCGCAGCTTTAAACTTTTCTTTTGCCTGCTCATGGTCTATTTTAATATATCCAAAGGTGTCAAAATGAACACCTATTATCTTATCGCATTTTATAAAATCCGCTGCTATTATTGCATCGTCCACATCCATGGTAAAGTTGCCGCCTATAGGCAGTATGGCAAAGTCAAGCTTTGCATACCTAGGCAGCAGTTGCATATCCATCATCAGGCAGGTATCCCCGCTATAATAATATTTGAGGTCCCCGCCATGCATCAGGAAACCACCTGGGTTGCCGCCGTATGATCCATCAGGCATCGCACTACTATGCCATGCAGGTAAAAAATGCACCTTCCCAAACTCAAAATTAAAAGATCCAAAGTTCAGCGGGTGTATATTCTGCACACCTTGTTTTTGCACCCAGCTCACCACTTCATAAGCCCCTATCACCTGCGCATTAGTCCTTTGCGCAATAGCCACCACATCTGCCACATGGTCGCTATGCCCGTGCGACAGTAATATATAATCAGCCTCTATGCTGTTAATGTCTATATCCTTAGCCAGCTCATTAGCGCTGATAAAAGGATCATATAAAAACTTCTTCCCGCCTGTTTCTATACCAAAACAAGCATGTCCGTAAAAAGTAAATTTCATGTTGAGGGATTTTAAAAAAGTGACTGCCGCAAATTTAACCAAATTAGGAATCACTATCAAAATCACTTTCAGGTTAAAAATGATTATCTTTGAGAATAACAATTTTAGATATGAAACTGACGGCTGTGATAGAAAAAGGAGAAAATGGTTGGCTCGTTGGACAGATAGAAGAGATACCCGCTGTTCTGTCCCAGGGCAAATCTGTCGACGAACTTAAAGCTAACCTCATTGACGCCTTAAACCTTTATCTCGAAACGAATAATACTAATAGCTAAGGTCTTTAGGCAATCAGTATAATCTCAAAGGGGCTTCCCAAGTTATAGCAAAACAGAAACAAAAATGCATAAGCCCTGAGAGGGCAAAATGTGCCCTACGACATTCCTTAATTCCCCGCCGGATTCCCCTGCGTAGGCACCGGCACCATAGTATTCCCATTATTATCTGCCGGGTATTGCTTCATATAATAAGGATAGTTTAGCTCAGGGTGCAGGTCAAGGCTTATACCTTTCAATATCTGTATCCTCGCCTTACCCATATCCGCTTTCTCCATCACAGGCGGCATTGCCGGGGTAAAGACATATTGCCCGCCGCTCCAGTATACATAACCGCCTCTGTTAGGATCATAAAAAGTATAGTAGTCGGGGAAATAAACATGTGCCGTAGCATCGTAGTTATGAGCAGCTGCCCATGGCGGGGCTACTGTTGCCTTGGCAGTTTTATGTGTGGCTTTATGTTTATGTTTCGTGTGCTTGGCGGTGTTGTCTTGCGCATGGCCACAAAATGGCAATATGCATATCATTAATACCAGCAATATCCTGTTGTTCATAACCATAGTTTATAACGTTGTCACAATATCATGCCACTGCCTAAAAATTCTATATCCAGCAGCTTATATATCTGAAAAACGATTGTTAACTCCACTAAAACAGTCCGTGGGTATACTTTTTTTATTTATTATTGACAATGGTTGTTTAAAAACTTATTTTTATCCAAATTTTCATTCCTTATGAACGCAACAATTGGTGTCTACGACAATCATGATCTCGCTGTCGAGGCCGTACAAAAATTAAAAGATTCTGGCTACCCCGTTGCCCAACTATCTATTATGGGCCTTGCAGAAACAGAAGTTGTAGATGACCAGATGCACATAACCACCAAAAATCCTATTAAAGCTGGAGGCCTGGCTACAGGTACAGTAGTAGGCACAACCCTGGGCATCCTTACCGGTCTGGGTATGTTTGCCATACCGGGCGTAGGTATATTATATGGTGCGGGTGCACTTGTAGGCGCTATAGCAGGCTTCGACTTTGGCCTCATAGGCGGTGGCATTGCCTCTGCACTGGCTACAGTGGGCGTAAAAGACGATATGGGCAAAAAATATCACGATGCCTTGGTAGCTGGCAAATTCATAGTAGTAGCCCACGGAAGCGAAGACGACGTAAAGAAAGCCAACAGCCTGCTCGGCGAACATGGCACACACGACGAGATAGTTTCTCACTAACCCCATTTGAATTAATGGTATTAAGCCAATATTATAAACGGGAAAGCCCCGAAGGGGCGTAATATAACAGCCGGGGGTGCAGCTCCCGGTCACATATCACGAACACGCACAGCCCTGAAAGGGCGTAAGAACTTTACCATATTATCTATAACCCCAAACCCCAAAAGGTTAGGGGTTTTAATTATAGCGTATTGTGAGTACAAAAAAAAGAAACGTACAAGCGCAAAATATAACTGTCAAAACTCCGCTTGCTGAAATAAAGCCGGAAGGCTTCCACATTCCCTATCCCATACTATTTCTGGCACTTGCCGTATTAGTTGTCTACTTTCCCACGTTCTCTTTCGGCTTTACCGATCTCGATGACTCCATCTTCATCCGCGATTTCCACGAGTACAACGAGAACCTGCAAAACCTCGTTACGTCTTTTTCCCGTGGGGTATTCAGTGCCACTAAAGACTCTTATTACCGCCCCCTGTTTCTCGATACCATGATCTTGAATTACCAGGCAAGCGGGCTCAATGAAGCTGGGTATCACATAGTCAATGTATTATTCCACCTGGTATCGGTATTGCTGCTATACAAACTATTCCGAAGGCTCAATGTAAAAGAGCTTCACGCCTTCATGCTCTGCCTGCTGTTCGCTATCCATCCCGTATTATCAGAGGCTGTAGCATGGATCCCCGGCCGCAACGACACTTTACTGGCTATATTCACGCTTTCGTTTTTCATCACATCAATTAATTATTCCGAAACAGGCAAGCCAAAGTGGCTCGGGCTATCCGCCTTGTTCCTCATTCTATCATTCTTCACAAAAGAGACCGCAGTATTCAATGCACCTATTGCATTCATATTAATGATCATAGTACTGAAAAACAATTGGCGCGATAAGCAAAACCTCGTACAATATGGGGTATGGCTTGGCTGTTTCGTACTTTGGTTTCTAGCCCGCTCATCAGCGTCTTTACAACCCATACCTGTGACCACTGCACAATTAGCAGGCGACTTTATCCACCGCCTGCCCGTGGTCATTCAATACCTTGGCAAAGTCTTCATCCCCGTAAACCTTAGTGTTTTTCCTATTATAGAAGATACGGTATATTATTACGGCATAGCGGCAATAGTGCTGCTTGCCGCTATCATCTACCTTAATAAAGATAAAGACTGGCATACCATAGGCAGTGGCATAGCCATATTTATCCTCTTCCTGTTGCCTGTGCTATTGGTGCCTAAGTCCCTCAACGAGCAAACCTTTGAGCACCGGCTCTATCTCCCCATGATCGGCATACTCCTTATCCTTACGCAAACTATTTTATTAAAGAACAAGCTGCAGGATAAGCAGCTATTTATCGCGTGGACAATAATTATTGGCATACTAGCCGGGGAGAATTACTACCATCAAAAGAACTTCGCAAACCCGGTCGCTTTCTGGACACAGGCTGTAGAAACATCCCCACACTCTGCTTACGCCACTATGATGCTGGCAGCCCGCCAGGACGACAAACATCAGCAGGACGCCTTTAACTTATTCCGCCGCGCCTACCAGCTTAACCCCAAAGAAAAGTACCTCAACTTCTACTACGGCGTCATGCTCCAAAAAGAAGATTCCGTACAGGCATCAGAAAAATACCTGCTCACCGAAAAAAACACCTCCGGCTATTATGAGTGCGACTTTTACCTCGCACGCGTGTCTATGGAACAGAAAGACTTCGCGGGCGCTATTAATTATCTCGTTACTTACCTGAAAACAGACACTCAAAACAAAATAGCTAATAACAACCTGCTGCTACTTTACATCGACACTAACCAACCGGCCAATGCCATTGCCCTGGCAAAGCAAATGCAGCGATCAGGATTAGATGTGCCAGCCCAGCTACGTCAGCGGCTAGGTATTTGATGCTAATTTCATGCTATTTTATATATTTGTTAAACTGATCAGCAGATAAAGGTGGCCACGAATAAAGCAAGTAGTTCAAAACAGAAAACTGCCATTGCAGCCGCAGTTTCCCATCACATAGAGGAGTCTGCAACACCAGGCGCAATAACTATAACTCGCCCGTTATTGTGGCTTGCTCTGGTCGTCATAGCCTTATATCTTCCTACGTTATCATTTGGTACTGTCGATCTCGACGACGGTTTCATTTTTACTACAGACAGCCATTACTATTCTGATCTGCATAACCTGATCACATCATTTTCAAGGAGTGCATATAGCAATTCTTCCGATATTTTTTATCGCCCCTTGACGGTAAACGTTACACTGCTTAACTATCAGCTTAGTGATAGCGGCAAGTACTTATGGACCTTCCATTTAGTAAATGTGCTCTGGCACATGATCGCTGTTTTGCTGCTCTACAAGCTTTTTATCAGGCTTAATGTTAAAAACCTGGTTGCCTTTATTCTTACCCTCTTATTCGCTGTACAACCCGCGCTAACCGAAGCTGTGGCATGGATACCCGCAAGAAATGAGACCTTGCTCGCTATTTTTGTTTTCTCCTTTCTGATTCACACTATAGATTATGAAGTGGAAGGAAAAACAAGGTCCTTATTGTTATCCTCATTTTTCTTGCTGGGAGCTTTCTTTTCAAAAGAGACCGCCGTATTTGCGCCACTTGTAGCCGTTGTTTTGATCACCCTGGTACTGCATAAAAAAATGTTTGGCCGGCAAAACTTTATTTTATATGGTATATGGACAGGTTGCTTTGTTTTGTGGCTGGCAGCCCGAACTCATGCTATAGCCAACTCTGGTATTGACCCCGTCCATTTACTTATCGGCTCAATAGGAAGATTACCATTGGGCATTCAGTACTTAGGAAAGATGTTTTTGCCTTTTAACCTGAGTGTAAGCCCTATGCAGCAAGACACTGTTTACTATTACGGCATCATTGCCATATTGCTGATTATAATAACCGCTATACTTAATAAAAAACGGGATAACAAAGTGATAATAGGCGGTATATTGATATTTATACTTTTCATGATGCCGGTTTTTTTACTTCCCTTTGCAGTATGCCCGCCTACCTATGAATACCGCATGTACCTGCCTATGTTCGGTATCTACCTCATCCTTACCCAAACTGCTATTTTTAAAAATACGCTAAAGGATAAACAGCTGCTGATGGGCGGAATTACAGTCGCGATCTTATTTGCAGGTATTAATTTATTTTACCAGCAAAGTTTCGATAATCCACTTGTATTCTGGACGCAGGCCGTAGCAACAGCTCCGAATTCGGCCGAGGCAAATATGCGGCTTGCAGCACGTACTGACGATCCTGAAATATCCAAAGCCCTTTTTCTTAAAGCCTTTGCAATTAATCCCAGGGAAAAGCATCTCAATTTCATTTACGGTGTAATGCTGCAAAGTAAAGATTCCCTCTTAGCCTCAGAAAAGTACTTTCTCGCAGAAAAAACGATCGACACCTGTAGCGAATGCGACTTATACCTGGCACACGTGGCCATGGAAAAAAAAGACTTAAAGGGTGCCACCGCCTACCTGCAGAGCTACCTGGCGAATAACAAAGCAAACCAGATGGCCAACGATAACCTGTTATTGATCTACCTCGACACCGACCAGGAAGACAACGCAAAGGCACAGGCACAGCATATGCTCAGCCTTGGCTTAGCTGTACCGCCGTCGGTCAGGCAGCATTTCCATATATAATCTATCGGTACCCCGGCTTTTGCTCCAGCCAGTTACAGTAGTCCATACTGCCTAGCCTGAAGGTCACCGGTACGTGCGCCTGCTGCATCTTCAATTCCTGCCGGCAGAAAAATCCCAGGTGCTGGGTATATAGGTTTTGAGGAATAGATTGCTCATTTGTTGGTTGTGGGGCAAAGGTGGCCGGCAACGTGTTACCGGCCATGCGAATAGTATCCTTTTGTACCTGCTTCATATGCACAAACTGCTGCGAGCGGGCAGAGAAAA
>JABDHF010000023.1 GCA_013285595.1 Bacteroidota bacterium
CCATGTGCCGCCCGCAGTGGTATCACTCAGTGATATACTGCTACCGAAGCACAAATGGCCTGGCCCAAAAATGGGGCCCGGTAATGGATCGACAGTTAATGTGGATATTGTATAACAGCCAAGAGGCAGCGTGTAAGTAATTGTGGCTACCCCTGAGGCATAAGCAGAGACCACGCCTGCTGATGATATGCTTACCAATGCGCTGGTCCAAACGCCACCAGCTGCGGAGTCGTAAACAGGGAGCTCAGCGCCATAAGCACACATGTGGGCAATGCCTAAAATAGGAGGCACTGCGACAACCGTAACCGCACGTGTAGCAGAGCATCCAAAGCTATTAGTATAGCTGATGAAGGTAAGGCCGCCAGATATGCCCGTAACCAGGCCGCCGGGTGAGACGGTAGCAAGGCCTGTATTGCTGCTGCTCCATGTGCCGCCGGCAGAAGCATCGGCAAGCGGGGTGAGGTAGCCCAGGCATACTTCGTTGATACCTGTAATAGGCAATGGGGCAGGCTCTACGGTGACAACCGCGGTTACCGTGCAGCCAACACCGAGAGAATAAGCAATAGTAGAAATGCCTGGTGTAATACCTGTAACTACGCCTGTAGCTTCGTTTATAGACGCCACGCTGGTAAGTATACTGGTCCAGAAGCCGCCACCGGGAATGTCGGACAGGGATGAAGTAGCACCCACGCACACGCTGAGGTTGCCGCTGATGGCCTCCGGCAGAGGATTAACAGTGACGATAGTTGTAACCGGGCAGCCGCCCACGGAATAAGTGATGGTAGCCGTGCCCAGGCCACCGCCGCTTACAATACCTGCGGCATTAACAATGGCGATGCCTGTATTGTCGCTGCTCCATGTGCCTCCGGTGGCGGCATCGGTAAGCGTTGTTACAGAGCCGGTACAAAGGCTGGCGCCTCCGGAAATAGATGGGGTGGCTGCGTTTACTGTTATTACTGTAGTAATAGCACAGCCGGCAGGGATAGTATAAGTGATAGTAGCAGTGCCTGCGGCTATACTGCCTACCGTTCCGGAAACTGCGCCCACAGAGGCAACAGCTGTGTTGCTGCTGGCCCAGGTGCCGCCGGTGGCAGCATCGCTTATAGTAATAGTAGCGCCGAGGCATAATGAGCCAACGGATGTTATAGCCGGAGGAAGCGGGCTTACGGTTACTATCTTAGTAGTGGCGCAACCTGCAGGTGGTACATACGTTATAGTTGCGGTGCCGGGGTTTATGCCACTTACTGTTCCTGAGAGGGAAGAGGCGGTGGCAATAGAAGTGTTATCGCTTTCCCAGGTACCGCCGGTTACTGCGTCGCCCAGTGTTACCGAGGCACCCATACACATGCTGGATGCGCCGGTGATGGCAGGGGGAGCAGGGTTAACGGTGACTATCACCGTGCGTGTGCAACCGAAACCTAATGAATAGGTGATAGTAGCAGTGCCGGCAAACACACCGCAAACAAGACCGCCACCGCCTATAGTAGCTACGCCGGGATTACTGCTGGTCCAGGCGCCGCCACCTGCAGCATCGGAAAGGAGCGTACAGAGGCCAAGACATACGTGAGTATTGCCTGCTATGGCAGACGGTGCGGTGTTAACTGTAACAACGACAAAGGCTGAGCAACCGCCAGGAGCTGTATAAGTGATAGTTGAAGTGCCGGGCAATGAACCGGTAACAACACCGCTGCCACTAACTATAGCCACGGAGGTAGCGCTGCTGCCCCATGTGCCGCCACCTGAAGCATCGGTAAGTGATGTGGTAGCGCCAACGCATATGCCTGTGCTGCCCGATACCGGGGATATTGGATTTACCGTTATTATTTTGCTGGCTACACAGGTGCCGCCAAGTGAATAGGTGATTGTAGTGGTGCCGCCGGTAATGCCGAATACCTGCCCGCTGCCATCTATAGCAGCTACAGAGGTGTTGCTGCTGGTCCATGTGCCGCCACCGGTGGGGTCGCCAAGCGATAAAGTGGAACCTGCACATACGCTTGAGGATCCGGTTATCAGCCCGGGCGCCGGATTTACGGTTATAGTTGTAGTTGCTGTGCAGCCACCCACGGTATATGTTATAGTGGATGTGCCTACTGATGCGCCGTTAATAGCGCCGCCAGTACTTACTGATGCAATAACAGCTGTGTTGCTGCTGGTCCATGTGCCGCCAGGCGTGGTTTCGCCCAGGGTAGTTGTGGCGCCAAGGCAAAGGCCCGTAGCCCCGGTAATAGGAGTAGGGGATGGCGTTACGGTCATGGTTCTGCTTACTGTGCAGCCGGTGCCCAATGAATAAATGATAGTAAGAGCGCCGGGTGTGCCGCCGGTAACTAAGCCGGTAAGGGAGCCAACTGACGCAACAGCTGTGGCGCTGCTTGTCCATACGCCGCCTGTAATGGCGTCGGTCTCTGTAGCGTTTCCGGCTACACATACTGTGCCGGGGCCGGTTATAGCGCCGGGTGAGAAGCTGACTGTGATGACAGCTGTGGACGAACAACCCGATGATGCAACAAATGTTACCGTAGTGGTGCCGGGGGTAACACCGGAGAGCAAGCCGGTAGTAGCTATTATTGTGGCTACTGAAGTATTGCTGCTTGTCCAGGTGCCTGTGAAGCCAGGGGCAGACAGCGAGATGGACGAGCCAACACAAACCGCTGTAGGGCCGCCAATAACGGGGGCGCTGCTAATGATAATGATAGCGCTGCCGGTCATGCTCCGTGAGCAACCTGTGGTTGTGTTGGTAGCAACGACGGTGTAGGTGCCTGACGCCGTTTGCAGGCCGAAATCGAGCGATGAGCCGGTTCCTGCCAATGGGCTGCCGACGATAGCACCACCGTTGAACAACTGGTAAGATACACCAGCAGACGAGCCGCCGAGAATAATATGGAAGCCGGCGCTGCCGGGGCACATAGTGCCACCGCCGGTAACCGGGAATGCGGTTGGTAATGCGGCAATAACAACCGTAGCGCTGCCAGTCATGTTAGCCGTGCAGCCCAATGTGCCGGTGACGGTGTAAGTGCCAGCTACGGTGAACAGGCCGAGATCGAGCGGCAGGCCGGCGCCTGTAACGCCAGGGAAAGTGGCCGATCCGTTATGTACCGTATAGATGACTCCGGCAGTAGACCCGCTGATGCCTATGTGTACGCCTGTGCCACCCGGGCAATAGGCCCCACCACCGGTGACGCTAAACGGCGCAGGCGCCGCATTTATAGTAACGATAACGGTTCTTGCACATCCGGTAGTGGGTGTGTAAGTTATTATGGATGTGCCCGGTAACGCGCCATATACTGTGCCTGACGTAGCAAGCCCAATGGTGGCTACCGTGGTATTGCTGCTGGCCCAGGTACCTGCTCCTGACGCATCTGTAAGGGCAGTAGAGGTGCCCACGCAGGCGCTAAGGGTACCGGCAATAGCTGCAGGCAGCGGATGTACCGTAGCCACTAATGTGACTACGCAACTGCCGCCAAGTGAGTAAGTAATAGTAGAAGTGCCGGCCAGCGCGCCGCATATGGTGCCGGACGTGGCCCCAATTGTGGCTACGGAAATAGCGCTGCTTATCCATGTGCCGCCGCTGGTGGCATCTGACAGTGTATTACATGACCCGATACAGAGGCTGGCATTGCCGGTGATGGAAACCGGGGCCGAATTTACTGTGACTACAACAGTACGTGTGCAGAAAGTGGATGGTTGTGTATAAATTATAGTGGCTGTGCCGGGCAACACTCCCGTGGTGATGCCACCCGCTGACGGGCCGGGAGTTACCACTGCAATTGTGGTGTTGCTGCTGGCCCAGGTACCTAACCCCGGAGGGTCGGTGAGTGTTGTGGACTGGCCTGCGCATACATGCAGTAAGCCGGAAACAGGATTGGGCGGAGCATAAACGGTAATGGAGGTAGCAATAGAGCAACCCGAGGGTGCGGTATAAGTGATACTGACGAAAGCAGATGTAGCCGGAGAAATAACACCCCCGGTAACGATGCCCGTGGTGAGCCCTATAGATGCTGCTGCTGTGTTACTGCTGATCCACGTGCCGCCGGTTACGGCATCAATCAATGTGACAGTGCTGCCGGTACATACTGTGCCGAGACCTCCAATAGATGGTGGTGCGGGGTTTACGGTAATTACATATGGCACTGAGCAGGAGAAGGTGGATGAAGTGGATGTGTAGGTAATGGTATCTACGCCTGCGGCTATGGAGTTAACCGTGCCCAAAGTAGGATCGATCTCAGCTACCCCGGTATTGAGGCTTTGCCAGTAGCCACCTACGGCTGCGTCAAATAACGTGGTGGCGCCGGTTACGGCCTCACACATTGTTGCTGCGCCGGTGATGGGAGGGGGGAGCGCGGAGATGATGGCCGTAATTGAAGTAGTGCAGCCAGTGGGTAGGGTATACGTTATTGTATCAGTACCGCCAGTAAGCGCTGTGCCCCATAGCACGCCTGAAGAAGAGCCGATGGTAGCTATTAATGTATTGCTGCTGCTCCAGGTGCCGCTGCCGGGATCTGTAAGGACGGCTGAGGAGCCGGCACAAGCAAGCGGGGAGCCGGAAATAGAATTAGGCAACGCATTTACTGTAACTACCGTAGTTATAAAACAGCCACCGGGGGCTGTATAGGTAACGATAACTGTGGTGGTAAATATTACGGTACTGCCTGTAAGGATGCCCGTAGAAGGTGTGATTGAAGCAATAGATGGGTTGCCTGAAGTCCAGGTGCCACCGGAGGTAGCATCGGTGAGGTGGGTAGTAAGGCCGGCGCAAACATGGAGTGTGCCGACTATAGTGGCCGGTGCGGGGTTGATGGTGGCCGTTACTACAGAATTACAACCTGTGCCTATAGAATAAGTGATGATCGCCGTGCCGGCAGTGACACCTGTGAGTGTGCCAGAAGTGCCTACTATGGCTATAGCGGTATTGCTGCTGGTCCATGTGCCGCCGCCGGGATCGCTTAATACAACCGTGGCAAACTGGCAAATATTTGGGCTGCCCGCAATAGGCGATGGCAGAGCAATGACCGTGACGACTTTTGTGGCAAAGCAACCGCCAATAGAATAGGTTATTGTTGCAGTGCCCACCGAAACGCCCGTGACTATACCGGTACTGGTGACTGTGGCCCTGGCCGTGCTGCTGCTGCTCCATGCGCCACCGCTCACGGCATCGGTAAGGGCGATGGTGGAACCGGGGCAAACCTGTGACGGGCCATTAATTATGCCCGGAATAGGATTGATGGTAACAACCCTGGCTGTGCCGCAACCCGTGCCCAGGGAATAAGAAATAGTAGCCGTGCCTACAGAGAGGCCGGTGAGTATACCAGTAGCCGTGCCTATAGTAGCTACAGTTGTATTGCTGCTGCTCCATGAGCCTGCAGCAGCAGAATTGTGCAGGGTATCTGTAGCGCCCTGGCATATAGATGCGATGCCGGTGATAGCGGTAAGAGAGTCGTAGATGGTCATTACAGCGCTATCTACAATTGTGGGTGTGCCACCGCAGGTGAAGTAAGAAAGTATGTATAATTTGAGCGTTTTAGGGCCTGCAGGAGTAACCAGGAGTGGATTGATGGTCAAAGTATCAGTGAGGGCCCCGGCGGGGATAACTGCACTGTCTAATATAGTGGAATAATCGTAGCCATTGATAGCGGTGCCGCCTATGTTATAATGGATAGTGAACGGAAATGCGGTAGCTGCTACGCGGGAGAAAATTATCTTACCTGGGGTGCAGCCCCTTACACAATACTGAGAGCCTACAGCCGTATCGCCGGGGTTGAGGCCGGCAGGAGTGATGTGAATGCCTGTGGATGTAAGACTGCCGGCTTGAAGGAATACACCGGAATCTTCTGATTGATCTGAAAAATCAGCTACGCCTAATTTCAGATGGTAAGTATCGCATGGAGTTACTAAGGCTATTGCAGTTAACGTAGTAGTAAGGCCGTTATACACAATGTTAGTGCCGCCAGTGTTATTTACAAAGTACGTACAGAAAGGCGACCCGGGGCCGATAGATGTGCACCCTGACATACCTACCGAGCAGTTAATGCTATTAACACTTACCGGAATGGTTGTGCCAGGAACTGTAGCAATATTTGTAGGAGAAGCATACCCAGGCCCTGAAATGAAGAACCCAAAAACATCATTATAACTACAAACGAAAGTGGGGTACTCTTCTGAGCCGAAAACATAATTGAATTTAACAGTATCACCTGCTGGCCTGAAGTCGAACTCGAGTACACATGCATCCTTAACAACACCACCTGCAAGTGTTGCCAGCGATGCATCGTTATACGATGGTGTGTTGGCTGCGGATGCATTTATGGATGCAGCAGATGGAATGCTAGCCGCAGAGCCGCTGGTGAGGACAATACCACTGTCAAAGCTAATTATAGAAGTACCAGTGAAGGTGCCATTAGCTCCTGCAACGCATGTCAATACAGGATTGAGCACCGTGATGCCGTTGCCTAATAACTTTGTAGCAAGTACAGATGCTGTAGCGCCGGTGGTTACTACTATTTGCGCGGTGCTAACAAAAGACAGGGAACAGAAAAGCAATAAGGATAGAAAGGGTAAAATAGTTTTTTTCATGAGTATATTTTTACGGTTAATTAAGGCAGGAAAAATTGTCAATCCTTTAACTGAAAAACAATTTTCAGTTCATATAAATGTATAAAAAACAAATGAAAATATGTATACTCCAGTTATTTATTTTTTCGTTGTATATAAGATGAAGACCTTTAAAACAAATCCTTTTGGCGGTATTATGCTTTTTTGATGAAAATGAATAGATTTGATTGAAAATCCGGAGTAATGAAAAAATACCTCTTTATAATACTAATGATAGCAGTGAGCAGCTTTAGTGTTGTAAACGATACGGATAAAATTGTAGCGGCGGCGGCAGATAGCCAACTGCCGGTTTTTCTTTCGAAGATACCTGCGGGGCAGGAAGCATGGTATGGCTTCAGGCCACAAGACGACCTGGACTTGTGTGCCACCGGTAAGCCTTACCGCATGATCTTTTTCAGCAACGACTTTTATAAAGGGCCGCTTGAGGACAATAAGAACTATTTAAGTATAAAAAATGAATGGCGCGTGCCGGTGATAATAGATGGGGACTACCGCAACCTGCTGACGATGACCGGCAACCCGGGCAATTATCTTATATCGGGAATGGGGGATACGGTACTTGCAAAAGAGCTGCAGCTACTGAGCGCCGGGGTAAATGAGAACGGCCAGAATTACATACTGCGCATTCCGCGGCTGCGGGCTGATTTCTTTGTTACAGAAAATGATAATTCTTTCAGCGAGGCAAAGTTTACGCCCTTGCTAAATGCCGTAATAGCAGTGCCTGCACTTAGCAGTACCAGTAAAACAACATTTAGCCTGGCGGAAGTGCAACAGGCTGTGAAAGAAGCATTGGGCAAAAAGCATTGAGCGGGAGGTGTCTCCCGACCTCTCCAAAGGAGATATGGTGTGGCGTAGATGTCGTTTAAAATATATTTGCTTAGGTCGTCTTCACTTTCCTGTTCTTTTCGGCATCTTTTGCTGCCAGGGTTCTCCAGCATTTCGTCAGCTCGTCAAACAGTGGCAAAGCCTCGTCGGCACCCATATCTATAAAGTCGTTCACGCCAAGGTCGGTGGTCAATATTTTGGTGATCTCTTTAGCTTTTTTGCTGTCGCCCACTAATATCAACTGAACATTTTGCTGACGGAACAGGGGTTTTAGCAAGATCTCATATCCCCTGGTGCTGAACACCTTTACAATGTGCTGCGAGCCGGTTATAGCTTTTATGGCACCGGCGGTATTTATCTGCTCATCTGTAGTGGTGTGTATATTAGCGGTAGCATCTATGATCACCTTACCCCTCACATCGCCCAGCCAGTAGGCTATTTCGCGCACATCTTTTGGCTGCGAAGCAATAACAATGAGATCTGCTACGGCCGCAGCATTTTCTATGCTGCATGCTACTATATTGTCGTAGGGGGCAAGTATTTTATTCACCCTGCCGGCATCGTTGCCCTGCAGCGCAATAAACACATCGTGCCCCGCAAGTGCATACCTGATACCATATTCTGCTACTGTAACACCGCTGCCTATAACTGCGATATTCATGGAAACAAACTTCTTATAACCCATGTTATGTGGTTTTAAAAAATGACACAAATCTGTATAAGCCGTTCCAGGTGATTGCAGTGATAATGATTGTGCAGCATTTTAATGACAGAGCATAAAATGGAAGCGCAATATAGAAGTGTTTTCTTGGTAGAGAGGAGTGATTAGTAAATCAAATGTCAGGAGTATTTGCAGAAAAAACAAGAGCGACTGGCGATCAAAGGGCATTAAGAGCGCAAACGCTTTTTGTTTTTCGCAGCAACGTATTGTCTATTTAATAGTAACACATTTATCATTCTTTAAAATGAAAATGTTATTGAAAAGTTAATGAAGTGATTTTCATTTTTAACCCCAGGTAGTAAAAAAAAACGTGCTGTATAAGTAAATGATAAAACTATACAGCCGCTACCTGCGCGATAGTGGCAAGAAAATACTTCGCGCTGCTGCAATTTGGGTGTTGCGCCGCGTGATGGATAGAGAAATTACATTTATGAACAATAGAGTTTGCCAGTATCTTTTTGTCTGTCAAGCCCTTGTTAGCCTTCATTTTCCTAAGGGCCTTAATTTCTTCGAATGGGTTCCGTACCGCCTCAGGGTTATCGTATGTAAATGCAGGGTCATTAAGGTACTTTCCCATCGCCTCACTATCTGCTAAAAACCAGGATTCAATTGCTTTAATGCTTACTGTGACAAACTGATCAGGCAGGGGAGCGATCCTGGCTTTTGTATTAGTGATGCATTCTTCTTTGTCAAGGTCGGTAAGGATAATAATATGCGTGGCGCCTTTGCCTTCCAGTACTTTTGTAAAAGCAGTGATGTTATGTGGTAATAGATTGCCATTGCCTTCGGCATCAATTACTTGTTTAATGTAGTCGATTTGCAAATTGTCGAGATAACTGAAAAAGTCTGAATGTTCGAGAATGATCTTCTCGGTGGCACCCTCCACAATAAACCCGAGCTTTACCATGGTATACCGCCCCCCAGCGCATTGGTGAGCAGTGCCTCATCCATTCTCATGCCATGAAGGTCCATACCCTTTATTTGTTTGGTCTGGGTAAGGCCGTCTACTTTATCTACCAGGATGATCTCATCAGTAGTTAATTCAGACACTAAGGTTTGGGAGTGGGTATTGAGCCATATATAATGGCCTTTTTCCTTGCATTTATCCCTGAACAGGCTAACCAGCTGCCTTACCACTTTTGGGTTTAATCCATTCTCCGGTTCCTCAATGCATAGGAATTGCGGTTCTTCGCTTTGGTAGATGGCGGCGATTAAAGCAAGAATGTTGTAAGTGCCATCAGAGATGAGCCGTTTGGTTAAGGGCTTTTTTATGGCGTCTTCATAAATTACCAGGTTGTCAGAGCCGCTTAGTTCTTCAGTCCTGATCTCCACATTTGAAAAACCGGGAATAAGCAATTGCAGTATTTCTATAATTTCATCTTTGTTCTTTTCGTCTTTTAGAATACGCTTTAAAACCTTCTCGAGATTGGAAGCATCAGAACTAAGCCTTGAATCATCTTGAATCTTTCTTTTTACTTTTGATTCGGACTCGTTTACAAATAATCTTATGAAATTTGAAAACTCTACATATTCTTTGTCTCTTGAATAAATATTGTAATTTCCATATTGGGTATTAGGGAGGCCAAAATTATCTCCACCCCCTCCCCGGTTTATTAGTTCTCCATTTAAATCCTCAAAAACTAACTTTATTTGCGATTGTATATTATTGAGCGATACATTAAATTCTATTTTTGATTTATGAATAGTGATCGGTACTACATTTAGTATGTCAACAACATTCCCAAATAGCTTAGGAACTTCTGACGGCGACATTATATTACACAACTCCATAAACTCCAGCGCCTCAAAAATATTAGACTTCCCCGCAGCATTAGGCCCCACAAATACACTAAAAGGATTTGGCTCTACAAGCGTTATGTTGCCTATAGACTTAAATCCTTCTATTTTAAGCTCATGTATTTTCATAGTGTAAATCTAATAATTCAGTTCCTCTAAACACAAAAAATGTCCCCATAATAAGGACATTTTTGTTTTATCTAGCCAGCCCGGGAAATAATCCCCAAGCTGAATTATTGAATAGCAACTCCCCTTTAGGGGCCGGGGGTTAATTCTGCTTAGTCGCCAGCATCTTCTTAGCCTCAATGCTCAGCGTGGCGTGTGGCACTGCGCGCAGGCGGGCCTTGTCTATCAGCTTACCGGTAACGCGGCATATGCCATATGTTTTGTTTTCAATACGCACAAGCGCCTTTTCCAGGTGACCCATGAACTGTATTTGGCGGCTGGCCAGCTGTGCCAGTTGCTCGCGCTCCATAGCGCCGCTGCCATCTTCCATATTCATATAGCGGTTCTCCGTATCTTCTGTGCCTGCTTCGTCTTTGCGGGTGATGAGGCCCTGCAGGTAGTTCAGCTCTTTACGTGCCGCATCTATTCTGCTGGTGATGATCTCTTTAAATTCTACCAGGTCTTCATCGCTATAGCGGTATACCGGGCCTTGCTGCTGCTGTGGCTCATCGAGGATGGAGCGGTATGTTTCCGGCTGGTACTGTATCATTGTATTAGCCGGCTCCTTCACTTCCTTCGACTTATTTTCCAGGCGGCGGTGTGCTATAATTATGGTTGGCTTTTTCTCTATAGACCTTGCTGCTGGTGTTGCCGTTGGTCTCGGCGCCGACGGGTTGATCTTTACCGGCATTTGCGTTACTGTCAGCTTTTTCTTTGCCGGTGCCGCTTTTCTTATCGTTGGTTCGGCTGCCGGGGCCGGGATTGCTTTTTTAGCAATGGCTTCTTTAGCTACCGGCTTTGGTGCAGGTGCTGGCTTAGCCAGAGTTTTTGCTGCTGGTTTGGCGGGCGCCTTAGCTACCGGCATAGCCGGCGCTTTAGGTGCAGGCTTAGCTGCTGGTTTCGCTACTGCTTTTTTTGCTGCCGGCGCTGCTTTTTTAGCGGGCGCCGCTTTTTTGGCGGGCGCTGCCTTTTTAGCCGGAGCTGCCTTTTTTGCTGCTGGTGCAGGTTTGCTATTCTTCTTATTCACAGTCTGTTGGTTATTGTTAGTTGATTTTTTAATAGGGGCGTCCTTCTTTGCAGGTGTGCTTTTAGCCGCCGCTTTAGCGGGGGCTTTTGCAGTTGCCTTTTTGGCTGCCGCCTTTACGGGAGTATTTTTGTTAGCTTGTACAGTCTTAGCTACAGCCTTTTTCGCAGGCGCCGCCTGTTTTGCACCGGTAGTAGGTTTCACACTCTTTGACGGCTTGGCTGCCTGTTTAACGTTTGTAGCCATGACTTACGAATTTTTTAATATGAAGATTTTAAGCATTACATCGTTAACTTCTATTTCAGTTCCGTCTTCCACTTTTGGCACTATATTTATGGCATCCGCCAAAATTTCCGCGCAAATATAGTCAGAATAATTAATTATTGCGTTTTTCAGTGGCTCATAATCCTGAATATTAACTAAAATACGGTCTGTAACCTCAAATCCACTTTCTTTTCTTATCTTCTGGATGCGGTTTACCAGTTCCCTGGCATTGCCTTCTTCCTGCAGCTGTGGTGTCACGTTGATATCCAGCGCCACGGTAAGTGTATCTTTATTAGCCACCGACCAGCCTGGTATATCTTCGGCAATGATATCCACATCTCCCAGGCCAATATCAATAGATTCGCTATCTACGCTTAAAGTAAAGGTCTTATCCTTTTCGAGCATAGCGATATCGTGCTGGCTCATTTGGATGATTGCAGCGGCTGCGCTTTTCATTTTTGCACCCATCCTTGCCCCCAAAGACTTAAAGTTAGGCTTTATCTTTTTCTTAATAAACCCCTCTGTATCAATAATGTATTCTATCTCTTTTATGTTTACCTCGTTTTTTATCAGCTCTTCTATATTGCTGATCTGGTCTTTAGTATGCGTATCAAGCACCGGTATCAATATGCGTTGCAATGGCTGGCGAACTTTTATATTCACCTTCTTGCGGATAGACAATACCAGTGAAGAAATATCCTGCGCCAGGCGCATACGCTCTTCCAAGTCAAAATCTATCAGGTCTTCGTTCACCTCAGGGTAATCTGCCAAATGTACAGATGTGGCATCGCAACGCTTTGTTACATTGTTCAGGTTCTGGAACAGCCAGTCGGCGAAGAACGGGGCTATCGGGGCCATTAACAAACTCAACGTTTGCAGGCACTCATACAGCGTTTGATAGGCGCATATTTTATCATGCTCATATTCGCCCTTCCAAAACCGCCTGCGGCAAAGGCGTACGTACCAGTTGCTCAGCTGCTCATCAAGGAAGAACTCCATAGCCCTGCCTGCCTGGGTAGGCTCGTAATCTTCCAGGCTATCGGTTACCTTGCCTATCAGGGTATTGAGGGCAGAGAGTATCCAGCGGTCTATTTCAGGCCGCTTGCTAACAGGTATATGTTTTTCTTTAAATGTAAAGTTGTCCAGGTTAGCATACAGCGCAAAGAACTGGTAGGTATTATACAGTGTACCAAAATACTTCCGTTGCACCTCCTTAATTCCTTCAAGATCAAAGCGTAAGCTATCCCATGGCGAGGCATTGGTGATCAGGTACCACCGCGTGGCATCGGCACTATATTTCTCTATCGTTTCAAACGGGTCTATCACATTGCCTACCCGCTTGCTCATCTTGTTGCCATTCTTGTCCAGCACCAGGCCGTTACTTACCACGGTCTTATAAGCCACGCTGTCGAACAACATGACGCCCAGCGCGTGCAGGGTATAAAACCATCCACGTGTCTGATCCACTCCCTCGGCTATAAAGTCGGCAGGGAAGTTTTTCTGTATATCGCTTTTATGGTGTTTTTCAAAAGGGTAGTGCAACTGTGCATAAGGCATAGCCCCGCTGTCGAACCATACATCTATCAGGTCAGGCTCACGCTGCATGGGTTTGCCGCTGTCCGATACTAATATTATATTATCTACAAATGGTTTGTGCAGGTCCAGCTCTTCCTTGCGGGTAGCTTGTATCGGCAGCGTACCTTCGCCACTATGGCTTACATTAAAGCTAAAGTCTTCTTCTATCAACTGGTTGAGGCCCAGTTTTTTATTTGCTTTCTGCGCTTCGTGCATCAGCTCATCTATGCTGCCTATACACTTCATCTCCTCGCCATCGTCTGTGCGCCATACCGGCAGGGGAGTACCCCAGTATCGGCTGCGGCTCAGGTTCCAGTCCACCATGTTTTCCAGCCAGTTGCCAAAGCGGCCTT
This sequence comes from Bacteroidota bacterium, assembly GCA_013285595.1. Taxonomy (GTDB): domain Bacteria; phylum Bacteroidota; class Bacteroidia; order Chitinophagales; family Chitinophagaceae; genus Nemorincola. The sequence goes on from JABDHF010000023.1 coordinate 13,331, forward strand.
CGCCAGTTGCCTTGGGTTTCCAGTTGATGGTCTTGTTCAGCTCTATCATCCTGTCCTTAACGGCAGTGGTGCGTATAAACCATGCATCGAGCGGATAATAGATCACCGGCTTATCAGTGCGCCAGCAGTGCGGATAAGTATGCTCGTATTTTTCTACTTTAAATGCGTGGCCGCTCAGTTTTAGCTTCACGGCTATGTCCACATCCACGTCCTTATAGTCCGGATCATCTTTGTAATTCTTTACATACCTGCCGCTAAACTCACCGGTATAGTCGTTAAATTTACCCTGCTTGTCCACCATGGTCAGTATGCCTATATCGTGCTTTTTACCTACACGATAGTCATCAGCGCCAAACGCCGGTGCCGTATGCACTATGCCCGTACCATCTTCGGTAGTTACAAAGTCGCCGGTGATCACCCGCCATGGATCGCCACCTGCTACCTCGCGGGTATTGCCTGAGGATGGCAGCAGCTGCTCATAGCGCAACCCTTCAAGGTCGCTGCCTTTAAACTCACCTATTATCTTCCACGGCAGCACTTTGCTTTCGCTCGTATATATTGTAAAATCAGCTTCTTGTGCTTCCTGCTTAAAGTATTTATTGAGCAATGCTTTAGCCAATATCACGTTGGCCGGAGTATGCGTATACGGGTTAAACGTCTGTACTAATACATAATCTATATTAGGCCCTACGGTAAGTCCACAGTTGCTTGGCAAGGTCCATGGGGTAGTCGTCCAGGCCATAAAGTAAACTGCCGCAGCCCTGTCAGCTTCAACCAGTCCACCGCCTATCGGCAACTTCACGAAAGGTTCCCATGCATAGCGAGCGAGCTCAAACAACTTTTGCTGCAAAGGATTTGTGGGCACACCATCGCTCGTCATCCTGCTCAGGCTAAACATAGCCACCACCGTAGTATCCTTAACATCCTTATACGTGCCCGGCTGGTTCAGCTCGTGGCTGCTAAGGCCGGTACCTGCGGCGGGGGAGTAGGGCTGTATGCTCACACTCTTATACAGCAGGTCTTTATTATACAGCTCCTTCAGCGCCCACCATAGGGTTTCTATATATTTATTGTCGAAGGTGATGTATGGGTTTTTCATATCTACCCAGTAGCCCATCTTTTCGGTGATCTCTTCCCACTTGTCTTTATACCGCATCACCACCTCGCGGCATTTCTTATTATAATCTTCTACACTTATCTTTTTTCCTATATCTTCCTTGGTAATACCCAGCTCCTTCTCCACACCCAGCTCCACCGGCAGGCCATGCGTATCCCAGCCTGCCTTACGGTTTACCTGGAAACCCTGCATGGTCTTGTACCTGCACACCAGGTCCTTCAGCGTGCGCGAGATGACGTGGTGAATGCCTGGCATACCATTAGCGCTCGGCGGCCCTTCATAAAACACAAACGGTTCGGCCCCGTCGCGCAGCTTCACGCTCTCTTCAAAGCAATGCTCCGCCTTCCACTTAGCCAGGTATTCCTGCTCTATGGATGGCATATTAAGTCCTTTATATTCTTTATATTTATTCATGGGGTAGCTCCTCGTCCTATGGTCGGAAGTCATAGATCTGCAATAAACAACAACTATCCGAATCTAACTAAAAATAGGCGCGAAGTTATGGAGATTTTTTGGTATTGCGGAGGGCTAATGACTTTAGCATAAATACTTATGATAGAATAATAGTCTCTCCGATAATTTATTTGTAGATAAATTATCAATATTTGTGTATTGAATTAACAGGTTGTTGTACCGTTAAAAATTTTTTTCGACCGCTTAGAAACTTTTTTTGCCCAGTTTGGATTTCTGGCATAGGTTCGCAAAAAAAGTAATTACATGAAAAAGTATATATACTTGGCTTTTATCGCAAGTTTACAATTGTCAAATGCCCGGGCACAGTCGGTACCAACATTGGCTGCCGATCTCCAGACGGGTGTAGGTGGTTCTAATTGTTCAGGCTTAACCACCTTGGGTACAGACTTATATTTACATGAAAGCGGGAATACGGTTAACAGAATTTGGAAATATGCTACTGCAACGGGTGCTGTGACAGATGTATCGAACACTGCAATAACCACCCAAATTACAGATTGGGCGCCGATGGTTGTAGCCGGAGGAAAAGTGTTTTATTCGGCATCGGCCTTACTTCCCGATCCCAGCGGTTTTGGATTGACATTGACCGGGCCTTTTTTGTGGCAGTATACACCAGGGGGTGGTACGATTCCTTATACGGATACGGGCACATCCATGTTCGTTGATAATAGCGCAGTGGTGGGTGGCAAGACCTATTTCTTAGGCTCATCTTTATCCCCAGCTATCATCGGCACAGGCAGTGAAGTGCTGAATGGTTTGTTTTATTTTGATGCAACAGGAGTTGTACACCTGGCACATGATTTTGCACTGGATAACATTGCTTCCGAGCAGATCATTAGTTGCGATCAATTAGTTGCGGCAAATAACAAATTATACTTTACTTTAACTACCTGGGCTACTCCATCCGTTTACCAGGAGCTCTGCAGCTACGATCCGGCAACATCTACAACTACAGTTATTAATTATTTTAGTCTTGCCGGCGTTGAATCTCCGAGCATGAGCAGTTTATATGCGGGAAATGATAATAATATTTATTACTCAGCTACAACAACTGCAGATGGCAGGGAGCTTTACCAATACAAGCCGGCAACAAATACAACAACAAAACTAACCTCGTTGAACGCTTCGAGCGATGGTTTGTCTACTTATGGTGGTCTCAGCATTCCGTACTCAATAATGCCCTCTGCCCAACTAGCTACTTTAGGCGGATATATTTATTTCGCCGGATGTGATGGGCTGCATGGCTTCGACCTTATGAGGTTAAAGCTCGCAGATAATACCACGTCTTTAGTAAAAGACATAAATCCATCTACAAATTCCTCACACCCTATCGAGTTTATATTATTTAATAGCAAACTTTATTTTTCAGCAGATGACGGTACACATGGCAGAGAGTTGTGGGTAACTGATGGCACAACTACTACAATGGTTGCAGATACAAATCCCGGTACTGGCGATTCAAACCCACACTACTTCGCCATAAGCAATGGAATATTATATTTTGATGCTGACAATGGCACTTCTGGGGCAGAGTTGTATAAATTAGGCGCTACTTCATCAGGGTCAGGTGTTGCGGCTGTTAGCCAGGTAAATGATGTCAGTGTCTATCCTAATCCTGCCGGAAACCAGTTTAATGTAAGTATAGATATGAAAAATGATGCAACCATTACATTTAAACTTACAGATGTAACAGGTAAGCAATTATATGCATCACAACCACATGATTGCAAAGCAGGCGTTTCATTGATAACCGTACCATTTAAAGAATATGCTGCCGGCATATATCAGTACACCGTTTACTCTTCAAATGGCGCTATGATAGCCTCGGGTAAAGTTTCGCACAACTAATAATTAGGATGATCCGAAAATGCCCCTGTTGTTCAAATGCAACAGGGGCATTTCCATTTCCCATTTTGGATTTGTGCGTAAAAAAATCGCAAGTCTTTCCACTTGCGACAATATATGTAATCTCAACACACTCCTACTTCGCCTTCACACTATCCCTCATCCCCTGCTTCTTCATAATATCACTCATGTTAGCAGCGCTCACCTCAGCCTGCAGCTGCGCCACACTCACATCCAGCGCATGCGGGTTACCCACTAACTGCAGCCACGGCTTAGGGCTGCCAAACGGATAGCTGCCAAACACCACCACCGGTGTACCATACACCTTAATATCTTCCTTGCCCTTCAGCTTCCATTCGTCAGCCCAGCTATACAGCAGTTAGCGGAAGCATTGCAATTGCCGGCGGTATCGTAGCGATAATCGGTGGCATACAGGGCCGCAAACATCAAAAGAGCATAGTACAATTGCTATCGATCGCAGCAGAAACGATCATACTATCATAAAAAGAAAAGCGATATTTAGCAGCAATGTCACATGCTTGCCGGATAGTATTTTCGGTATTAACGAGTAGATGATTATTAGCGACCGCATCTGCTAAAACACTGGCTATGTCATCCCAATCAAGTTTGAATTTTCGATTAAGGGGTATTAGCTAGTTCCTGTAAAACTTGGGTACTGATATAAGAATCGCTATCTGCGATCAATTTTTGGGCAACCGATTGTTTGACAATATCAACATCTGTGTGTGCATAAACCAGGATATTGGTATCTAAAAATACTTTATCGCTCATTTGCCTCGTCCCTATTGAATTTATAATCCGTTGCATCTACGTGCAGCACCGTAAATGATACCTTTTTGCTGCCGGTCTGTTCCTCTGTAATGCCTTCATTCTTGGCAAAAGCGATCACCTCTATTTCCTTTCCCACATATTGAATGGGAATATCAAAAGAGATGGTTTGCTGGCTTGGCGTTATTATGGTTCGTATCATAATGTCATTGGCATTAATGTAGTCTAATGCCATTTCGGGCTAAACAAAGATACGAAGATCATGGTTATTAGATGCTTCCCACCCACATTCAAAAGCCGTAAATTTACTTGGTAAATAAAACATTTAAAATAAATGCACTATAGAATTTACGCAACCCAACTTTCCATAGCAAAACAATACACGAAAAAATACCCATGTCCTCCCCAGAAAACACACTAAAATCCTTTCCCATGGCTATTTTCATTTTTCATCCTAATATCATTTCCGTAGCGCGCTTTGCTACGAAAATACCATACAACGCTCCAATTTCACCGTCACGCATCCGTGAAATCAGTGCAATCCTTTAAAAATCCGTGATTCAGACAAAATACCTCACCTCCTCCCCAGAAAACACCTCCAAACCTTTTCCCATGGCTGCTTTAAGTTTTTATTACCAATTCGGGTCATACCAGGCCTGCCACATGGCACGGTTATGTTAACTACCTATGAAAAAGAGTCCTTATGCCTTGCAACAGATCATTTTTTATGATACAGAAATTCGGTGGCACAACACTACAGCCTGCCAAGATCCAGAAAGATTCGAGCAAGTCAGCCGAGTACTGGGCAAAGCTTGCCCGCTGCTGCGAGATAGTAGATGATGAGGTGCCTATGGTCTACAACCGGCATCTGCACCAGTAATGTAAGGTCATGATGCACCAAGGGTTTTCACACTGATTTAAACCTGTTATTTTACCATTCTGGTCAAGCCGCCTAAGTCTTGCTAAAGTATATCCATTTTGGGCAATCTCTTTCAAATGGGCGATCCGGGAATGCTCTGTCCTTTCTTTCCCACCCGCATCCGCGCTAACCCCTGAGTTTGCAGCGGCACCATTCATTTTTCGTCCTATATAAATGTCCGATTGGCCAAAAAGATAGTTTGTCTTTTTACGGCAACCTATAGCTATTTTAATTACTTTAGTATTAGAGTTACTTTAATTAGTATTCTATAAGATCTGCAATTCACTGTTTTAAAACGAACCGCATATGAAAAAGATTGTACTTAGTATTGCTTCATGCTTTTTGATGGTCATAGCGGCGCGCGCCCAGGCTCCACAGGCATTTAATTACCAGGGTGTGGCAAGGAGCACTGCCGGTGCACCGTTAGCCGCTACTGCTATAGGGCTGCGCCTTACTATTCACGATGGCAGCGCCACTGGTACTATAGTATACCAGGAAACACAAGTGGCCACAACCAATGCCTTTGGGTTATACAATCTTTCGGTGGGAGCAGGTACTGCAGTAGCCGGTACATTTCCTGGCGTTAGCTGGGGTGCCGGGGCTAAGTATATGCAGGTGGAAATAGACCCCGCCGGGGGAACAAGCTATGTATCGGCCGGCACCAGTCAATTGCTTAGTGTGCCTTATGCTATGTATGCCTCATCGGGTGCAGGTTCTGTAGGTCCTGCTGGTCCCGCCGGTGCTACTGGTCCCGCCGGTGCTGCAGGCGCCACTGGCCCCGCCGGTGCTGCTGGCACTATCGGACCCGTTGGCCCTGCTGGTCCTTCGGGTGCTGCCGGTGCTATCGGGCCCGTTGGCCCTGCCGGTCCTTCGGGTGCTGCAGGTGCTATTGGGCCCGTTGGCCCTGCTGGTCCTTCGGGCGCTGCTGGTGCTGCAGGGCCTGTTGGCCCTGCTGGTCCTGGTGTTGCCGGTACTACTAATTACGTTTCTAAATTTACCAGCGGCACTGCAATAGGCAATTCGCAGCTATTCGACAATGGCACTTCAGTTGGCATAGGCACTATCACACCTGCAAGTACTAATAAGCTGCAGGTAACTAACGCAGCAAGCACAACAAACCAGCATGCTATTCATGGTATTTCAGGGGCAATTGCTTCCGGCTCTATCACCATTAATTCAGGTGTATATGGGGAGTCGAGCACAGGGATAGGTGTTTCAGGTGTTGGCCAGGCAAATGATGGGGTCTTTGGTTACAGCCTTTCGGGTACATCCGCAGGTGTCGAAGGCTATAATTCGGCCGCAAGTGGTGCTGGTGTTCTCGGAGGTGGAGATCCGGCCGGCAGTTTCGGCGGGCTTTTTACCGGAGGCGCGGCAGGCTACGGCCTCGCAGTGCAACAAGGTCTTTCCGGCTTCGGCACCATTACTCCCAGCGCTATGGTACACGTTTCAGGTTCTAAAGATCTGTCTGTAACTTTGGGGGGTACTAGTTTTGGCCACCAGGCCCTGCTTGCACAAACAGGTGCGACGGCAACGGCTCAACTGGCTAATGCGGTTATAGGGTACTGTGCCAATTCTACTTACGAAAACCATGGCCTGCATGCATTTGCCCGGGGAGCGGGAGGTGCTGCGTTCAATGTCGGCACATTTTCCAACGGTACTTCGGCTGCGACCTCCACGGGTAGTAGTTATGGCGTTTACGGCTCAGCGAGCAATGGCGCAAATAACTACGGTATCTACGGAACGGCTACCGGTACAGGCTATGCAGGCTATTTTTCAGGAGCGCTTTATGCAACATCGGCAAGCGCCGGGGTAAAATCTTTTAAAATAGATGACCCGAGAGACCCTGCCAATAAATACCTCTATCACTCTTCTGTAGAATCGAATGAGATGATGGACATATACAAGGGGCACGTAACAACAGACGCAAATGGCGACGCTACCGTGGCCCTTCCTTCTTATTTTACAATGCTGAATAAGGACTATGACTACCAGCTTACCTGCGTGGGCCAGTTTGCCCAGGCTATCGTTTCTGAAGAAGTAAAGGATAACCAGTTTAAAATAAAAACAGACAAGCCAAATGTAAAAGTAAGCTGGCAGGTATCTGGTGTAAGGCAAGATCCGGTTGCAAACAAATACCGCATAGCAGATGAAGTTGAAAAACCAGCAGGAGAGAAAGGCACTTACCTGCAACCTGAAGTTTATGGTTTTGGGCCTGAAAAAGGAGCCGGCTACTTGCCTGGTGCATACTCGCAAAACGCAGGTACCGGCGATCAGCAACCCGAAAATATTGCAACCAGCAAGCGTCCGGAATCTGCTGCAAAAAAATCAGTAACTGCAGGAAAATAGGAACTGCAACAAATCTTGAATTAACTAAATGGGCTGCCTAAAACAAGGCAGCCCATTTTTTCAGCTATATCCCGTATTTTGCCGGAAAATAGCCCATGTCAAATCCCAAACTATTCCTTGTTCTCCTCGGCGCCACACCTCCCGGCCGCATTATTGAGCAGCACGATGTTTTCTTCGGCATAGGTCCCGATCTCAGATCGCTTATACCAGGTATGGTCAAACACTGGCCCGAAGCCAATGGCGAGATCCATATCGATGGCTGGCAGCAAATACAATATGCCAATGGCTATGAAATAATAGTACAGGAAAGAAGTGAGGAAATAACAACCCCTGATAATGTAAAACTGTTCTTCATCAATCTCGGCGGTTACAAGCCCGGCGAGTTTGAAGAGTACCACTATAAAATGGTAGTGGCGGCGTCAGATAAAGCAGCAGCCATAAAGCTATCCAAAGCCACAGCCTTTTATAAGCACACCGGCTACAAAGGGGCCGAAAGCCATATAGATGATAAGTACGGTATAGATGTAGACGACATTCATGCTATAGACGATATACTGCCGGTATCCATTAAAGAAAAGTATCGGATATGCCTGGTTCCCACCGATGCGGTAAAAGAAAACGAGCTGCACATAGGTTACTTCCAGCTCAGCAAAATATAGACCGCTCTCTTTTATATTATATGGTTCATGCTTAATATTACAGCATGAGCGAAGCCGCGCTAGTTTGCCAGTACTTACTTTTACTGGCTTGGTGTTATGGGCTCACTCATCGTTCCACATGATGCTGGGTTACGGGTTGAAGTACTCTGATTCATTCAACAATACCCACCTGGGACTAACCGGGAAAAAGGCGTCTTCTGCAATTGCCTGATCTATTAATGGCACTTTAACGTCATTGGTTACAGCTTCATTTATAGGCCTATAAGCCTTATAGTACCCGCAACATCATTCGTGGCATCATTTTGGCTATATACTTAATAACCACGAAAAATGTGGGATTATTTATGGAATGGACTTTCTCAACAGAACTGGATTACAAGGGCGAAAAAGTGGTTATTTACTTTTTCCAGGGCAAAGAAGAAAAGGAGACTTTTTTCAAAGCGCTGTGTTACCCTAAAGGAGTACTGTCACCTTTTACTATGAGGCTTGATGAAAGTATGCGCGAATATAAGATCATGGAAACAGGTATACCATGGGCTGTAAAAGAATACGAACTATTATTCAGCGCAAACTTACTGAACCGTAAAGACCACCCCGGTTTTCACGAGGTAGACAAAATGATGCCCAACTGATCCATCTGCAAGCTTCCCGGATCGTTACAGACAATCTCCTGTAAATGATAGCGATACATATTTTTAGGTTTGCTTTGCCACTTGAAATTTATGCTATAATTTTATCATAGCGAATGTATTCGTGGAGCATAAATGCCAGCAAACAATATAGATCTTGATATAATTCATTGCTTTAACCAGTTTTGCAGACGTTCTGAACTGTTCGACAGGGGCGTAGTTATGATTGTCAATAATACGCTATTGAAAGGCGGCGTATTAATGCTCTTGCTCTGGTATTTATGGTATTTACCTCCCCATAAAGTTATTAAAGATCAGCACAACCGTAGGCTGCAGATCATTTCCACTATATGGGGGTGTTTTGTTTCTATGTTTACGATACGGGGGCTCACCAAGCTGCTCCCTTTCCGCACCAGGCCCATTCTCGATGCAAGTAACAATCTGGTGGCCGCACATGGCCTCAGCGGCAACTTTGTAGACAATACCAGCTCATTCCCCAGCGACCATGCATCCTTGTTTTTCGGCCTTGTTACAGGTATTTTTCTTATTTCCCGGCGTTTGGGTATAGCATCTTTCCTGTATGTTTTGCTGGTTGTGGCCTTTCCCCGTATTTACCTGGGCTGGCATTATCCTTCCGATATTTTAGGCGGCGCTATTATTGGTATGGCGTTCATCCTTATCGCCAATCTAAGCTTTTTCAAAGTTGCGGTATCGGAAAGGTTATATAAAGTTTCAGAGACGCACCCCCAGGTTTTTTACCCAGTATTTTTTCTGCTCACCTACCAGATTGCTACCTTATTTGAAGGTATGCGCACGATCATTGAATTTATTATTCATCCCTACACAAATTAATGTACGAGCTATAAGTTAACTGATTGATATTATTATTGCCGCATAAACAGTAAATTTTCCGCATAAAGTAGTATTATTGTAGTTTATCCACACATTATTAACATTGCGTGGATAACTTTTTATTTGCAATACCTGCCAATGGGCTAATTTTCCTAAATTCTTTGATACTAACTTATGTCACATATTAAAAATTATTCATTAAATTGTTTAGTTATTTTTAAGTATAGTATTTTTATTCTCCTATTGTTTGTATTTACTGGTTCCCGCGCTCAGGAGTCTATGATGCCGGATGTTTCTTACCCTTTTCTCGAAAAACTAATTGCCGCCGCGCGGATAAACTACCCCAAAGTAAAAATTTACCAGAGAAAGGTAAAGGAAGCTAAGCTGAACATACAAAAAGCGCAGCTTGCATGGTTCAACGCGCTAAATCTTACATACCTCTATAGTCCTACTAACAGTGTTACGCTTGTGAACCCTACGTACACCGGTGGTTTCCAGTTTGGGGTGTTCTTTAATGTGGGCGCATTGCTCACCAACGGCCCTAATGTAAAGTCTGCCAAAGAAGAGCTAAAAACAGCCCAGCTCGACGAGAATGAATATGCACTGAGCCTGGAAGCTACGGTAAAGAACAGGTATTTTACTTATGTACAGCAGCTGTCTCTGCTTAACTGGAAGATAAAGGACATGCAGAACTCAGAGAGCACTGTGAAAGACCTCAAATACAAATTTGAGAAGGGTGAAGAAACATTTGAAAATTATAATAAGTCGCTTGCATTTTATTCTAATCTCGTGCAATCGAAAATTCAGGCAGAAGCAGCATTGTTAATTGCAAAAAGTAATCTGGAAGAAATAGTAGGCGAAAAACTTGAAAGCATAAAATAATGCAGTATAAAAAATTTATAAATATTCTAAAAAAACACAAATATGGGCTTATTATAATGCCTATAGTTGTGATGATCGTTACCTTTTTCCTGGTAAGGAAGTTACCGGATATTTATACATCGCATTCCCGGTTGTCCGCGGGCCTTACAGCAGGTTCGCAGTCTATACAACTGGCACAGCAGCTGCTTAATGGTGTAGACAACAATGCCGAATCAAAAGTAAACCAGACATTCAGCAACGTAACGCAGACCATGCAGCTGCAGGTAGTGGTAGACCAGGTGTCTTACCTGCTTATACTTCACGATCTTACAGACAAAGACCCTTTCAGGACACCTAGCAAACTGCTGAAAAGCCTTAATACCGATGCCCGGCAGCACGCCATAGAAGTATATACGAAACAATATAACGAGCGCCAGCCACTATACCTGATGGATAAAGACCAGAAAGGGCTTAACGATGTGCTGGTATCTATGAAATATGATTATGAGTCGCTTAAAGACAAGATAAGGATAAACCGTGTAGAGAACAGCGACTTCATTGATGTAGTCTATGAGTCGGACAATCCGTATTTGTCTGCATTTGTGGTAAATACCTTATGTAAAGAGTTCATTACCTATTACGCATCCAACAACCAGCAAAACAAGCTGCAGACAGTAGACTTCCTCTACGACATGATGATGAAGCGCAAAGACTCCCTGGATGCAAAAATAGAAGCGCTGAAGAACTTTAAGATACAGAACAAAATACTCAATACCACAGATGAAGCCAAGAACCTGTATACGCAGATATCAGATTTCGAGATAAGGCTGAAGCTGGCACAGCGCGAAGTGGAAGCAAACACTGGCGCCATCAATAGTATAGACTCTAAATTTAACCCGCAAGAGAAGCAATACGTGGAAGGGCGGCAGGCGCAGATAAACCAGGATATTGTAAGTGATGAGCAAGCGCTGAACACCCTTAATGACAAGTATATAAAGAGCGGGTTTGATGAAAATATAAAGAGACAGGTAGATAGCCTTAAAGATGTGCTGTCAAGAAGGATCAACCAGTCGAGCGATAAGTACCTGGTAAATCCGCTGGTATCTAAAGAAGCCCTGATAGCGCAGAAGCTGAAGTTGGAGATGGACCTGTCGCTTGCTAAGAATGGTATTCGGTCTTACCAGAGCTCTATCGAGGATCTGAATGCGCGGCTAAGTGCGCTGGCGCCAAGCGAGGCCGTAATACAGTCTTACGAATCAGACATTGCTATCCTAACAAAAGAATACCTGGAGCTGCTTGCCCGCTTCAACCAGAGCAATATGCAGCTGAGCAACACCACGCCTATCAAGCAGATAGAAATGGCGGTGCCCGGCTCTAAGCTGCCATCTAAGAAAATAGTGATGGTGGCACTCAGCGGTGTGGTGAGTGGCATAGTATACCTGCTCATCCTGTTTGTGATCTTCTACCTCGACGATTCAGTGAACGACGCTGACGAACTGCTGGATAAAACCGAAGTAAAGATACTAGGTGCATTGCCGGTGATCAAAAGCTCTTTGTTAGACATCCAGAAATCGTGGAACCTGTTGCCCGTAAACCCATCTAATAACAAGATCACTAAACTCATAGGCAAACATACCGACCTGCAAAACCTATTTGGCAAGCAGACAACCAATACTATAAACAATTCGTTTAAAAGGTTGTTACGCTCCACGAGGTTCGAGATCAATATGGCGCTGGGCGGTGCCCGCAACCTGGTCATCACCAGCCTTTGCGAAGAAGAAGGCAAGACACTTGTATCGCTAAGCCTGGTGAGCTCGTACCAGATGATGAACAAAAAGGTACTGCTGATAGACGGCAATTTTACGAACCCCGGCATCACCACCATTACCCGCCCCAAATACTTTATTGAAGACTACCTGATGGGCAAAACGCACCTGTATGAGCTGGTAGATGAGGGCAACATAACCGTGCTGGGTAACAAGGGCAATGATATTTCCCTCTTTGAGATCAATACCGAAGGCGAGGTAGAGCAAAAGCTGCTGCAGCTAAAGGATGTTTTTGATATAGTGCTGATAGAAACGCCGGCGCTAAGTATGCTCAGCCAGTCGAAAGAATGGATAAAGGTGGCCGATAGGGTGCTGTGTGTGTTTGAAGCCCACAACACCATTTCCAGTGAGATGAAAAAGCAGATACTTTACCTGAAAGATAAGAATGGCAAATTCATAGGCTGGATATTTAATAAGGCAACGAATTTGAACTAAATGCTGTTAGCAGGTTTCCGCAACAGTTATGCAGATGGGTGCAACTAAAAATGGTTATGAGTGCAAATATCCTTTACGGCATTTGGATAATTCTTCAGGTACTTATAGGGTATAACTTATTTGTTCCCCTCTTATTCTATTTCATATATATAATCGTAAAAAGGCCGGAAAGAAGCGTAGCTGGTGCATCATCTACATCATTCGACTATGCTATCATCGTTACCGCTTATGAACAAACAGATGCATTGCCTGCGGTTGTCGACTCTATCCTGAAGCTCAACTACAGCAACTATATAGTCTACATAGTGGCCGATAAATGTGATGTCTCAAATTTGAAGTTTGCCGATAAACGTGTGGTAGTGCTTCGCCCACCCGAAACACTGGCAAGTAATACCGGGTCTCATTTTTATGCCATTAATCATTTTGAACGGCAACACGACTTATTAATAATCATAGACTCTGATAACCTTGTAGATGCAGAATGCCTCAATGAGCTGAACAAATATTTTGACAAGGGTTTCTCGGCGGTGCAAGGTTTGCGGGCCGCAAAAAACCTGGATACCACTTATGCAAGGCTCGATGCATCGCGGGATATTTATTATCACTTTTACGATGGGGAAGTGTTGTTTAAGATAGGCTCATCTGCTACGCTGGCAGGCTCAGGTATGGCATTCAAAACCAGCCTGTACAAAGAGTGCCTGGAGCACCAGGATATTTCAGGCGCAGGCTTCGACAAAGTACTGCAGCATGAAATAGTATCGCGCGGCTACCGCATAGCTTTCTCTGAGCATGCGAAAGTATACGACGAAAAAACTTCCGGCTCAGACCAGCTGGTGAAGCAGCGTGCACGGTGGATCAATACGTGGTTTCGGTATTTTAAATTCGGTTTTTCGTTGATAGCTAAAGGTATTTTAAAATTCAATTGGAATAGCTTTGTATTTGGTATAGTATTGTTGCGCCCCCCGTTGTTCATTTTCCTTTTACTGTCCTTATTGTTTACAGTAGCAGATCTTTTTATCAATACTACGGCAGTTATTATATGGCTGGCGGGGTTCGCCTGTTTTGTCATTGGGTTTATTCTTGCGTTGCTACATGCAAAGCCCGACAAATCTATCTACCAGTCGCTATGGGGTATTCCTAAGTTTATTTTCTTCCAGGTATTGTCATTGCTGAAAGTGAGAAAGGCTAATAAGCTATCTGTGGCAACAAAGCATACCTATAAACAACCTGTAAACGATAAATAGCGTATGAAAAAACTATCGCAGGAAGAGATGAAGAAGGCGTTGATCAAAATGAAGACGCAGGAAGAGATAACCAGGATGATTGCCTTAATAATAGCATTTGCGAGTGTGTTTGTATTCTTTATTAAACTATTATTCCTGTAATGGATAAAGAGTTCAACATATCAATAGCGGGTACAAAGCGGCTTTCGTTCAGGAAGCAGCTTAAGAAATTCGTTATTGTTGATAAGCTCAATACGCCATTAGGCTATGGCCTCTTATTCCTCATAATGCTGCTGATAGGCGCCGGCGTTGCAAAGTTCGGTATAGTATTCGGCTTGCTGGTATTGGTGGGGTCTGTGGCTATTCCGCTGGTATATGGGCTTGTGGCCTATCCCCGCTTTGGTATTGTTGTCTTTCTATTAATGGCCTATTTTATCATGTGGTTCCTGCGGCTGGGTGTGCCGTTCCCGCTGGGTACGCTGATGGATGGTATGGAGGCGTTGTTTATTCTCAGCTTGTTCATCAACCAAAAAAGAAGAAAAGACTGGTCTGTTTTTAAAGGCCCCATAACGGTAATGATACTGGTGTGGGTAGCCTACAATCTTGTAGAAGCGGTTAACCCCACTGCCGACTCGCGCATGGCGTGGCTGTTTACGGTGCGTACAGTGGCTATCGTGATGTTCATGTACTTCATATTCCTCTATTACATGAATACCAAGCAGTACGTTCAGTTTATCATAAAACTATGGATAGGCCTGGCGGCTTTCTCTGCACTTTATGGTTTAAAACAAGAGTACATAGGCTTCTTTCCGTTTGAAGAAGCATACCTCCATTCCAATCCCACTATTGAGCAGCTATTGTTTATAGGTGGGGTATGGCGCAAGTTCTCTATCTTTTCTGATCCCGTTTCTTTTGCATACAACATGGTGAGTGCTAGTTTGCTGTGCATAGGCCTGCTCACCGGCCCTGTATCTAAAACCCAAAAGCTGGTACTTGGTTGTCTCATAGGCCTGTTCCTGTTTGCTATGCTGTCTTCAGGCACCCGGGGCGCGTATGTGTTGCTGCCCGCAACGCTGTTGTTACTGGCTGTGCTTAAATACAGCCGTAAGGTACTCACAATGGTGGGTGTTGCCGGGGGGGGTCCTGGTAATACTCATTTTTATCCCTACGTCAAACCCTACGCTATACCGCTTTCAGTCTGCGTTTCGCCCAAATGACGATGCATCTTTTAACGTAAGAAAGATCAATCAAAAGCGTATACAGCCGTTTATACAGTCGCATCCGTTGGGCGGTGGCCTTGGCGCTACCGGCACATGGGGCCATCGGTTTTCGCCCGATTCTTACCTGGCCAATTTTCCGCCTGATAGTGGTTATGTGCGCGTGGCAGTGGAACTTGGCTGGATGGGGCTGCTGGTGTTTTGCATCCTCATGTTCACCATATTAAGAACAGGGATAAACAATTATTACAAGATCAAAGATCCACAGCTGAAATCCTACTGCCTGTCGTGTGTGCTTATTGTGTTTGCTTTGAATGTGGGCAATTATCCACAGGAGGCCTTAGTGCAGTTTCCTACCAATGTTTATTTTTACCTGGTGCTGGCAATGATAATGGTAACCTTGCGGTTAGATACGCAGCAAAACGAACAAGCAG
Organism: Bacteroidota bacterium; assembly: GCA_013285595.1. GTDB lineage: Bacteria > Bacteroidota > Bacteroidia > Chitinophagales > Chitinophagaceae > Nemorincola. Next base: position 28,957 of record JABDHF010000023.1, read on the forward strand.
GTATTGACAAATAACGATGACATAAAAGGCAGGGACATCGTTATCGTAGGCCAGCAGCCATGGGATACCGAAATAGGTAGCAATTGTAAAAACCTGGCGTTGGAATTCAGTAAGCAAAACCGTGTGCTTTATATAAACAGCGCGCTCGACCGGATAACCATGCTCCGCGATAAAGCTGAACCGAGAGTACAAAAAAGGCTGGCGATAATACAGGGTAAGGAAAAAGGACTTGTAGTTATCCAGCCAAACCTGTGGAATCTTTATCCATCAATAGTTACGGAGTCTATCAATAAAATAAAGGTCAGGCCGCTTTTTAATGCCCTGAATAAAAGGAACAATAAACTCTTTGCCCGGTCTATACAAAAAGCAATTGATGAGCTGGGGTTTAAAAACATCATCCTGTTCAACGATAATGATATGTTCCGGTCTTTTTACCTGAAGGAATTGCTGCATCCATCAGTAAGTATCTATTACTCCCGCGACTATATGCTTGCAGTAGATTACTGGAGGTTTCACGGGGAACAATTGGAGCCCGCATTAATAGCCAAGAGCGACCTGTGTGTAGCTAACTCAACCTACCTCGCTAATTATTGCAGGCAGTACAATCCTCACTCTTTTTATGTGGGGCAGGGTTGTGACCTGGAAATGTTCAGCGCTCCCCAAAGCAAGGCTATGCCAACTGATATGCAGTCAATACCACATCCCGTAATAGGCTATGTAGGGGCACTGCAAAGCATAAGGCTCGATATTGAATTGCTGGCATATATTGCTGAGCAAAAACCCGAATGGAGCATAGTGCTTGTTGGCCCTGAAGATGAGGTCTTCAGGCCGAGCAGGCTGCATGAGATAAAGAATATCCATTTTCTTGGGCCAAAGCCAGTGACGGAGTTGCCGGCATACATCAATGCCTTCGACGTATGCCTCAATCCACAATTGGCGAATCAAGTGACCATTGGCAACTATCCCCGCAAGATCGATGAGTACCTGGCCATGGGCAAACCCGTTGTAGCAACCGATACAGAAGCTATGAGCATCTTTGCGGAGTATACCTACCTCGCGGCATCTAAGGAAGAATACATAACGCTTATAGAAAAAGCCTTGAAAGAAGATAACGAAATATTGCAGCAAGGCCGTAAAACATTTGCCCTGTCCCACACCTGGGAGAATAATGTGAAGGAAATATACAAGGCGATCAACGAGGTCGGCGGTAATAAATAGTCAGGATGATCTTCTGTGATAATTGTACATTAGCTTCCAACCAATCATACCTGTACAACATGAAATACGCATTGAGATTTCTACCTGTCCTTTTACTGGCGTTGCTTTCTTCATGTTCTAAATATTATGTGTATCATACAGGCAGCAATAGCCGCAATGTGCGTGCTGCCCAAAATGAGTATATATATGAAGATGATACGGTAAAGATCACTTACGACTTTTGGTGCAAAAAGGGGCGGATGTCGTTTTCTATCTACAATAAACTAAGCATACCTATTTTCATCGACTGGAAAAACTCTGCCTTAATTATCAACGACAACAAACATACTTACTGGCAGGAGCGTGAGATAAAGAAAGGCCATAGCACCTATTATATAACGTCGATAGGCTCAGCCAGCACAGAGAGTTCGATCTCGGTGAAGGAGGAAAGAATATCGTCAATGCCGCCACGCTCTAAAATACAAAAGATAGGTACAGACAAACTATATAAGGGAAAACACGCAATGAATGGCGCTGGAATGACTTTCAGGAACTTTATTGCCATATCCACCAATGAGGAGGTTAAATCCGATGCATATATAGACAACGAATTCAGCGTAACACAGGTGGAGAAGCTTGTTAGAAAACCTTTAAGAAATAATAAGGGCTTTTATACAAAGCATTAGTGCTGCCTTACTTCTTTAAATAATTATAGTTAAACCTCAGATGCCGGTAAAGATGCCGTGCCATGACCATAAAGATATTATTGCTCTCGCGGCGGAAGTTGCGTTTGAAGGTGCTAGGCTCGGCGCTTGAGTTTACCTGGTCCAGCAGCCCTTTGTAGTCGTCGTAATAAAGGGCTTTGCCTTTCTTTTTTAAGAACGACATCATCATGCCGTACTCTGATACTTCTACATTCACACCTTCTGGATAACGGCCGAATTTCTCTAAAAAGTTACTGCGCCGCAGGTGTGGATGGTCGCTGTACATATAGAACTTCTTATAGCCGGGGTACAATATCTTGAACCTCATTTCTGAGAAACCGTTTTTTACCGGTGTTAAATACGGATACCTGAAGTATGCGTAAAAGCGCACCATGTCTACATCCGTTCGTTCGTTCATTAATTGTATTGCCTCCTGTAGTTTTGAAGGGAATATCTCTAAGGGCACAAAATCTTCCTGTATGTAGACTGTATAGGGGGTCTTTACTGCATCCTGTCCTTTATTAATGTTATTGCCCAGGCCGCTATTCTTTGGCGCTGTTATCAGCCGGAAAGTGTAGGTGTCGTGCAGCGATTTTATCTTTTCCACATGCTCAGGCTTACTACCATCGTCAGACACTACAATGTCTTCAAACCGGCAACCCAGCTTTTCAAACGAGGCAAGCAGCCGCTCCAGCGACTTGCTCCTGTTGTAGTGAGTGATCAGTAAGGTAGTGCCGGGAAAAGTATATTTTTCAGTCATTGTACTAGTGTTTTTATAAGCGCATAAACTTCATGTCCCAGGTCGATTTTAGCCACTTGCCACGCAGGTATACCCAGCGAGCTAAAAGAAGCAGCGGACTCTTTTTCTGTCGCCAGTTTGCCCGGTGCATAGTGCTGGGTTCGTCTGCTGAGTTTTTATGTTCAAAGAGTGTGCTGTGCTCGTCGTAAAATAAAGCCTTGCCCTTATTCTGCAAAAACGATACAGCCATTTTATATTCGGCCACGTCGCCTTTTAATCCCTCCTTGTACCGCCCGAATTTATCGAAAAAGTTGCTTCTCCTCAGGTGGGGGTTATCGCTGTACATAAAGAACTTCAGGTGGCTCATATTCCAGGGGCTGAAGATCTCCTCTGAATATCCCTTGCCATAAGGCCTTAAAGTGGGGTAGCGATAAAAAGACCAGAAGCGGATATAGTCAATACTCTTGTCGTCATCTATAAATTGCAGCGCATCCTGGAAGTGCTCGGGGAAAACGGGTGCCGGCACAAAATCTTCCTGCACATACAGCGTATAGGGTGTTTTTACGGCATCCTGGCCCTTATTGAAATTATGGGGAAACCCCATGTTTTGCGGCGTAGTTACGAGGCGGAAATTATATGCCGGCCGAAGTGCTTCTACCTTATCTAATTGTTCCGGCTTACTGCCATCATCGGAGATCACTATCTCAGCAAAATTACAACTGAGCGCTTTGAATGACGCTAACAGCCGCTCCAGCGAGGCGCTCCGGTTATAATGGGTGATCAATAGCGTTGTGTCAGGGAATGAATAGTTCGCACTCATTGTTCAATTTATTTATCCTGTAAACGCATAAATTTTACCTGCCAGGTACACTTCATCCACTTATACTTCAAATACGCCCACCGCATTGCGCGGACAAATACATTATAGCTTTGCTTCCAGTTTTTCAGATCACGCATGGTGCTTGGTTCATCGTGCGAATTCTCGTGAGAGAACAGGGTAGTGTATTCATTGTAAAATAGGCCCTTGCCTTTATTTTGCAGGAACGAAATGGCCATCAGGTAGTCGATCACATCACCCTTCAACCCTTCCTTGTACCTTCCGAATTTCTGGAAAAAAGTGCTTCGGCGCAAGTGGGGTGTATCGCTGTATTGGTAGAATTTCAGGTGGTCAGTATTCCAGAAGCTATAGGTCATTTCGGAGAACCCTTTGCCGTAGGGTTTTAGCATAGGGTAACTGGTGAGGTATGCCCAGAAGCGGATATAGTCCAGCTGTTTGTCTTCCTTCATAAACTGCAATGCATCCTGAAAGCGCACCGGGAAAATAGCCGAGGGTACAAAATCTTCCTGCACGTAAATCGTGTATTCAGTCTTTACCTGGTCTTGTCCTTTGTTCATGGAGTGGCCATGGCCTTTATTTAGCGGGGTGGTTATGAGGCGGAAGTCATATTCGGGCTGCATGGCTTTTACATGCTCCAGGTGCTCCGGCTTACTGGCATCATCAGAAACTATGATCTCTCCAAACGTACAATTTAGCTGCCTGAATGTTGCTAATAGCCTTTCCAGCGAACTGCTCCGGTTATAATGGGTGATCAGTAAGGTGACTTCAGGAAAAGAATAAGAAATATTCATGCCGCAGTTAAACTAATCTGTTTTTTATGTGTCTAAAGTCTTTATTTTCAATAAACATTTTGCTTTATTTGCAAGTGTTTTTTAAAAAACTTTCTTTTACAAGTGTTATTGCGTCGCGATTAATTTACGGAGTTAAAAATATCAATTAATATTGGACTTTTAAAAGAATAAAGCAGATTTTACCTAATAGAAATATTGCCCGATTTGAAAATAGCGCATCTTATACTCTGCCACGCATACCCCGGGCAATTAAAGCGATTGATATTACGGCTGGCGCATGAAGATGCTTCCTTTTACATCCACGTGGATAAGAAAGCAGACATCGCACAGTTTCTGGAGCTGGCAGAAATACCTAATGTCTTTTTTATAGCTAACCGCGCTAAGGTAAACTGGGCGGGCTACAGTATAGTGCAGGCAACGCTGAACGGCTTTAAAGAAATACTGGCAACAGGCAAGCGATACGACTACATCAACATACTCAGCGCGCAGGACTACCCGCTAAAGCCTACTGCTGATATACACGCATTCTTTGCAAACAACCCCGGTAAAGCATTTATGGAAACGCTGGTGATAGCCGACGAATGGCATGAAGCGATCCCGAGGTTGACGAGGTATCATTTTGCGGACTATAAATTTCCGGGAAGGTATACTGCTGAGCGGGTGGTGAATACATTTTTGCCAGCAAGGAAAATACCG
>JABDHF010000024.1:0-31749 GCA_013285595.1 Bacteroidota bacterium
AAGAGAATATGCGCGATGAGAATATTTCCCCCAGGCACACTACCTGGTCATAAGAATAATCATACCGGGCGGGATCGGCGTTTTTTACTGCCAGTTCCAGGTCGGTAAAGTCTTTTCTTAAAGTGATCTCTGCAAATCCATAGGTCTTTTCATCCAGTAGTGCTTTGGCAATATTCAGGTGGTCCTGTTCCAGCTTTTGTGCAGCGGCCATTGCCTCATCCTGTTTTCCTTTGCCGGCAAGGTTTACAATGTTTTCGAGCGCATTGGTGGTTTTACCAAGCGCAGATAATACCAGCAGCAAGGGTTGCTGCCCGTCAGAGATAATAGGCAATAAGGCTGCCATTCTTTCGGCACTGGCTATAGATGCACCACCGAATTTGAAAACACGCATTGTCTCTTTTGATTTTTGGAGCGCAAAGATAAAATGAATCTGTTCCTGTAAAACAATTTCTTAGATCACCTTCTTTCCCTTCATAGCATCCTTTAGCGCAGCATCCATCACGCGCTCGGCATAAGGGCGCGATACATCGTTGAGCACTTCGGTCTCTTGCTGTATGCGGTCTTTATCTTTTGCATTTATGGCTTCACGAAGCTGATCCATGCGGTTTTGTGTCAGCTCTACTTCTTCATCTGCGAGTAAGCCGCGGTGCTTTGTAAGGAACTTTTCTGTGGTATCCAGCATTTGCTGCGCTTCTGTTGTGGCTTCTACAAGGGCGCGTGTTTTAATGTCATCTTTAGCGTGTGTCAGCGAGTCCAGCAGCATCTTTTCTACCTCTTCGTCAGTAAGGCCATATTGGGGCTTTACATCTATGCTTTGGGCTACTCCGCTACGCAGCTCAGTAGCGCTCACTTTGAGTATGCCATCGGCATCTATCAGGAAGGTTACTTCTACCTTCGGCAAGCCGGCGGGCATTCCCGGTATGCCGGTGAGGCTGAACTCTGCCAGCTTACGATTGTCCTGCACCAGGTCGCGCTCTCCCTGGAATACGGATATACGCATACCCGGTTGCCCGTCTTTTTGCGTGGTGTATTGGCGGCCTGCCTTGGTTGGTATTTTAGAGTTGCGCGGAATGAGCACATCCATCAGGCCGCCCATTGTTTCTATGCCCAGCGACAGTGGCGTTACGTCGAGCAGCAGCATTTCGGTGTTGTTGCCCGCCAGTATATCTGCCTGCACAGCAGCGCCAAGGGCTACTACTTCATCGGGGTTCAGGCTGTCGTGTACTTCTTTGCCAAAGAAAGCGCTTACGCTTTCTTTTACCAGCGGCACGCGCGTGGAGCCACCTACCATTACTATGGCGTCTATTTGCTCGTTCTTAAGCCCGGCATCCTGCATTGCGCTTTGGCATGACTCAATAGTACGGTCTACAAGGGGCTGGATCAAATCATTAAACTCCTGCCGGGTGATGCGCACTGCTGTCCCGTTGATATTGCCTTCAAACACTTCGTTGTTGGTAAGATGCTTTTTGGCTTCTTCTGCTGTTATCCTTAGCTGTTGCATCAAGGAACGGTCTAATGAGCTGCCAATGCCTATATCCGTATCGCCCTCGCCCGGTGTTTCCTGCCAGAAGCGGGCAATAAGATTGTCCATATCATCGCCACCCAGGTAGGTATCACCGTGCGTTGACAGCACTTCAAAAATGCCATTGCTGATGGTGAGTATAGATATATCGAATGTGCCTCCGCCAAGGTCGTATACGGCTATTGTCTTTTCTTCATTTTGTTTTGCACCGAGGCCATATGCTAGGCTTGCAGCCGTTGGCTCGTTGATAATGCGCAACACATCGAGCCCGGCAAGGCGGCCGGCATCGCGGGTAGCCTGGCGCTGTGCATCGTTAAAGTAAGCTGGCACCGTAATTACGGCCTTGGTTACCGTGGTCTTTAAGATATGCTCGGCGCGTTTTTTCAGTTCTTTTAATATATACGATGACAATTCTATTGGCGAATAAAACTTCTGGCCTACCTGCACTTTTACCAGCGCATCAGTATCGTCGTCAATAATGTTGTAGGCAAAAAACCCGGCATCGTGGCTTACATCCTGGTACGATTTACCCATCAGCCGTTTTGCAGAGTATATTGTTCTTTCTGGTTGCGCAATCAGTAATTCCCTTGCGGGGTTGCCCACGGTTGTATTACCATATACATCAAAATGCACAATAGAGGGTACCAGCGCCAGCCCGTCTATCTCTTTAAGCGCTATTGGCTGATGGGTATCGCCTCTCACTATGGCTACCAGGCTATTGGTGGTGCCGAGGTCAATGCCCACTATTGTTTCTTCCTGCTGTAAACTCCCTGTAACTAAATTGATGGCTACTTTGCCCATATTTCTGCCGAATTAGCGGACAAAGGTATTGCTTAATGTATCAATTATATGACGACGATCAATAAGTCATTGCTATATAATGATCAATGAGCTCAAATTGAAGGCGGGTATAGCCGATTATTGTATATTTGGGCAAATCTTTTTCATGCAAAAGTTTATTTTGATAAGTTCATTTTTTGCCATTACGCTGCTATCATCGTGCAGTTATTATGATCATAAAACAAAACAGGAATTTTATAATGAGCTTGCCGGTACTAACGATTCCCTTGACAGAATGACCTTTGACTGGTTCCAAGGTTTGAACAGGGCGATCGCTTCAAGAAACTTTTCCGGACTGGCACCTTTAAGGACAAAAATGGGGCTGTTTGTGAGTAAACACAGGGCGAAGATCGCTGATATAGAAGTACCGCCAAACTCGGATGGCTTAAGAGATAGCGAAGAGGTTTTTTTGTCTAACCAGTCTACCATTATTACCGATGCTTACCCGGCCTTTGAACCTTTTAACGATATTACCCCAATAGAGGATATACAAAACCAACTGAGAGCCGTGGTTAACGACCAGGAAGTGGAAGCAGCCGCCAGCGCTGCACTCAGAAAAAAACTACAGGAATTTGCCCGGAAGAATTCACTGAAAATGCTGCAGTAAATCAGAAAATTAATGATGGTATCTCCTTTATCTAAACTACTACTAATACCTGGGCTGGCAGTGGTACTTGTTTCCTGCAATATAGGATCAGAGCCAAGGGCGGTTGCCGTCAACAATGTTATGGTGCAGATAAACGACAGCCTGTTTTATATGGGCCGTGAGTTTGGGAATACGGTAGGTAATGCAGTGACTTCGAGAAATTTTAGCAGCCTTACACCAACCCGGGAAAGATTTGAACGTTTTATAGATTCGAGCAGACAGCGACTTGTGACGATGAAGGACGTTAACGGATCTGAACGATTGAGAAAAAGCGAAATAGAACTGCTTGATGTAGAGAAAAACATGGTAGTAAATGATTTCACCCCTTTTGAACGCCTCACATCGTTTGCTACTATGCAGGAAGTAACCAGCCTCTTTGACAAGATCAAAGAAGACTCTAAAATGGAAACGGATAAAATGGGGAATTTTAAGCGGGAACAGAAATTATATGCAAAAAGGAATGGATTTAAGCTAGAGCCTAATGCTGCGGAGAGAAGATAGCAGTGACCTAATGAGATAAAAATGACCCTTTATCAAATCCAGCAAATTATATACAACAAATCGAAATTGCACTGCGTCACATATTTATCTTTAAATATTTCCTTTTAAAATCCTATATACGCTTTCGATTTTAAGTTATCTTTGCCCTCCTCCTAAATTTTTGTGCTTTGCGATTAAAGTCCCTGGAAATTAAAGGGTTTAAGTCTTTTGCCGACAAAACCCACGTAATATTAGATAACCCGATAACCGGCATAGTAGGCCCGAATGGCTGTGGTAAATCGAATATAGTAGATGCCATACGATGGGTTATAGGTGAACATAAGATAAAGGCATTGCGCTCAGACAACCTTGATGACCTGATCTTTAACGGATCGCGGACAAGAAATGCATCGGGCATGGCAGAGGTGTCGCTGACTTTTGAGAATACGCGCAACCTGCTGCCAACGGAATTCACTACCGTAACTATAACCAGGAAGTTTTATAAAAACGGCGAAAGCGAATACCGCCTTAACGACGTGAGCTGCCGCCTCAAGGATATCCATAACCTGTTTCTTGATACCGGCGTGAGTAACGACTCTTATGCTATCATAGAGCTGGGTATGGTGGATGACATTATTAAAGACAAAGAAGGAGCCCGCAGGCGTATGCTGGAGCAGGCAGCAGGCATATCGATATACAAGACCCGGAAGAAAGAGGCGAAGCAAAAACTAGATGCAACAGAACTGGATATAGCCCGTATTGAAGATCTTCTTTTTGAAATAGGGAATAACCTGCGCACACTGGAAAGCCAGGCTAAGAAGGCAGAGCGCTATTTTTCTATAAAAGGCGAATATAAAGAAGTTAGTGTGGAGCTGGCCAAAGCATCGTTGGAGCACTTTAACGAGCAGTACAAAACGCTCAATGAGCAAAACGATGCAGAGACAGATCGCAAAACACAGCTGGAAGCCATAGTAGCTACCGAAGAAGCATCTGTAGAGCAGCAGAAAGTGCAGCTGATAACAAAGGAGCAGGAACTCAGCGGGCTTCAGAAACAATTTAACGACCTGGTGAACAGGGTGCGCCAGCTGGAAAATGATAAGAAACTTGCCGCCCAGCGTTTTGAACATTTGAAAGAGCGGGAGAAGACCCTAAGGGATTTTTTATCGGGCGCTGGCGGGCAGTCTCAGAAACTGGAAGAGTCGATTGCGTTTTCTGAAAAGCAAATGGTAGAAGAAGGCGCAGGGCTGGAGAAAATAAAGGAAGAGCTGGAGACACTGCGCAAAAATGTAGATGAGAAGCGCGCCACATTTGACGAGAAAAAGAAGGTGCTGGAGCAGATGCGCAATGAATACCAGCAAAGACAGCGCAGCCAGTTTGACGCAGAAAAGAAAGTGGCGATAGCCGATACATCGGTAATGAACCTGCAGCGTAGTATGCAACAGGTGCAGGACGAAAAAGCACAGCGTACCAACCAGGTAACACAACTGGGTACAGAACGTAAGGATACCGAAGAAAAGCTGGCAGTAAAGCAAAAAGAACAGGTAGCGCTTATAGCCAAACATGAAGAAGTAAAGGCAAAAATACTGCAGAGCCAGGAGCAAATGGAAAGCCTGCGCGCAAAGCTGGTGGAAGAGAACAGGAAACTGGACTCTCGCCGTAATGAACACGACCTGCTTAAATCGCTGGTAGAAAGCCTGGAAGGGTACCCAGACAGCATTAAGTTCCTTAAGAAGAATAAAGAATGGAATAATACCGCACCACTGCTCTCTGATGTTTTCGTGGTGCAGAATGAATATAGAACAGCGCTTGAAAATGTGCTGGACAATTATCTTAACTACTATATAGTTGCCAATACGAATGAGGCTGCAAAAGCCGTATCACTGCTCGAAGCCAATAAGAAGGGAAAGGCCAACTTTTTTGTGCTGGACCATCTCGGCGGGTATAACGATACTGCGACAGACGTGCCGGAAAACGCCGTACCAGCACTTAGCGTGGTAAGTGTAGATGATCAATATGCAGAGCTGGCAAAACGTCTGCTGGGACATGTTTACATTACTAACGATGGTGTAGATATTACACAGGTAGAACTGAAAAATGGTAATGTGCTGGTAAGTAAGAGTGGTAAAATGATACGCGGCAAGTATACATTTGGTGGCGGATCGATAGGGCTGTTTGAGGGTAATAAAATAGGCCGAGGAAAGAACCTGGAGCGCCTGGCAAAAGAAATACAAGAGCTTACGGCAACTACGGCTGAGCTAAAGCAATTCGTATCGGATACGCAGAATAAGATAGCGGGCTTTAATAGCGAGCTTAATGATAAGGCTATAGAACAAACCCGCCAGGAAATAAACCGCCTGCAAAACCACAGCGTGAACCTGGGAAATAGGGTAGAGAATTTTGAACAGCTGAACCAAAACGGTGATAAGCGCTTACAGGACATACAAACACAGCTCGACAATACGCAGGAAAGTGTAAAAGGTACACGTACCGACCTGGAAAAGATAACCGGTGAACTACAGGCACTGCAACAATCTATAAAGAATGCAGAGGCAGATTTCCAGGCGGTAGAGAAGGGATTTAATGAGGTTACCCAGCAATACAATCAGCAGAACATAGCCCATACACGCCAGCATAGTAAGCTGGACAACCTGAAGCAGGAACTGCAATTCCGCACTAACCAGCTTAACGACCTGAAACGGCAGATAGCTGAAAACAGCACACAGCTACAGCAGATAAATACACAACTTACCGATACCGAAAAGCTGCTGCACACCGGTGATAATGAGCTTTATGAACTGCTCAGCAGGAAGGAAGGTGATGAAAAAGTGCTGAATGAGAAAGACAGGGCATACTACGAAATGCGTAATACCATTACTGCACAGGAAGGCCACCTTAACCAAAAACGCCGTGAAAAAGAACAGGCTGAGACATTGCTCAATGGCATTAAGGATAAGCTGAGCACTATGAAAGTGCAGGTGGCGGGCATGAGCGAAAGACTGGCTATAGAATTTAAGGTTGTACTCGATGAGATTCTGGACCAGCCACGCACCACCACACATACCATAGAAGAACTTACCCAGGACGCTGACAAGATGAAAAAGCGCCTGGAGAATATGGGTGAGATAAACCCCACCGCTATAGAGGCGTACACAGAAATGAAAGTGCGCAATGACTTTATTGTAGAGCAACGCGACGACCTGGTAAATGCGAAGGAGTCCTTACTTTCTACAATAGAAGAGGTGGAGAACACTGCCAACACAAAATTTAACGAGACCTTTAATCTGGTGAGGGAGAATTTTGTGCAGGTGTTTAAGGCATTGTTTACAGCCGAGGACAGCTGTGACCTGCGCCTCACAGATCCTGAAAACCTGGCAGACAGCGGAATAGAAATATACGCTCAACCAAAAGGTAAAAAGCCAAGTACACTTACCCAATTATCGGGTGGGGAAAAGACGCTTACGTCTACTGCATTCCTGTTTGCGATATACCTTATAAAACCGGCGCCATTCTGTATACTGGATGAAGTGGACGCTCCGCTTGATGATGCCAACGTAGGCAAGTTTACACAGATGATCCGCAAGTTCTCAGACAACTCGCAGTTCATTATTGTGACCCACAATAAGCAGACCATGGCATCTGTAGATGTGATCTATGGGGTGACTATGCAGGAGCCTGGGGTTAGCAAGCTCGTGCCTGTAGATTTCAGGAGCTTAAATTAGACCCTTTGTCAATTGCTATGAATGTCTGCCGTATAATATTTTGTAATAACTTTGCAGTATGAGCAAATCTGAAATGGATCAATTGTTAAGCCGCATTACTTACAATCCAGGCATATTTGGAGGCAAAGCAATAGTGCGCGGCATGCGTTTCCGCGTAGTCGATATGCTGGAATTGCTCGCAAGTGGTATGACATCACAGGAAATACTGAATGACTTTCCATATCTTGAAGCTGCCGACATACAAGCATGCCTCTATTATGCCGCCCTGAAATTAAATCATCCACACCTGCATGCAGCTTAGCGATTACATTTATTAGATCGATGCAAATTTACCCCCTCAAACCGTTGAATGGCTTGGAGAAGCTTTCCAGGTAAAAGCAGAACATGTGTTCTCTATGAACTTGTTATCTGCTGATGATAATGAGATATTTCAACTCGCCCAAGATTCAAAAAAAGATATCATCATTATTACAAAAGACGAGGATTTTATAGAACTTGTATTACATAAGAAATCCCCACCTAAAATCATTTGGATAACTGCTGGAAACTTATCGAATAAGCAATTAAAAGCGTTATTGTTAGAAAACTTCAAAGCTGCCGTTATAACACTTCTGAATCCGCGGGAGCATTTCGTTGAGATCAGCCGATAACTTAAACCTGGCTAAATGCGGCTAAGTATTTGTCAATATATAACTGCATAGATCTTGTTTTGTACTGTACAATAAACCGGGGATGCTCCAGGGCTATTATCTTTTTGAAGAACTTCTTCTCTGTATTGAGCTCACGGAGGAACTTTTCGTTTTTGCCCGTGCCAAAGCAGAAGCAGGTATCGGTGTCAACGCCCATGGATCTTAGCTTGTGGATGTTGTCTATGATGAAGTCATAAACGGCATCTGTCAATTCTTTACTGTCGTAATAGTTATAATTGACCTCTTTGCCTGCTTTATTTGTGTTTGTAAATCCAAGCGGGCATACGGAGTTTATGTAGAGCTTTTCATAGAAGAGCTTTGCCCCACCAAATGCCTTGATCATTTCGTAGACGAAAACAGAGGATGGCTCGTGTGTGTCTTTACCGGTGTAGGCGATACCGCACTCATTGATGAGCCGCTTTGAATCTGTGAAGGGAACACCTGTTAGCCCAGCTCCAAACCTGCCGGGATTTATGCCGAGTATGAGGTGTCTTGGTTTGGCATCGCTATAGAATTTTTTGTAGAAAGCAGTTGAGGCGATAAGCGCTTCTTTGTTTTCTTTATAGGGGTTCATAATGCTAATGCCAGCGGGCAGTGTGCCTGTATACTGCAGGTGTTTGTTGTAGTCAATTACTTTGTCAGCAAAGGTTTTCATGATCGTTGATCCATTAAAGTTATATTTTTCTTCCGGGTTAATTATGGTTAATATAAACACCCGCAATGCATGTGGCCGATACCTTTACCTTTGTAAACTGCACTTTATGCGCCACTATATTCTCTGTTCAATCCTTGCTTTCCTGTTTTCCAGCAGCCTTTTATTTGCACAGCAAGGAGGTATCTCAGGTAAGGTGGCAGACGCTACCTCTGGCCTTCCAGCAGCTACTGTGTCATTGTTAAAAGGTACTGACTCTTCCTGGATAAAGACGGTCACTGCAGGGGATGACGGCGATTTCTCGTTCACCAGCCTGGCAGCTGGCAGCTATTTGGTAAGCGCTACTTCTGTTGGATATACAACCGGCATGCAATCAATTGCTGTTAGTGATACAGGAGTTTCAAAATGTACGATAGTGTTACAGAAACAAAGCACATCGCTACAGGAGGTGGCCGTGGTTGGTAAAAAGCCATTTATAGAAATGAGCCTTGGCAAAACCATTGTGAATATTGAAGGCACGACCACAACAGCGAGCACTAACGCACTAGACCTTTTGCGCAGGCTTCCGGGTGTGTCGGTAGATATGAATGGGGTGATCTCTATGCAGGGGAAACAAGGAGTACTGGTATTGATAGACGACCGGCCCACTTACTTATCGGGCGATGATCTTGCAGCTTACTTAAAGACCATTACCGCGGATGATGCAGCTCAGATAGAGCTGATAACGCAGCCCGGTGCAAAGTATGACGCAACGGGCAACACAGGCATTATTAACATAAAGCTTAAGAAAAATAAGAAGCAAGGGCTGAATGGAAATATTGCACTCAGCTATGGGAACGCTGTGTATTTTCACAGGGATGAACGCTTCCTGCTCAACTACAAAAAGAACAAGCTGAGCCTGGCACTGAGTGGCAGCGACATGGAAGCAATAGGGTTTGCAGACTGGAAGGAGACCCGCTACTATATTGATGCGCCGAGCGGTAAAACCACGTCTACAAGCATTATACACTCCACACCCAAAGAGCGATTTAGCAATACCGCATTGAGGTTATCAGCAGATTATGATCTTACGGATAAAACGACAGTGGGTGTAAACGTGAGGACTACTTATCACCCCAATACAAACTACGGGTATACATCGACAGTGAATACTGACGCAGCAAATAACGTTACTTATAACGGCGTTAGTGACGCAGATGGGTTTATCAGGAAGAATATTATGGCTAATGCTTATCTCTCTCACAAGTTCAGCAAAGAGAGTGCGCTTGATGTGAACTTTGATTATCTCGCCTATAGCAAAAATACTTACCAGGACATTAATAATACAAATTACGACGCACTTATGCAGCCATTGCCCAAGCCACTGATAACGCACAGTATATGGCCTGAGCTGATCAAGGTGTATAGTATAAAAGCTGACTATAGCAATGCATTTAAGGATGGCATAAAGCTGGAAACAGGTATTAAAAGCAGCTGGGAGACCACTGACTTTAACGCCAATGTGAGCCTTTATGACAGCGGTAAATGGGCAAACTATGCGGGCCTTACCAACCATTTTCTGTACAGGGAAAATATCAATGCGGCATATATGACCCTTTCTAAAAGTATAGGGAAGAAATGGGAGGCCCATGCAGGGCTGAGAGCTGAACAGACCAATACCCTGGCAGCGCAATATGCATATAATGAGCGTGATAGCCGTGACTACATTTCGCTCTTTCCTACGGCGTACCTGACTTATAGAAAAGATACGAATAACCAGTTTGAGCTGAACTATGGCCGGCGTATAGATCGCCCTCACTACGACCAGCTTAACCCATTTGTATACTATTCGTTTGAGAACTATTATTCCGTAGGCAATCCTCACCTGCAGCCACAGTACACTAACAATGTGGAACTGAAACACAGCTACAAAAACATGATCATTACAACGCTTTCTTTTTCTGGTACTACTGGTATTATCAGCGATGTGGTTACCGTAAATGACAGTACGAAAGAAGTGCGCAACACACTTCAAAACCAAGCGACAAATGACTATGTGGCATTGTCTGTGCTTTTCAATAAAGACCTATTTAAATGGTGGGCATTCAGCGCTGGCGGCAGCGTGTTTCATGCGCGATATACCGGGGTGGTTAACAGTAAAAGCCTGGCTGTGGAGCTAAGCGGGTATTCACTGAATATAAGCTCACAAATAGACCTGGGCAAGGGATGGAAGACAGAGGGGTACATCAACTATTATAGCAATGGCAGGGCGTCGATCATTAATACCTTTGATGCGAATATGTATATGGAATTTGGTGCATCGAAAAAGATAAATGACAGGTTTATAATAAAGGCAGACTTTAACGACCCGTTTTATACCTACCACGTGGGTATGCATGTAAACATGGATAACTATCGCTCAGATGCTAGCTTCAGGTATGCATCGCAGTTGTTCTCTTTTTCGCTCACCTATAACTTTGGTGGCAAACTACCGGGCGAGGCAAAAGAACATGCCGTAGAAGAATCTAACAGGATAAAGTAAGACCCTTAAAAGCTTCCTGATCTTAGTGTTTAAACAGCCTGAAGATATCCAGCCCGTTTGCATAGACCATCAGCGTGAGCAATAATACTAACCCGACTGTGGTAGCCCGCTCCATTACCTTTTCGCTTACCTGCCTGCCGGTGATCATTTCGAACAGGAGGAAGATGACATAGCCGCCATCCAACCCCGGTATGGGCAGCAGGTTCATGAACGCGAGGATGATGGAGATGAATGCGGTGAGCATCAGGAACTTCTCCATATCAAATTCGGCAGGGAATATTTTGCCGAAGGTGATGATGCCACCCACACTTTCACTCGCCTTGATCTCTTTTGATGTGAAGATGAGACGGAACTGGCGCACATAGTTGGTAAACTGGTCGTAAGTGAAGGTGAAGCCCTTGCCTATGGCCTGTATAGGATTGTACTTGATAGGCTCTGTTTTGAAGAACCTGTTGTAGTCGCCTACAGGGAGGAAGCCGAGGAGCTTATCGGCAGGTACTGTGCCCTTCAGGTTTACCAAGGTATCTTTGCGCATTACAGACACTTCAATAGGCTGGCCTGCGAGTGAGCGCTTTATGCTGTCGAACTCATCGAAGAACCTTACGGGAGTGCTGTTGACGGCTACTATGCTATCGCCTTGTTTCAGGCCCATTTTAGATGCTTCGCTGCCCTTGTTCACATCGTCGACCAATATGGGTATGCGCGGCGCTATAAATGAGTTTTTAGTGCCGGTGATAATAGAATGAACCGTGCCGGGCACTATGTTAATGCTTACAGGTTCGCCATTGCGGGTTACCTGTATGGTCTTTGCCTCATCGAGTATGATATTGGCTACTATACGCTCAAAACGCTCTACGGGCTTATTATCTACGGCTGTGATGATGTCACCATTACGCAGGCCTATGGTTTTTGCCACGCTGTCAACAGCAATACCATATTTGGCATTCCGGGCAGGCAGGTATTCCTCGCCATAAATGCTGAATACAAATATATAGATGACTATGGCTACGATGATATTGACAATGATACCACCCAACATAATGAACAAACGCTGCCATGGCTTCTTGCTGCGGTATTCCCATGGCTGGGGCGGAAGCGCCATCTGGTCTTTATCCATGCTTTCGTCTACCATACCGGCTATTTTTACGTAGCCACCCAGCGGGAACCAACCTATGCCGTATTCTGTATCGCCCTTTTTCTTTTTGAACAGGGAGAAATTGAGTAGGCCAGAGAATGGGAACAGGAAGTCGAAGAAGAGGTAGAACTTTTCTACGCGAGTCTTGAACAGTTTTGCAAAGAAGAAATGCCCGCCTTCGTGCAGCACTATAAGCAAAGACAATGCTACGAACAGCTGCAGCACCTTAACCCCGGTGCCAGACATTAATAAGATGGTAAGTAAGGTCATGTTAAAAAGTTAAAACCCCCTGCCCCTAAAGGGGGGTACGTTGGTCAAGGTTGTTGGGCTTTGTTTCTCTTTTAAGCTTTTCTATTCTGTTTAATCTTTATTCGAAGCTAAATATCTTAACATTTCAGCACTCCCCCTTTAGGGGGCCGGAGGTTAATATATACTTAGCTGACTCTTTTTTATAAACTCCTTTGCGTATTCACGGGCTTCTTTGTCGCTGTCTATATAATCTTCCAGTGTAGGGTGGTCTATGAAGGCTACACTTTCCAGGGTCTTTTCTATCATTTCGCTCATCTCCAGGAAGCCTACCTTGTTTTGCAGGAAGGCGTGTACCACCATTTCATTGGCTGCATTCATAACACAAGCCGCATTGCCGCCGCGGTACAGAGTTTCCTTAGCGATGGCAAGATTACGGAAAGTTTTATAATCTGCGGGCTCAAAGGTGAGCTTAGGGAAGTCTTTAAAGTCGAGGCGCTTATAGTCGTTATGCACGCGGTATGGAAATGCCAGGGCATACTGTATAGGCAGCTTCATATCGGGCAGGCCAAGCTGGGCTTTTATGGAGCCATCGGTGAACTGCACCATGGAGTGTATTACCGACTGTGAGTGTATGACCACATCTATCTGCTCGTTTTGCAGGCCGAAGAGCCATTTTGCCTCTATGATCTCCAGGCCTTTGTTCATAAGCGTGGCGCTGTCTATGCTTATTTTGGCGCCCATGCTCCAGTTGGGGTGCTGCAGTGCGTGGCTGGCCTTTACATTGACCAGGTAGTTTGGCTTGCGGCCAAGGAATGGCCCGCCGCTTGCCGTGAGTATCATCTTCTCCACCTTGCTGATGTCCTCGCCTACCAGGCACTGGAATATGGCGCTGTGCTCACTATCTACCGGTATTATAGTAACGCCTTTTTCGCGGGCACGCTGCATTACCAGCTCGCCGGCTACTACGAGGGTTTCTTTATTGGCAAGGGCTATACGCTTGCCGGCATCTACTGCCGCCAGTATGCTATGCAGCCCGGCAAAACCAAGTATGGCGCCCAGCACGGTATCTACTGTGTCCCAGGCCACCACATCGCACAAGCTTTGCTGGCCGGAGAATACTTTTATGGGGAGCATAAGCAATGCTTCCTTCACCTCTTTATACTTAGCGTCGTCTGTAACTACTACTGCATTGGGCTTAAACTTCTTTGCCTGCTCTATGAGCAGGGTAGCATTACTATGGGCGCTAAGCACCTCTACTTCAAACAGATCAGGATGCGCTGCCACCACCTCTAATGCCTGCGTGCCTACAGAACCCGTAGACCCCAATATCGCTAAACGCTTCATTCCTTAAATTTTATTGATACAGAATTATAACTCTCAAAGGTATTTAAAATTATAGGGCTAAAAGTTAAAATACCGATAAGTATAAATTATGATAAATCAGTGACGTGCCGGCCAATTATATGGCCGCATTATCATTGCCCCGGGAATGAAACGTGGCGAAAAAATGAAGCCCTTGCCAGGAGCGGGTTTCAGGTCGATTTTGGGGGAGCGGACCCCAGTTTTATTTTGCTACTGCTGCGCTACGGAAGATTGAATGGTGGAATATTTAATTCGTTTTTTAGTACTACAACCGTTGAGGTAAAGCTGCCCTGGAATAAAATGTGGCTTAAAAAATGAAGCCCTTGCCTGTGGCGGATTTGAGGTCGATTTTGGGGGAGCGGGCGCCGTGTTTTTTGTGCTATGGAACTGCCCTGGATGATTGCCGGATAGTGCGCTTATGTTTAATGTGTTTTTGTTGTGGTTCATTTAGGAAAGTTAGGGGGGATATATGGGAGTGGGAAAATTGGGGGGGTGTGGTAACCGAAAGTGGAAAACATTTGCGCCAAATCTTGTTACTATCTTACCAAGGTCACATCACCCTTTTTTATGTGCGGAGGATAATTTGAATTAGTAGAATATCTCAGTTCATACATATAAACATCAAGGGGTGCATCGACCCCCTTGAATCTGCCATCCCATCTGACCGCAGGGTTGTCGGAATGAAATACACATTGACCCCATCTATTGTATATAAAAAACACATAATTAGAAATAACGCAACTTGGTTCAAAAAGAGGGAAATAAGTATCGTCGTGGCCATCGCCATTAGGTGTAAAGGCGGTGGGCAATGCTGCATTGCAATTGCACAGTCCACTATCTATAGTTACTGAAAAAGTATCTAAAGCAGCACCTCCATTACCTATGCTTGTAACCCAATACATACCAGAGCCTGCAACCCTGAGCACAGTGTCTGAACTTCCATCATTCCAGGTGTGTAAAGAATAGCCGGGTGGCACAACCAGCGCTACGCTATCGTAAGCGCATATAAGAATATTTCTATGGTTATGGGTGGTGTCGGGCCCATGAACGCTACCAGGCCCATTACCTCCGGGAAAACTATATTTTGCCAGGTACAGCCACCGCTCATTTGCAGCTGCATTTGCCAGCACATCATTGGCAATAATAAAAGGCGATGCGGCCTCATCGTAATCAGCGCATAAGTAAATACTACCTGCATTGCATGCAATACCCGGCTGATGACTGCCGCCGGCCTTTAATGATGCGCTTGCTATATATTTTTTCCTGTAGTCAAATCCGGTAATAAAAAGCGGGTCGACACTTCCGGAAGGAGCATTAAGGGTATTAGTATCAATACTGGCCGGGCCATTAAACGCACCAGTAACCCAAACTGAACCAAAATCACCAGGCAATGTAGCCACACCATATCCGCAAACGCTGCCACCCGCAACTGTGCTGCCGATAGTTTTATACCAATCCACGCTGTTTGATGGACCGAATTCTGCCAGGTACAGCATAGCAGAGCCTGCATTTGTGTCTGGTATGTTGGTGCCGCTAAAAGAGATGACGCCGTCTGCTGTGCCACCAACGAGGTACACATTCCCCACATCGTCGGAAGCAATGCCCGCAGCATACGTTTTACCATCGCCCCCGCTACCGCTGGCCCATGAAGGATTGCCGGAAGCGTCGTATCGCGCAATAAAGGCATTCCATCTTTGTATGCCGGAACTGATATTCTTAATAACGGATGACCCAAAAACCGCCGAATCAGAATTAAACAAGCCAGAGATATACACATCTCCGGCAGGAGTTACTGCTATGCCCGTAGGAATATCATCGCCACTTCCGCCGGAGCTATGCACCCACAAAATATTGCCAGACGGATCGTATTTGACCAGCAAAATATCTCCTGTTTTTCCGGATGGATCTTTATTAGCCAATATGGTGGCCCCTACTGTTACATCTGGCAAATCAAATCCAAGGGTTATAAAGATATTACCAGATGCATCGGTTGTTATACCTCCTGCGGACATTAATCTTGCAGAGGAAGAAGCGCTTAATGTTATTGATGTTGGCTGTTGCACCCCAGAGTTGCCTCCTGTATTATTTGCCCAGATAACATTTCCCTGGGCATCGAATTTTGCAATGAAATATTGTGCTCCGGGATACAATGAATTGTGTAAAGTAAAGGCGCCAATTGTGAGGCCCGTATCTGCCAAGCAGCCCAGTAAATAGCAATTGCCAGCTAAGTCGGTGGTAATATTGATGAGCGATGAATTAATGCAGGGTTGCGTGCTGCGGGCCCATAAAAAGTTACCGTAGGTATCATATTTGGCAAGTATGATGTGTGTGCCATTTGAAATAAAGGGGAGTCCATAATTGTCGAAAGAGACAATGCCATTTGTAACGCCGGCAGCATATACATTTCCCAACGAGTCCGCTGCTACGGGCCACGATCTTACATTATTGCCGATGCTTCCTTTACCCCACTGCCATGCCTGGGCATAAAGGCTTGTGGGGGTAGTGCAATAAAGAAATAAAATTGCGAGTATACGGAGCATTTTATCGGTATTGTGATTGAAAAGCGCGTCTTTAAAAACAAAATCCGGATGGGCTAAAACCCAGTACCTGAGGCGATAAACTTGCCATCGGTAATTACACTGCCATCTGTTAGTGTGCCGGCAAATGTGCCGTATACATCTTCATACGAAACACTGGTAATACTGACGATAGCATAGGCAAATGCTGTTTGGATAAACGCCGGGGTTATTGTTTCGTAGTCGGCAACTGGTGCATATATGCTGTCGAACACATAAGAGCCTACCCCACTATACCCGGAAATTGAAAATGTAAAGTTTGATATCACCGATGTACCAGAAACCGCACTGGCTGAGATCTTACACTCATTATTCCCATTAGCGGCTGTAACATAAGAATTGCCTGATGCTGAAAAAAAAGTGGAGTTTCCGGATTTTGTAATGGTAGCAGTCATCTTGTAGGACGAAGGTGGTAATATAGAAGATGCGCTTTTCTTACAACTACCGCAAGCGATCAATAAAATCAATAAGCAGGGTAACAGGAGGTACTTCATTAAGTGGCGATGTGTGTTGTTACTAATATTAACAAAATATATGCCAGATTTTTTATTAATTGAAAAATTGGTTTCTTAAGAGCTGATCGTCTATAGAAACAAGATAGAAAGCACATAATCTGCACAGAGGATGAGTATGCAGGTGAGCACTACTGATTTGGTGGCGGCACGGCCTATCTCTACGGCGCCACCGGTGAGGTAGTAGCCGAAGTAGGATGGTATGATGGTAATGAAGAGCGAATACGTGAATGACTTGACGATGGAATAAAGCAGATCGTAAGGGTGGAAATCGCGGGTCATGCCGTAAAAGAATTGGTCGCTGGTGAGGATGTGGGAGAATTTGCTGGCTATATAGCCACCCCAGATGCTGACGGCTATGGAGATAACGATGAGGCAGGGGATCATGATCATGCCGGCAATTATTTTTGGCAGCACCAGGTAGGCTTTGGTGTTTATGCCCATTATTTCCAGTGCGTCTATCTGCTCGGTAAGGCGCATGTTGCCCAGCTGCGATGCGATACGGGAGCCGACTACGCCTGCAAGCACTATGCCTGAGAGTGTGGGCGAGAACTCAAGCACAGAGGAATCGCGTACCAGTGCGCCTATCACGGATTTAGGCACGATGGGGCTTACCAGCTGGTAGGAGAACTGAACGGTCATTACCATGCCCATAAACAAGGAAATGATAAAGACGATGGGCAGTGAGCCAACGCCTATATCCATGCACTGGTCTGCAAACTCTATCCAGTATACTTTGATATTCTCCGGCCGCTTGAGGCCGCCCCTTATCATGAGGATGATACGGCCAATATGCTCAAAAAATCCCTTCATTCCCCGGTATGCGCATGTGGTTTGTAGTAGTTAAGAAATATTGGATAGAATATAGCTATAGCTAATAAAAGACTTGCCTGCTATAGCCAGTAGAATAAATAGCTATTGCGAATGTATTGTATAAATGTTAGAAAGTGGGGGGCGCAGGGAAATATAGATATGTGGCGTATTGCACTATGACAGAATTTCTATTTATCCCTGAATGATCTATTTGTCATCAACCCGTTCATTTAGTGTATTAAAGGCCGTAATAATTTTGTCGGCAAATTTATTTTCCTTATGTATCAACAGTGAATTGTATATCTCGAAATCAGCTATTACTGCCACGCCGTCTACTTTTAGCATACTTCCATCGTTATATTTCCAAAACCACCAATCAAATTTTCTTTTCCTTGCAAAATGGCGTTCGTCAGAACTGTCGCAAACATATATACCACTACATTGTCTTTGGATTCAAAAAAGCGCTTGAATATCGAGACTACTGTTTCGCCTATCTTGTCATCAAGGAGGTGATTTGCGTTTTCTCCTTTTACAATATCCAGCGTAAAAGAATAAATGTATTTTGAGATCTCAGGATAGTCTCCAAACAAATATTCGTAATCGAAGAAAAGGGCTGTATAAACTATTCCCTGATCGGTAGTAAATTCAAACGACAATTCATTGCGCTGTGTAAAATTATAAGGCGTCAATGTAGCGATTTTATGCGTTTAAAATTTTCTACTTTACCCCCTTTTTTAAGATGCTCATGTAGCGCATTCTTATCGTCCAGCATTTTTTTGAAAATAGCAGCCCCTTTTGAATTTAGTGGCTTTTCTGTATTAGTGCTTTTCATTTTGCAAAGATAATGAAATTCCAAATCTACTCCTCCTCCGGCTCCTTCCCACCAATATTAAATAACCTGTAAGCGAGGTTAGTGCCGGCCTCGTCCGCTTTTTGCCAGGCGAAGGCTTGCTTCTCTACGATGTAGTTGCCCTTGCTGTCAAGCACATAGTAAGAGATGTCTTTTTTAGTGCCGTTGCGGGTGAAGGTGATGTAGGCGTCGGGGGCTGGCGTGGCGGTGCTAGTGACCCAGTGAATGTTGCAGGTACGGAGGCGCTTTTCTACTTCGGGGTCTATGGCGCCGCTTAGGTGCAGGCGCATGTTCATCTGCATACCGGTGAAGGGTACCAGCTGCGGGTATTCCTGGTACATGCGGTAGAGCCAGTCGTTTTGCGCGGCTTCGTTCTTCAGCTCTGCGGCGCATTCGGCTTCGGCCTGGTATATGCGGGCTATGAAAAGTTTTTCGTAGTCTGCATCTATTTCGGGGTTGCGGAGCAGCTTGTCGAAGGTGCTTTTGGCTGTGGTGTATTTCCCTTGCTGCATTTCCAGGCGTGCTGTGAATAGCGCAAAGTATTTGCGGATGAGCGGCCGGTTATCAGTTTCGGCTGCCTTGCGGAATATGTTTACGAAATATTTATTGCTGAAGTCGTGGATGAGGTACCATACTTCGTCCCACGATACGGTGCTTTCGGTAGAGAAAAGTTTGTAGATGACGCGGTCGCGCTCAGGGTTTTGGGAGAACTGGTTGATGATGAGGAACTGCTGCAGGTATTTCTCGCTGAGCTTGCGCGCCATGCTGAGCAATACGGTGGGGTTGTACCACCAGTTGCTGTGCTCAAAGCGGTCCATCTGCCAGCTCTGCTCTTTGCTGATGAGCTTTAATAGCTGTATGCTGAAATCGTAGTGGCTCTGCCCGAGGGTGGTGCCAATGTGCAGCTCTTTAAAGCCTGCGGCTTTGTCTACATAGCGGTCGGCCTCGCTGATCTGCCCGTCGTAGAGCATACAGCGGGCAAGGGCTATGTTGTACCATCCATAGCCGGGAGTAGAACCTGCGGCCTTTATCATGTTGCGCGCCATTACAGCGCCCGACTTTGGCTTTGCCTTGTATATATCCAGTATGGTGCTGTAGTATGCCCATTCCTGCAGGCGCTTATCGGCAGGGTCCATCATAGATGCCGTGCGGTATTCTTCTTCGGCTGTTTTGAAGTCGCCAACGACACTGCGGAAGTTAGCGTAGTTATTGTGTGGCAACCGCCCTCCTGCCTTCATGAGGTTGAAGTAGTACATGGCGGAGTCGATATTGAACGAATAGCTGAAGAGGATGTTTTTGTAATGATAGACTGCCATCTTTTCATTGACCTCATAATTAGGAAAATATTTGGCAATGGGCTCATTGACGGCTTCGTTCTTAATGATGTTTGCCATGCCTGAATCGAGATAGCGATTGGCGAGCTTTTCGTTCTCGTCGATAGAGTTTTTAAGGAAGCTGTATTTACTACTAGTATAGAAACGGTTGCGATGCACTATCCATGCCAGGTAATTGTAGGCATCGAGGCTATACTGGAACTGGAATTTCCAGCGCAGTGACTGGCGCAGGAGTGTGTAGGCTTTATCGGGCTGGTCGGTATTCAGGTAGCACTGCAGCAGGTAATAGCCTATCATGGTATAGTCTGGGCCAAACTGCCTGATGGGGTATAGCACCATAATATCGCTGGTGCGGGTGGCAAGAGCTTTGGCGTAGTCGTGCTCTATGAGGTGCAGCGCGCGCTCCAGCGGTATAGCGGCATTTTTAAAACCTAAGAGGTCTTCGGCATGGTCGTACTTGTATACGCCTTCTATCATCCAGCCTACGTAGTAGGTGCTGTCTATGCGCTTAAACTCACGCGAGCGCGGCAGCATATCTTCAGAGCTTATGCCTATGGCGCGCTTTACATCTATATCAAAGTAGCGCTGCTCCATTTTGTCGGCCGGGTGTGGTGCGCGGAATTGTTCCGGGATTGTTTTGGCTTGCTCGGCGCGGGCTGCAATAGTGGCCGCATCGGGCGCCTTGCTTTTCTTTTGGGCAAAAGAAGCGCCTGCACACAGCATTAAAGCCAGTATGCAGGCAACAATAAAATATCTTTTACTGTAAAAAAGATCAGGCATACAGTTTCAGCTTGGCCAGCCGCTCAGTTTCTTTATTGATGATGCTATCGAGGGCTTTTTGTTTTCCGTCTTTATTGCGGTAAATAAGCCTGTGCTCTATAACGGGGCGTGCTATGTCTTTTACATCGTCTTCTATTACGTAGGTGCGGCCCTTTACCAGCGCATAAGCGCGCAGGCACTTTAAGAATGCTATGCCGCTGCGGGTAGATGCACCAAGGGTAACATCCTGGTGCTCGCGGGTACCGCGTACTATGTTGCTAACGGCGCGCACTATCTCGTCGTGTATAAACACATCGCCGGCCATTGCCTGCAGCAACAGTATATCGCGCATGCTCATCACCTGCTTTAGCTCTACAAGGTTTTTTGCAATGTCGAGGTAATCGCGGTAGATGTTCAGCTCTGTGGCTTCATCCACATAGCCGAAGTATATCTTCATGAAAAAGCGGTCGAGCTGTGCGGCTGGCAATGGGTAGGTGCCTTCCATCTCTACCGGGTTTTGGGTGGCTATGGAGAAGAACATACGCTC
Source organism: Bacteroidota bacterium (assembly GCA_013285595.1). GTDB lineage: Bacteria > Bacteroidota > Bacteroidia > Chitinophagales > Chitinophagaceae > Nemorincola. The sequence goes on from JABDHF010000024.1 coordinate 21,207, forward strand.
CAGCAGCAGGGTGGTATCGCCCACGGTTATCTGCTGCTCTGCCATGGCTTCGAGGAGGGCGCTTTGCACTTTTGGGGAGGCGCGGTTTATTTCATCGGCAAGAAGTATGTTGCAGAATAGGGGGCCTTTTTTGAAGACGAATTCTTTATTGCGATCATCGAATATGTGAGTGCCTATGAGGTCCATAGGCAGCAGGTCTGGGGTAAACTGTATGCGCTTGAATATTACATGCTCCCCTTCGCTAGGTCCGCTGATGCACTGGGCGAGGGTACGTGCCAGCACCGTTTTGCCAGTGCCGGGGTTATCTTCCATCAATATATGCCCACCCGCCAGCAGGCAGGTAACAACTAATTCTATCTGTTTGCGTTTACCACGTATTACCTTTTCAATGTGCTCTACCAGTTGCTGAATAGCTGCGGAGGAGTCCATTGTGTGGGGATGCGATACAGGATCGATCATAAATTATATTATTTCTTTTTACAAGTTTACAGATTAATAGCATAGCAAAATAATGCCGGGTTGTAATTTTTTGTGAAAGTGGGGGTATATCTATTTAAGAGTAAGGGCTGTTTACAAGGAGTTTTTGTAAGTTTAGTAAATTTGCTAATAAATTTGTCCCATGACCGAATTAACCGTAAATATTCCTGACAGTAAACTGCCGTTTTTTATGCTGCTGGCAAAGGAACTTGACTTTGTGGTGGTTGACGAAAAGAAAACTGCAAAAAAGCTGACGGCAAAGCAAAAAAAATGGGTGGAGGGATTTAAGGCGTCATTAAATGAAGTTGATCTTCATACACAAGGGAAAATAAAACTTAAAAGCGCTCAAGAATTCCTGGATGAACTATAATATTTTCCTGACGTCATCTTTTCAAAAGGAATTCAAGGCCCTTTTCAAAAAACACCCGTCTTTAGCTAAAGACTTATCTAACTTAACTGATATAATAAAGGTCAATCCGAATATTGGGATATCAATAGGAAAAGGGTGTTATAAAATCAGGATGTCTATTACTTCAAAGGGGAAAGGAAAAAGCGGAGGTGCGAGGGTAATCACTTGTGTGAAAATTGTTCATCAAAGTATTTACCTGCTTTCTATTTACGACAAATCAGATAGAGAAACAGTTGACGATACAGAGCCTACGATGTTATTAGAAGCAGCGGGGCTATTATAGCGTATCGCTGTTATTTTACTAATTTTAGCCATTATATGATCTATAGAAGTAAAGCGCCGCTGAGAATAGGCCTGGCAGGAGGTGGGACAGATGTAAGCCCTTATTGCGATTTATATGGTGGGGCTATTCTGAATGCTACGATCTCGCTATATGCATATGCTACCATAGAAACGCTTGATGCGCCAATGATAGTTATTGACGCGGTGGACAAGGGAGAAAACGTGCTGTATGAGTTTAATGACAGCCTGCCTATAGATGGAACGCTTGACCTGGCGAAAGGGGCTTATAACTATATTGTCAACCGTTATGGCACGGTTCCTTCGGGGTTTAAATTGTCTACTATTGTTGATGCACCGGCGGGGTCGGGATTGGGAAGCTCATCTACACTTATGGTGGCTATAATAGGTGTATTTGCTGAATGGCTGAACCTGCCGCTGGGCGAATATGATATAGCACAAATTGCCTATGATGTAGAGCGTGTGGAACTGGCCATGGCTGGTGGCAAACAAGACCAGTATGCGGCAACGTTTGGCGGGGTAAACTTTATGGAGTTTTACAAAGACAATAAGGTAATTGTAAACCCGCTGCGCATAAAGCAGGAATATCTTTACGAATTGGAGAATAACTTGCTGCTTTACTTTACCGCAACGAGCAGGCTGTCGTCCACCATCATTGCGGCGCAAAGCCAGAATGTAAAAGATAATAACCAGCAGTCGATAGATGCTATGCACCACCTGAAAGAACAATCGTTGATGATGAAGGAAGCGCTGCTGAAGGGCAACATACACGATATAGGCGGCATACTTGATTATGGGTTCCGCTTTAAAAAACAAATGGCGAAAGGGATATCTAATGATGCTATGGATGAGATATACGAGGCTGCATTGAAGGCCGGTGCAACCGGAGGCAAGATATCTGGTGCGGGCGGGGGCGGGTTCATGATGTTTTACTGTCCGGCTAATACACGCTATGATGTAAAGAACGCACTGGCGGCCTTTGGCGGCGCGTTTAATCCGTATCAATTTACGGAGAGAGGTTTAGTAACCTGGAGTATTTAATTAAACAAAGATGGAAGCGATCATACTTGCGGGTGGATTAGGGACAAGATTACAGGGTGTTATAGGCGCTTATCCTAAGTGCATGGCACCGGTGAATGGCAGGCCATTCCTGGCGTATATATTCGACTACCTGGCAGAGCAAAAGTGTACGAGGGCAATATTATCATTGGGCTACAAACACCGGTTGGTAACGGACTGGATAGAGGAACAAGATTACTTTTTTGAGGTAGACTGCATTATTGAGAATGAACCATTGGGAACCGGTGGCGGTATATTAGCCGCAATAGAAGAAGCCGCGACTGATGATGTAGTAGTGCTTAATGGCGATACGATGTTTAAAGTTGACCTGAAAGAACAATTTGCGTTTCATAAGAAAAACAATGCGGCAACAACGCTGGCATTGAAAAAAATGCACCAGTTTGACAGGTACGGAATTGTGAATACTAATGCCCAGGACATCATCACATCGTTTGAAGAAAAGCGATCTTGTGAAGAAGGGCTGATAAATGGTGGTGTTTACTGCATCAATGTTGAAGCTTTTCTTGCTAAGCCACTGCAGGAGAAATTTTCTTTTGAAAAAGATTACCTGGAGCGCTTTTGCAGTGAACAGCAGTTTTATGGCTATGTGAGCGACAGCTACTTTATAGATATCGGCGTACCTGCTGATTACGAAATGGCGCAGGAAGATTTTAAAAACCTGTTCAAATGAAGATCGCTATCATAGGCTCTGCACACCCTTTAAGAGGTGGCGGCATTTCTACCTTTAACGAGCGGCTGGCGCAGGTGTTGCAGCAGCAGGGCAATGACGTGGTCATTTATTCTTTCTCCTTACAATATCCATCATTTCTTTTTCCAGGCAAGACACAATTTACAGATGAGCCTGCGCCCAAAGGCATTAAGATCAGGAGCATCATTAATTCTGTAAACCCTTTGAACTGGCTGAAATCAGGGAGTGAAATAAGAAAGGAGCAATTTGACCTGGTGATCATAAGGTATTGGCTGCCCTTTATGGGGCCGGCGTTTGGCACCATACTCAGGAAAGTTAAAAAGAATAAACATACCCGTGTACTGTGCATTGCCGACAATATTATACCTCATGAAAAAAGACCGGGAGATGCGCAATTCACCAAATATTTTATAAAGCCGGTAGATGTATTTGTGACCATGAGCAAGGATGTGCTGAAGGACGTAAAAACATTTACCAGCAAGCCAGCATACTTTACACCGCATCCCGTTTACGATAACTATAAAGAAGCTGTGAGTAGAGACGAAGCTTGTAAAAAGCTGGGCCTTGACAGCAGTAAGCAATATATACTCTTCTTTGGCTTTATACGCGAATATAAAGGCCTCGACCTGCTGCTGGAAGCTATGGCCGATGCGCGCATAAAGAAAACAGGCATAGAGCTTATAGTGGCGGGGGAATATTACAATAAAGATGCCGAAGCCAATAACAGCAAGATCATAGAGCAGCGTCAGCTGCAAAATAGAGTGCATCTGAAAACAGACTTTATACCAAACGATGAGGTGCGCTACTTTTTCAGTGCAGCTGATCTTGTAGTGCAGCCTTACAAACATGCTACACAAAGCGGTATCACACAAATAGCCTACCACTTTGAGAAGCCAATGGTAGTGACCAATGTGGGTGGCTTGCCAGAGGTAGTGCCCGACGGCATGGTGGGTTTTGTAGCAGAGCCAAACCCGGAATCAATAGCCGATGCTATTTTGAAGTTCTTCCGGCCAAATTCTATTCCCGGCCTGCGTGATAATATACTGAATGAAAAGAAAAAGTATAGCTGGGAGACTTTTACTAAAGTGTTGACTGATGCGGCTTTTGGTAAATAAATAAAAAGCACCCGACTAATAATCACTCCTGACACTCTTTTATCCCCCCAATAGGTGGATAAACCCCACCCTATTACCTTATAGCTTAGCGGAAACAATCATAGCAATGAAGTGCATTGTCTTCACTCTTCTTATTTTAATACTTATGTCAGCTAGTGTGGATGCACAAACGGGGAAACCGAAACCATGCGCTGCAGCGGAATGCAGCCAGTTCGATTTTTGGGTGGGAGAATGGAACCTGACCTATAACGATACAGTACATGCCACTAACTATATTACTAAGGAAATGAGTGGCTGTGTGATCCATGAACATTTTGATGATCCGGCACATGCTTATAAGGGCGAGAGTTGGTCGGTATATAGCCCGGCAAAGAAAATATGGCAGCAGACATGGGTTGATGACCAGGGTGCATGTATAGTGCTTACCGGCGAATTTAAAGACGGGAAAATGACCTTATTTACACAACCGGTGGCTATGCCGGATGGCTCTACACTGCAAAACAAGATGGTGTATTACAATATCACTCCTAACAGTTTTGACTGGGACTGGGAAGCAACAACAGATGAGGGAAAGACCTGGAAAAACAACTGGCGTATACACTATAAGCGCAAAGGTAAATAGCTACTTTTTGAAAGGAGTTATTCTTACCGATAAGTTGATAACCCGTCCGTCAATAGGCGCCCACAGAGGTTTGAATGTGGGGTTAGTTTGCGGCCCGGTGTATATCTGCTCATAGCGGGTTTGCCGGTAGTCGAGCAGGTTTTCTCCGTTCACTACTATGGTAAACATCTTGCCGATTTTTCTTTCTATCATCAAGGCCATCAGAAAATAGGGAGGAGTATTAGAATCACCATCGCGGTACTGAACGCCAATGTAGGAGCCTTCCAACCCAACCCGCCATTTTTTCGCAAATGCTTTTACCGCAGTAAATGCAAACCTGTTCCTGGGTGTCAGCGGCATGAACTGGTTTTGCGACAGGTAGCTACGCTCTGCGTCAGTGAAGGTATAACCGACATATAACTCCAGTGACTTTACAGAAAGCTTTACGTAAGTATCAAAACCCATAGTGGTAACAGGGTTGCTGGCATTGCTAAAAAATACCCGGCCATCGGCAAGTTGTGTGGCTATAATAGGGCTTGTAATTTGGGTAAGGAAAAATGCGTGATTTATAAAAAGGTTTACGTCGTTGCCCAGGTCTTTTTTAAAATTGCCTTCCAGGTTGTAACCTGTAGAGCGTTCTGCTTTAATATTTGCAGGTAGTGGCTGCAGGTCTTGTGTGGGGTAGTCTATTACCTGCACCTCGAGCGCGTTGGGTGTTTTGTAGCCAAACCCTACGCCCGCGCGTATTGCCCATACTTCACTGAACCTGTTAAACAAGGCGAGGCGTGGCAACATAAAATCTCCGTAACCGGCCGTATGGTCTGCGCGGAGGCCACCTTCCAGTGTTGTTTGCTTAAATAAATGCAGGGTATACTGTGCAAATGCACCTGTCGAGTTATTAGAGAAATCATGAAGCGCTATACTATCTGAAGATGGTAGTTTTCGAAAATTGTCACCCGTAGTATTTATCCCCGCCACTATGCTGTTTTTCTTTTGAGGGATAAAAACAGAGATCTCTGAATAATAGTTGAGCTGGTTGCCTTTTATATCGTCTGTATTTGATACTATTTCACGGTTAAACGAGCTGAGGCTGCCTTTCACGGTGAGCTTTGCCGCACCCGCTAATGTGCGTTCAAAGATCAGCTCGCCGGTGTTTCTTTGTGTTATATCTTTCTCATAATACTGGTGAAAGCTGTCGATGTGGTTGTCGAGCACCTGCATATCGCCACCTTCTCTTTTTTCAAAAGTACCATTGTACCCTACCGTCAGTATTGTTTTTTCATCGGGGTAAAAAAACAAGCGCGGGTGTATGGTAAATGTGCTTAGGTCTGGCACATCAGAAAATCCATCTCCGCTCACATCTACAGCATCCTGGTGGGTATAGCCAGCAAAAAATGTGTAGCCAAACTTTTTATTCCGTTTTGAGAAATAAGCGTTGATATCTTCCTCTTTCAGTGTTGTGGCATTGAGTGTGAAAATGGCATCCTGCTGCTCCGAAGGTTTTTTGGAAATCAGGTTAATGAGGCCGGCAATAGCGCCGCCGCCATATAGTGTAGATGCGGAGCCTTTTACCAGTTCTACCTGTCTCAGGTCGAGCGGTGGTATCTGTAAAATACCAAAGCCGCCTGAAAAGCCATCGTACAGCGGCATGCCATCTCTTAGTATCTGCGTATACTGCCCGTTAAGCCCCTGTATGCGCACATTTGTATTGCCCGACACTGCCGACGATTGCTGTATCTGCACACCACTCACATCGCCTAATATACTTGCTACGTTTGCCGGCTTTATGGTGTTCTCTTCTTCCATCTCTTCCTTACCCAGCACCTCAACTTTTATAGGAGCGTTTTCTATGGATTCATTCGTACGGGTAGAGGAGATAACAGTGACCTCCTCCAGCTCTCCTTCCGTAGCTTCAAGCGTTACTGTATGCCAGCTATCATCGGGCAGGGTAACTACGAGAGAAAATGGTTTGTAGCCCACATAACTAAATGAAAAAGTATCTGCACCGGCAGGCAGGCTACTTATGGTTACTTCACCGCTGTCGTTGCTGGCATTGCCGTTGCCATGCCTGTCGCCGACTACAACTCCGGCAAGCTTTGCTTTTGATGCTGCATCTTTTATCCTTGCCTTAAAGCTAAATTGAGCCACGCAGGTATCTGCAACTAGTAATAGCAATGCTATGCAGAGAAAATACTTTTTTGCCATGTTTTGATGAAAAGGCAAAAGTAAAGAAAGCCGGAGATGGTGTGGGTGTCGCTACGGGTTATGCAGAATAATTAACACTTTAGCAGGTATGTTCGCCTTATTCGCTTAGCTGTTTGTATTCCTGGTAAGAGATCATTTTATAGTCTGGCGGTATCCTGAATACGGCATTTTCCACCGGGGCCGCTTCTATTTTCTCCGCTTCAAATGTCATTACCATTCCCTGCTCGTTTGTATAAGAAAACGACATGGGTAGAAATTTGGCATTGGGAAACCGCTCATAGGTTATTGGCTGCGTGGGATTCCATTCCTTAGTGTAGTATATCTCAGGTGAGGAGCCGTCGCTGTAATTTACGTTTGCTTTATATACCGAATAGCCCGCTATTTTCCTGTTGTCGTTCACTTCGTTCTTAAGAGAAAAGCCGCTAAATTTTTGCTGATTTTTCAACATCTGGGGCATGCTGAGTTCTACCGCATATTTTTTTCCGTTCCTGTTTTGGAGTGAATACACTTTGTTGGTGCCGCAGTTCATTACCACTTCGTCCTGGTAGCCATTAGTTAGCTTTATTTCTTTTCTTACCTGGTTGCCTTTTATGTAAAATGTATAGGTACCCGAAACCGTTTTGCCATCATTAGCCGCAAGGGTAACCTTGTAGATTACGGTACCTTCCATGAATGGTTTTTGTGCCAGGGTGGGTATTCCCGTTATTAAAATCAGCAACAAGAGAACATATAATTTTTTGCTCATCGTAAAGATAGCTGCTGATCAAGGGTGAGTTAAAAAGCGAGACATGGTTTATTTTTGATACAAATTACCATATTTATAACAAATTCCGTTGATCGGAGGCTAATAAATTATTCCCGAACGTTTCTAAAAGGGCGTAAATTCGTACTTTGCTTAGCTACAACAATACGGACGGTGTCATGAGTTTATTGAATCAGATCGGGAAGACAAAAGGTTTTTTTGCAGGGGTGGCACTGACTGCTACTGCTTTTTTCTTTATACATGGGAAGACAAGCGACCCCTATTTTGAAATATCCAAGAACCTGGATATTTATGCTAATCTTTTCAAAGAACTGAATACCTATTATGTAGACCCAATAGAGCCAGGCAAACTGGTAAAAGTAGGGGTGGACGCTATGCTTGATGACCTGGACCCATACACTAATTACATAACAGAATCGGACATAGAGGAATATGAATTTATGACCACTGGTAAATACGGGGGCATAGGAGCCAGCATGCGTAGAAAAGGCGATGATATCTATATAGGCGATGTATATGAAAACAGCCCTGCTCAAAAGGCAGGCCTGCATCCCGGCGACCTGGTAGAGTCCATAGATAACCAGGGAGTAAAAGGTAAAAGCATAGAAGACCTGAGCCTGCTGCTGAAAGGCTCACCAGGCACACAGATAAACATGATGGTGAAAGATGCCTTTACCCACAACTCATCTAAAAGGCTGGTGACCCGCGGTGAAATAGAAATATCCAGTGTGCCCTATTACAACCTGATAGGCACTCAGAATAATATAGCTTATGTGCGGCTTACCCAGTTTACACAGGGATGCGGCAAACAGGTGCGCGATGCATTCGACAGCCTGCAAAGGGCACAGCCAGGGCTTAAAGGCATGGTACTGGACCTAAGGAACAACCCGGGTGGCCTGCTGGACGAAGCAGTGGCCATCTGCAACATATTTGTAGATAAAGGGCAACTGGTGGTGAGTACCAAGGGCAAGATAGCCGACATGGATAAAGAATATAAAACACCGGGTAGTGTATGGAATAAAGATATTCCGCTTACCGTGCTGGTGAACCACTCATCAGCATCGGCATCTGAGATAGTGGCGGGCACCATGCAGGACCTGGACCGTGGTGTGATAATAGGTGAACGCTCTTATGGCAAGGGGCTGGTGCAGGTAACAAGGCCACTGGGGTACAATGCCCGCCTGAAGCTGACTATTGCCCGGTACTACACACCTAGCGGCCGCTGCATACAGGCCCTCGACTATGCACACAGAAATGCTGATGGCAGTGTGGGCTTTATGCCAGATTCGCTAAAAAAGGCATATAAAACAAAGCTGGGCCGCACGGTGCTAAGCGGTGGTGGCGTAGAGCCGGATATACATATTAAAGATGAGCCCATGAGCTTGATAGCTGTAACACTATACACCAAAAATTACATCTTTGACTATGCTACAGACTATGCGCGCCAGCACCCCACTATACCTGTAGCAAGCAAGTTTTCATTGACAGATGCGGAGTTCGACCAATTTGCAAAGTGGCTGGAGAACAAAGATTATTCTTATAAAACAGAAACAGAAGAAGGCCTTGATTCGCTGCAGCGGATGGCCATGAGAGAAAAATATTATGATGATACAAAAGACCAGTTTGAAGCGCTGAGGTCAAAACTATCTCACGATAAAAAACAAGACCTTCTGAAACATAAAGAACAAGTGAAAGAAATGCTGGAAAACGAGATAGCATCGCGCTACTACTATGTGCGTGGGCGTATAGCGCAAGGCCTGCAGTATGATAAAGAGCTGGACAAAGCCCTCTCCTTGCTGCAACAACCCGCAGACTACCAAAAGACGCTGAAGCCGGGGAGATAATTAGTATTCCAACGTGTCATTTCATCAGGGGTGCTTTATCCGCAATTAATAACTCATACCCGCCCAGTTTTTCAATAACTGCAGGCCATATCCCGTACCCACGGACTCCGGGTGAAACTGCACCCCAACGCATGGGTAACGATCATGGGCGAGCGCCATTATTGTTCCATCGTCAGTGTGGGCTATAGCTGATAATCCTGTTTCCCCAAAATCATTTACAGCAAGAGAATGGTACCGCATTACCGTCATTGGCGATGGTATACCATTAAACAAGGCATGAGCAGAATGCGTAACCGCACTTGTTTTGCCATGCATGGGGTAAGTAGTATTTATAAGCTGTGCCCCAAAGTACATGCCCAATGCCTGGTGCCCAAGGCACACCCCGAGTATAGGTATCCGGCTGTGAAAATGATCAATGGCCGCCATAGTAAGGCCGGCCTGCAGCGGCGTTTCAGGCCCTGGAGAAATAATGAGGCGTGCAGGGTTTAAATCTATTAATTGCTGGAGGGTGATTTCATCATTGCGGTACACTATGCATTCATTGCCTGTTTGCAGCAGGTAATGCAGCAATATGTAGGTAAATGAATCGTAGTTGTCAATGAGCACCCACATGGCCAGGCAGCTTTTGATTTACAGTATCGAAGAAATGCTCCAGGTTGCTGAAGGTGTCTTTGGCAAACGGCAGCAACCTGGCTACCTGTTCGAAAAACCACGGCGCCAGCGCCGATAAATAGGGATAAGTTTTAGAAGCGGCTATGGTTTCTGGGCCAACGAGGCCCATATGGCCACCTATCCATAAAAATGAACTCCATAGCACAGCGCCAAGAAATGCGTAGAGTACCCCACCTATAAGCCTGTTTATAGTCCCCAGCATTATGGCGTCAACAGACTTTTGTATAAGGCTGGCTACAAGCCTTACGATCAGTACAACCAGCACAAATAATATCATGTAGCTAACCAGCTGCGCCCAGCCACTTTGCAAATTGGTCGAACTCCGCATCTGTCAATGAAAACTTGCTTGCTACAGGTATAGTGGGGTGCTGGCGCGCATAGTCTGTAGC
>JABDHF010000024.1:31759-33230 GCA_013285595.1 Bacteroidota bacterium
TATCTAACATCCACACGGCAAAGGAGTGAGATAGCTTTAATGCTACAATAATCCCCAACAAAATAGCCAGCACAGAAAAAACGGCTACAATAAACCCCCTTGTGTAGCCGCGTATAAAAAACAATAAGATGAGAAGGATGCCAACTACATCGAGCGCCATAATAAGTTAAAAGTCAAAGGTCAAAACCCAAAAGTGAATGTACGTGCTTATTGCGCAAGCAACTGTTTCACGGTTTCAGATATGGCTTTGCCATCTGCCTTGCCGGCAAGCTGCTTGCTGGCTACGCCCATTACCTTACCCATATCGGCTGGAGACTTGGCGCCTACCTGGTCTATGATCGCTTTTATCTCGGCTTGCAGTTCATCTGCAGACATTTGTTTTGGCAGGAACTTTTCTATTATCGCCAGCTCTTCTCTTTCTTTTGCTGCAAGGTCTTCGCGGTTTTGTTTTTCGAAGATATCCAGGGAGTCGCGGCGTTGCTTGGCAAGTTTCTGAAGCATTTTGCCTTCCGTAGCCTCAGATATTTCACCATTAGCTCCTTCTGATGTTTTTTCTATAATGATTGCCGCTTTAATAGCGCGAAGCGTGCGGAGCGCAGCTTCATCTTTAGCCCGCATTGCATTCTTCAGTTCGTCCATTACTTGTGTTTCGAGAGACATATTTTTTGCTTTTTATGGAATTAGGAATTTGTAATTAGGAATTGGGATTGTTTTTAATGAGATTATTTATTTGTAATTGAGACGGGTTACAGTTCTAAAATATCATCCCAATTCCTAATTACAAATTCCTAATTCCACAAAACTTATTTTGCTTCATTCTCAATAGCGTCAGAAGCTTTCTTAAGAAAACTTTTTGCAAACTCTTTCAGCTCGTTCGAAAGCTCGGCGTTTTTTGTTGCGCGCAGGTAGGTGTCAGCCATTCCAAAAAATGTCTGGTAAAAGAAATCGTTCATTTCGTCCACCATCATTTTGCCTGTCCAGAGGTCTATGCGCAGTGCCGATTTTTCTTCGCCGTCCCACAGGCCCAGCAGTATAGCTTTTGCATTCTGCCAGTCTGGTACGCCACCATCGGGGGCAGTCCATTGTATAGTTTCGGGCATTTTATCTTCTGCAAGTTCTATTTGTATATTGATCTGTGACTTCATGCGGCAAAAATAGGCTAAAAGGTTAATTAGTTAAAAGGTCAATTGGGTTAAACGAGTAAAGGTTTAAATCGTTAACTGGTTAAAAGGTAGTGGTGCTTTATAATCATATTGGCCCGGAATACATCCCGTACATAATTTACTTTTCTAACTAATTACCTTTTTAATCCCTTTATCCTTTACTCCATTTGGTCAATTGTTTCACGCAGGCTGCAATGTCGCGTGGCAAGGGGGCCTCGGCGGAGATCTCCCTGCCATCTTCCTTCACAAATTCAATGCGGTAAGCATGCAGCGCCAGCCTGCTCAGCAATGGTTTCTCCTGCTCATCT
>JABDHF010000025.1 GCA_013285595.1 Bacteroidota bacterium
CAACCTTTACGCCCGGTTACAAGGGCAGCAACTCATTGACTCCCTGCTCGGGGAACTGCCCAGGCAAAAGGAGGACACCAATAAGGTGAAACTTTTAAATGGCTTGTCAAATGGGTTATAGTAATATAAACCCAGATGAGGGAATAAAATACGGGCAGCAGGATCAGGATCTGGCCACAAAATTAGCCTGGAAAAAAGGAATGGGAATGGCTAATACCTGCATTGGGGTGAATTATATAAATAAAGCCGATTACACCAAAGCACTGGCATACTATACTGAGGCCTTAAAAATCGCGGAAGAAACAGGAGATAAATACAGCATCGCAAGTTCCACCGGCAACATAGGTGTTGTTTATAAAGATCAGGGCGATTATCATAAAGCCTTAGAGTATTATTTTAAAGCCTTAAAAATTGCCGGAGAAATAGCAGATAAAGAGGAGATCGCAGTCAATACCAGCAACATCGGCCTTGTTTACATGGCGCTATCTGATTATCCCCGTGCATTGGAATATTTTTTTAAAGCCTTAAAGCTAGATGAAGAGTTAGGGAAAAACAATAGTATAGCCAGTGTTAACTGCAGCATCGGCATTATTTACAAAAACCAGGGCGACTATCCTAAAGCCCTGGAATATTATTTTAAAGCCTTAGAACTGGACGAAAAGCTCGGCAATAAACAGGGAATTGCAGATGTTACCGACGATATCGGCAATGCGTACTGTTACCAGAAAGATTATCCCAGGGCTTTAGAGTATTTGCTTAAGGCCTTAAAGCTGGCAGAAGAGTCGGGTAATAAATTCGGCATTGCAGCAGTTACCGGCAACATTAGCAATATATATAAAGACCAAAAGAATTATACAATGGCTGTTGAGAGTAGCATGCAGGCCTTAAAACTCTTTGAGGAAATAGGGAATAAGCAAGGCATGGCTGTTAACTTATGCAACATCGGGGAAGACTATATCGCAATAGTGGAAGATACTGCTGCTAATACGGCTAAAGTTAGCAGCGCTGTTGAGCTGTCACGGTCTGGATACAAGCCTGCCGCAGCCATTCCGCAGGGCAAGGCAGCGCTCCTGGCAGCAGCCATAGATCATCTGCAGCGCGGCCTGGTGTTATTAAAAGAGATAAAGGCCCCTGGTTATATACAGGGCTGCTACGACGATCTTTTGGAGGCATATAAGCTAAAGGGCGATTACAAAAAGGCTATGGAATATGGTGATAGCTCAAGGGCCATCAAAGACGCCCTGTTCTCCCAGGCAAACCGGGCTAAAATAGCGCAACTGGAAAACAAGCAAAAAGACATTGCAGACAGCTTGAGAGCAGCGGCCGAAAAAAATGCAGCAGAGGTAAAAGCTACGCACCGTCGCAACTACGAGCTGATAGGAGTGGGGGCATTAGTGCTGGCGATAGCATTTATCTTTTTGCTGACACGCAACAATAAATTGCTGGACATAGAAAAGAAGAAGAGCGATAGCCTGCTACTCAACATTCTGCCGGAAGAGGTTGCCGGCCAGCTGAAAGAAAAAGGTGTGGCAGAGGCCAAACACTTCGACAACGTAACAGTGCTGTTCACCGACTTTGTGAATTTTACAGAAACAAGCGCACACATGAGCCCGCAGGGGCTGATAGATGAACTGCACCATTGCTTCAAAAAGTTTGATGAGATAACCCATAAATACCGCATTGAGAAAATAAAGACCATAGGCGATGCCTACCTGGCTGTAGCCGGCTTGCCGGCCCCGTACCCTGAACATGCTGAAAATGTAGTGCACGCAGCAATAGAGATAAGCGCCTTTATGCAGGACAGGATGGCGAAGCTGGGCAACCGCACCTTTGACATCCGTATAGGCATACACAGCGGCAGCGTAGTAGCAGGCATAGTGGGCATAAGGAAATTCGCCTACGATATATGGGGCGATACAGTAAATACCGCGGCCCGCATGGAGCAGAACAGCAAAGCAGGCAAGATCAATATTTCACAGACCACATATGAACTGATGAAAGATAAATTTACCTGCGAGTACCGCGGCGAGATCGAAGCGAAAGGAAAGGGGATGCTGAAGATGTATTATGTATCGTGAGGTATCACAGTACTGGCAAGTGAGCTCCACTAAGATCAATTCCCTCAATAGTTAATTTATATGTAAACCCTAAAGTCAACCAACGGGCTAGAGAACGAAGGCAGTAAATCAGTATATTTGGCAGCGACAATGACTGATCTAAATCAAGTACGAATATTCAGGATGACGCATATAACTAATATGCTGCACATACTGGAGCATGGCATAACACATAGTTCATCGCCTAATGCCAATACTAATTACCGTCCCATCGGTGATGTCAGCCTTATTGGATCGCGTGCGGCATTTCCTGTAGCCGCCGGTAAAACATTAGGCGACTATATACCTTTCTACTTTTGGGGCCATATGCCTATGCTATATGTCATACAGAAGGGGTATAACGGAGTGAAACAGGTGCCACCAACAGATATTGTTTACTTAATATGCACAGTGGGTCGAATAATGGAGCTAAAGCTTCCTTTTCTATTTAGCAACGGTCATGCCATTACCAATTTAAGCATCATTCATGGCATTAAAGACGTAGAACAAATTGAAAAAATTGTGGATTTTGCAGCCGTGAAAGCGCCGAACTGGATAAAGGAGGGAGATCAGGACCTGAAGCGCAGAAAAGAAGCTGAATTTTTAGTAGAAGGCGATATACCTTTGGTTTCCATTGCAGGTTACATTGTTTATGAAGAGACTACAAAGCAAAAGTTGCTGGCGCTTAACGTTGCGCAGGATAAAATAGTTATAAGAAAAGATTTTTATTTTTAGGCATGATAGAGTTTGTAACCGGAGATTTGTTGGCCAGTAAGGCGGAAGCCCTTGTAAATACCGTAAATACCGTTGGTATTATGGGCAAAGGCATTGCTTTGCAATTTAAAAAAATGTTTCCTGACAATAGTAAGGCATATAATAAAGCATATAAAGAAGGCGAGCTAGCCATTGGCAAGCTATTAGTCACGGAAGAAGAAACCACATACACAGGCAAAAAGATTATTATCAATTTTCCTACAAAGACCGACTGGCGGAGACCATCCGAATATAGCTATGTAGAAAGCGGACTTAAGAGGCTGGTGCAAATAATAAAAGAAAAAAAAATAAAGTCGATTGCTATACCTCCGTTAGGTGCCGGTAACGGCGGTCTTGATTGGAACAGGGTTAAAAACCTAGTAGAGGAATATCTTTCTGGTGTAGATTGTATGGTATATATATACGAACCTAATGCCGTTATACGAGAAGCTCTCAATAAAGAGCGGGTAAAACTGACGCCTGCGCGAGCTATGTTACTTGCTGTATTATTTGAATTGGTTAAAAACGGTGAATTTGTTTCGGAATTTGCCTCCGAAAAAATCGCCTATTTCCTTCAACGCTTTGGTGCTGAAGATATTTTTAAGCTAGAATTTCAACCAAATTTCTACGGGCCTTATTCCGGTAAGGTAAAGCATGTACTGTACTACCTTAACGGCAGTTATATCACGGGCTATAGCGCAAAAGACAAAAAGGCTTTTGCAGAAATGAGTCTCGTTATGGCTGCAGAAGAAGATGTAAATATATATCTCAATGCTCCTGAAAATGCACGATATCTTGAAATTGTGCAGCAAACAAAAAAATTTCTTTCAGGTTTTTATTCTGCTTTTGCACTGGAATTGCTTTCGACAGTTGATTATATAATGCT
Organism: Bacteroidota bacterium; assembly: GCA_013285595.1. GTDB lineage: Bacteria > Bacteroidota > Bacteroidia > Chitinophagales > Chitinophagaceae > Nemorincola. The sequence continues at coordinate 3,736 of JABDHF010000025.1, forward strand.
ACACGACGGGTTATCATCAATAAAAGAAATACACGATAAAATAAAATCCTGGAGCGACCGAAAAAAAACAATGTTTGCTAACCAGAGATTTTTGGAGATAGCTCAAGATAACCTTAGAAAATTTAACCTTGTTAAGTAAAAATAGCTTTTATCTCTAATCCCTCGTTGCACCGGATGTTCCGAAGGGCATCCGGTACTACTAGTAAAAAGCCGTTTTGCAAACGGTACTAGCTTGATGTAGTTAAATTTATTGCCAACATCCTAAATTTACAATTAAGCATTAAACAAGATCCTGTGTCCAAAAGCAGAAAAGAAATAATTGGCTTACTAATTGGCATCGTCATCACGCCGCCCGCCATACTTTATTTGCTGAACTGGGTAGAGCATATCCATGCTCCCTATTGGTATATAGGCGTAGCTTTTGCGGGCATCAACTTTATCCTGGCATTGTGCTTCGCTGCAAACAGGAACCTGTCCGGCATTATCACCCTCAGTTTTGTGTATTGCCTGACAACGGCCGCCACCACTTTCGTTCTGTTCATTTTCGGATCTGTTATTGGCCTCTCCACTGGCATCATTAAGATGGGTCACCCTTAAAATCAGCACACCACTGGTTCGCGTTTGTAAAACCAATAATATTCCACATTGTAAATACTACCCGGAATCATCATTCGTAACTTGCATTATATATGCCCCGTCAACGATCATACACAGCCAACAAACCCCACTTACTATCTACGACGTCTATAGCAAGCAAAATACATGAAAAAACAGCCACCCGCTCCCCCAAAATCTCATGTAAACGCGCGTCCATAACACCTTTCATTTTTTCAACCCCCTATTTTTCCGTAGCATACAAGACAGGTGAAAATACACCCACCCGCTCTCCCAAAATCATATGTAAACCCTTATCCATAGCGCCTTTCATTTTTTCACTGCCTTACTTTCCCATAACAAACAAAATATATAAAAAAACCACTACCCGCTCCCCCAAAACCGTATGTGAACCCCCTCCCATTGCCATATTATATTTCAGGAAGAAACACTACGCAACATCTTCGTCTTCTTTGGGAGAATGCAGGGCAGGCCACTTATATATACAATTTTCGTCCAGCCAAATGAATAAAAAAATTATTTGACTAAATAATAAATGTAAGTTAATAAAGATTTGAAAAATATTTTTTCTATCTTGCCCGTTAACATTACTAACAGCATTGGCCGGCAACTTTTTCAACAAGCATTTCGTGGTGCTCATGGGCAACGGCGTCACCTCCATTATTGGCCTTGCCATGATGTATATCATACTCCACAATCTATCGGTGGAGCACGCAGGTCTGTGGTTCTTATTGCAAAGTTTTGTTGGCTTTTGTGAGGCCGGCCGGTATGGGTTGCTGGCAACGGCCACCGTCAAGTTTTATGCCGGCACCACTGGCGACAGGTCTGCAACCGTACTTGGCTCGGTGTGGTTCCTGGCGCTTGCACTATCAGCGCTTATCTTATTGATCGATGCCCTGGCATTTCTGTATCTGCCCTTTACTAACAATTACGAGGTTATCCTGTGCGTCAAGTGGATCGGTATCAACTACCTTAGCTCCCTGCCGTCCGATGTGGTATTCTGGCGCCTGCAGGCCGATGAAGAATACACCAAAATGTTTTGGTTCAGGATGATCAATGCGTGCAGCACCTTGGCTTCGTTCATTGTGCTGGTAGTGCTGCACCAGTTTACCCTCGAAAATGTAATTATCTGGAACTTGCTAACCAACTGCTCGTCCAGTCTCATAGGCATTATCTGGTACAGGTCTGGTATACAGTACGTTACGCGGAGAACAAAGGAGTGTGTTGCCGAGATATTCCATTTCGGCAAATTTACCTTTGGTACCACGCAACTTTCCAGCCTTTTAGGCAACGCCGATATCTGGATATTGAACTTTGTCCTTGGGCCTGTTTCCATTACCCTTTACAATATGGCCATGAAGTTGATGGCTTTTGTAGAATTGCCGCTTCGTTCATTTACTACAACAGGTTTTCCGGAAATGGCAATAGCGTACAACCAAAACAACTTGCACCACGTTGGTTATCTTTTTAAGAAGTACTCTGGTATGCTCAGTATTGTATTTATCCCGGCGGCAGTGGTTACCTATTTTGTGGCCCCAACGTTAATGCATCTTTTAGGGGGGCATAAATACAACGGATATACCGGGCACCTCGCAGCCAACGTATTCCGCTTAACAATGGTATTGGCTATTATATATCCAATAGACCGTTTCAACGGCCTGGCGCTTGATGTAACAGGGTATGCCAAAACAAATTTTTATAAAATGATCATTGTTATTTGTATCAAACTGGTTTTTGGCCTGTTGCTGGTAGAAGTACTGAAGAATTTGTATGGCATAGTGATAGCTAACTATATCTCCACAATTGTGGCTATTATTTATGGTTCTTACAGGTTGCGCAAAACTGTACCCCATACTATTACCGGTGTATTTAGTACCGGCTTTGCAGAATTACTGAACCTGAAAAACAGTATATCATTTAGGAAAAATAAAAACTAACATCATGAACGAAGTCTATTACTTCAAGGGCGTAACCTTGTTGATCACGCATTATAATCGAAGCCGGTCGTTGGAACGCTTGCTGTCTTCACTCCAGCGGTTAAATTGCTCGTTTGAAGATACCGTAGTATCTGACGACGCCAGCCGGCCCGAAGAAATGGAACAGGTAAAAAAGCTGCAGGCCACCTACAATTTCAGGCTCGTAACCACACCCCAGAACAAAGGATATGGCAATTGCATCAATAAAGGCCAGGATGTAATTACAACACCTTATACCATATACCTGCAGGAAGACTTTGTACCATTTGACATCTTCCCGAAGCACTTTAAGGATGCGCTGCAAATGATGAATGAAGACAAGAGTATAGATTATGCACGCTTCTGGGCTATTGAGGATATGCACATTGATATGAAGCCTTATGGTAAAGGGTTTTCAGAGATGGTCTACAAATTCTGGAACATGCACCACCTGAAGTTTTACCAGTTCAGCGATACCCCAAATATCCGCAGGAATACCTTTGCTCAGAAATTCGGCAGGTACCGTGAAGGCGTGCATGGCGATATTACCGACTATTACATGGCCATTTCTTTTTTACATAACAAGGGTAAGGGCCTGTTTTTCGACAACTATGAATCTTTGTTTACCCACGATGATGTAGAAGAAGGGAGCAGAATAAGACCATTGATCAACTGGCGGCAAAGAAGAAACCCGCTGACCTTATTTTTACGTTTCTTCTTCCTGAGGTACAAATGGCTGAAAGGTACTTGGCTGGTGCTCTTCTTTAAGCAGCAAAAGCCAACCGCAGCCTCCATGCACTCCATACTCAGCTCATTCCTGATCACCGTGATCTTTGCCATGCAAAAAATGCCAGACTTATTTGACAACATCAGCGAAATGCTGCCAGATATTCCAAACCTGTAACTGGGAAAGCGGCTAGTGCACTAATTTCTCGGGTGCCGTATCTTGCGGGAGTACCTGGACTTACTCATACCCCGCCAGTGGGTGCCGCTTCGGTTACCAAAGCCGGGTATGTGCTTAAAATTGTCGCACTTGCCAAATAAAAAGCCGATGGTGACGCCAAATGCTGAGGATTTCAGGCTATTGTTACCATCAGCTCCGGGAACCAGGTTAGCCAGCCCTACCTGGTAATGAAGCCGGCCGTACAGGCGTTTTTTAAGCTGGTAGCCAAGGTTTAAACCTATACCGAAATCCAGTGCTTTTAATGTGCTGGGCGAAGCTGAGCCGATCTTTAGCGTGGTAGAAACGGCGGGTAACTGGCCCAGCGCATCTTGCTCATAAGAGCCGCCTATGTTGTCGCTCAGGTATGGCCCGCCGCCAAAGAAGAACCGGTTACCGCATTTTTCGCCCGACTTGTATTCAAAGTTCAAAGGAAAAGTAATGGCGTTAATATTGTATTTTCCGGGAGGAGTAGTTTTAAGCTTACAGCCCATCATTTCGAAAAAAGCCCCCGGCTGAAAATAGGCGTGTTCGCCAAGAGCTATATCGGCCGCAAAGCCTCCGGCAAAGCCTGGCTTAAAGCCTGTAGGCACTTTAACGGACTTATTCGTGGCCCGATCATTTTCTTTGATAGATAAGTTTGCCATATTCAGGCCCATTTCAAATGCTACCTGCCCTTTTGCAGCCGTTACGGCCACTATAATAAATAATAATGTAAAGATTTTCCGTTTCATATATGGCCATTTTATACCTGCACGGTGCAAGGTAATAAATTGTATATCAAGGTGTATGCTTGTCATTAACTTTACGCGATGGACCGTAAATACTTGTTTACGTCAGCAAGGCTGGGTTTCAGGTGCTGGCAAAAGACAGATACTGATGCAATGGCTAAAATAAACGCCGATGCCAATGTAAGGGAGTTTTTCCCTGGCATTCAAAACTATGAACAAACAGCGCAATTCATACACAGGATGCAGCAAATGTTTGCCGATAAAGGGTACTGTTATTATGCAGTAGATAAGCTAGATGAACAGGAATTCATAGGGTTCATAGGCCTGGCAGAACAAACCTTTGAAGCCAGCTTTACGCCCTGTACCGATATTGGCTGGCGCCTATGTAAAAAAGAGTGGAATAAGGGCTATGCTACTGAGGGTGCGCAAGCATGCCTGGGCTATGCATTCCATACACTGTTGCTGCCACGGGTATATTCAATGGCGCCAAAGATCAACCTAAAGTCGATACATGTGATGGAAAAGATAGGCATGGTAAAGGTGGCAGATTTTATACATCCATTGCTGCTTAGCGACAAGCGGCTGAAAGAATGTGTAGTGTATGAAATAATGAAAGAACAGGTGAAACGCGAATAAGTATCTGGCCTTATGAAAAATAAGAAGTGGAAACAGATGATAACCATAACACAGTTAAGCAATACGAGCCCAGGCATTGTACATGAAGCACGGGAGGAGGCTTTCAGGGGATATGAAACCACATGGACAAGACATCAGTATGAAAAACTGCTGCAACGCCGGGGCTACATACCGGAACTGTCGTTTGGGGCATTTTATGGCGGCCGGCTGGTGAGTTTCACCCTAAACTGCCTTGGCTCATACAATGGCGTAACTACTGCCTACGATGCCGGTACAGGCACTATTGAGGAATATAGGGGATTAGGTATTGCCGCCAGGATATTTAACGAAGCGCTGCCATTTCTTAAAAGTGCAGGAGTGGCGCAATATATTCTTGAAGTATTGCAGCATAACACAACGGCTGCTTCCCTATATAAAAGCCTCGGGTTTAGCATAACCAGGGAATTCAATTATTTTGTTGGAAACATGGCCGGCATGCAGGAAAATATAAAGGGCCTGCCGCCGGAAATTGAACTGCGGGATGCTGACCTTTCGCAACAAGATGAAATGATACAGATGTGGGACTGCAGCCCCTCGTGGCAAAACAGTTTTGAATCGATAAACAGAACTATAGTTGACTTTAAGATCATTGGCGCATTTCACTATAATATGCTCGTTGGCTACGGTATTACAGAACCGGCTTCCGGAGACATAACGCAGCTAGGCGTAAAGCCCGCATACAGAAGAAGAGGTATTGGCTCCTGCATTTTTAAAAAACTATTGGCGTATAATAAATATAGTTCTGCAAAGGTTATCAATACAGAAAAGCAACTAGACCATATAACCAGGTTTGTAGAAAATAACGGCATCTTTACACAAGGTTCACAATTTGAAATGACGTTGAAATTATAATTGATCAAGTCATGAGCACATCATCGCAAAACATATCCACACTGCGTGATCTTTCGGCGGCTATTAGCAGGTTATTTAAAACAAATAGTGGAACTGTAATTAACCGGCTATGATCAAAGCGATAATATACTTTGCGACAATACTTGCATTTACATGCAACGCCTGCCTGGCGCAAAAGACGGTGAAGCGCTATACCGGAACCAGGATGGAAACATTAAGACAGCAAATAGATAGCATTACCCGCCGCTATAATGCAACTATTGGTGTTGCCCTGGTAAGTATCGAAAACGGTGATACTTTAACTATAAACAATACTCATCATTTTCCTATGCAGAGTACTTATAAGTTCCCGTTGGCAATAGCTGTTATGAACCAGGTAGATAAGGGGAAGCTTGCCCTGGCCCAGAATGTGCATATTCCCAGAGAGCAGTTGCACCATACCTGGAGCCCGCTTAAAGATAAGTACCCGGATGCCGACGTGGATATTACTTTGGAAGAACTGGTACATTATACGGTGTCTATGAGCGACAATAATGGGTGTGACGTGCTCTTCAGGCTGATTGGCGGCACAGGGAAAACAAACGCCTATATACATAGCCTGGGCATCAAAGATATTTCCATAGCGGCTACTGAAGAAGAAATGGGAAAAGGCTGGAATGTGCAGTACACTAACTGGGTAACGCCCTATGCTATGGCGCAACTGCTGGAGGGCCTTTTTCATAAAAAATACCTGTCTGCCGCCAGCAATGATTTTCTAATGCAGCAAATGGTCAAAACAGAAACGGGGCCTAAACGGCTAAAAGGGCAATTGCCGGTAGGCACAATTGTGGCGCATAAGACAGGCACCTCAGATGCCAATGAAAAAGGAATGATGGCCGCTACTAACGATGTGGGCATTATTACCCTGCCTAATGGCAAGCACATTGCTATTGCCGTCTATGTTTTGAATAGTATGGAGTCGCTTGAAACAAATGAAAAGATCATCGCCGAAATTGCTGGGGTTGCCTTCGATCATTTTGTTCGCTATTAATTCTTTGCTGTCATAGTAAATATTTATATTGTCATTTGGGATATTGCAATGCAGAGCATTAATTTTACCCATGCACAAACTTTTGTACATCAAACACTAAAAACATATTCATGAAGCACCACGAAGAATTACTTATAAAGTCGGTACTGGACAGTTGGTTTAACCATATATCAAGAATAGACAACCTGCTGGATACGCTTACCGATGAAGAACTGCACATGGAAGTAGCGCCGGGTAGGAACAGGGGCACTTATTTAATAGGCCATCTCACCGCAGTGCATGACCGTATGCTGCCACTGCTGGGTTTTGAAGACCATCATCATCCGCACCTTGATGAGATATTCATTACCAGCGCTGATAAAGAAAAAGATATGCCGCCTGCCGCTGAGCTTAGAAAATACTGGAAAGATGTAAACGACACCCTGGCAAATCATTTCAAAAGCCAGCAGCCAGAGGAGTGGCTTCAAAGACATACGGCAGTAAGTGAAGAAGACTTCGCGAAAGAACCTCACCGGAACAAGATGAATGTATTGGTGAGCAGAACAACTCACCTTGCTTACCATTTCGGCCAACTAATTTTCCTGGACCATAAGCGCCACGATTAACCTGTCGCCAAAAATTGTAGGAACTTTATTTTCAGAAGAGTTACAATTCGTTGTGACTCTTTTTTTATGCCAGGGTGAGATTCTTCATTTTGTTTCTTTTAACAAAAATAAATGCCGGACTTTGTGATTTATTTCCCCGATCTCCTACTAATAAAGTATACAAAACAAAATGAAGCCCGGCGAGCAGCTCACAAAGGATTTTATTGCGTTAATAAAACAGCACGAACGGCTGATCCATAAAGTGTGCAACCTGTATGTGGTAAACAATACGGAGGACTATAAAGACCTGTACCAGGAAATAGTATTGCAAACGTGGGCCGCTTTTCCAAAATTCAAGGGTGAAGCCAAGGTTAGCACGTGGCTTTACCGGGTGGCGCTGAACACTGCTATCAGCTATAAAAGAAGGGGCAGCAGGATAACTGAGATACCGTTTGACACTTCGTTTATGCAGGTAGCAGATAGGACGCAGGAGACTAATGAAGAATACCTGCTGCTATGGCAACTGATAAGACAATTGCCGCAGCTGGAAAAGGCACTGATACTGCTGTACCTGGAAAACAATAGCTATGACGAGATAGCGGCGATAATGGGCCTTACCGTAACCAACATAGGAACAAAGCTGGGACGAATAAAAGAAAAATTAAAAAAACAGGCACAACAATCACAGGCAAACTAATAACTATGGAACTGGACGCAATGAAAAGCCTATGGCAGGCACACGAAACGGAACTGAAGCAGGTGAGCGCTGTGAACGAGGGCTTGCTGCAACGTATGATCAGCGATAAATCGCGCAGCGCACTGGAGCAGATAAAGAATACAGAATACATGGTAGGGTCTTTAACACTGCTGTTCTTTGTGCTGTTTTTACTCATGGGCAGCAAGGTGGGCAGCAACCCGGAAATGGTTATCTCTTATATTATAGCTATGACGGCGTTCGTTATAGAGTTTGCTGTGAGCGTGTTTAAGCTACGGTATCTTTCGCGGATAAACATTGGCAATGAAGCAATAACGGAGACCGCCAGGAAAACCCAATGGTTTCACCTGTTCATTATCCGTGAGCGGCTTATTTCTATACCAGCTCTTTTTATTGTAGCACCGGCTGTATATATCCTGGTGTTTCAGTGGGTGAAGCATGAAAGCGCGCTTGACCATCTGCCCTTTTCTATTGCTGAAATAGTAATAACGCTGGTGCTGGGCATTATCTTTTCGCTCATTATGTATCGCAGGGCTTATCTTAACCATACGCGAAGCATTATGGATAGCCTTAGGGAGATAGAGGAATTCAGGTCTGAACTATGATGCCTGAACCTTAATTTTCAGGATCATAGGATTTGCTTGACTTTTTGTTTTTTATTACATCTCATTTTGCACAATTAATATTTTATCAAATGACTTTCTGGAGCAAAAAAGAAACGACGACAAATACTGAAAAAACTACTATAAAAAAGAAAAAGGCGGTGTGGCGGGAATGGCTGGATGCCGGGGTATTTGCTATAGTGGCAGCTACACTTATACGCACCTTTTTCTTCGAGGCGTATACCATACCATCGGGATCGATGGAAGGATCGCTGCTGATACACGACTTCCTGTTCGTAAGCAAGATGGCTTATGGCCCACGCGTCCCCATGACCCCACTGGCTGTGCCGCTAGTGCATAACTCGCTGCCCATAACAGGCGGCAAATCGTATATAGAAGGGGTGCAGTGGAAGTATCACCGGCTGCCGGGCTTTGGGCATGTAGAGCGGAATGATGTGGTGGTATTTAACGGCCCGGCGGGGGATACTGCCCTGGCCGACCAACCTGAAAATGACTATTACCAGATGTGCCGCCTGTATGGCCGCGACGAGGTAATGAGCAGGTATAAAGTAGTTACAAGGCCGGTAGATAAAAAAGAGAACCTGATAAAAAGGTGCATAGGCGTGCCCGGAGATGTAATAGAGGTAAAGAATGGCGTGGTATATGTGAACGGGCAGCAAGGTGAGCAATATCCACACTCAAAACTCAACTACCTGGTAAGAACAAATGGTAATATGCCGGGCATAGACGATAACGTGGAACAGCTGCAAAAAGTAAACAACAACCTATACGCGTACAATATAGCCAACGACCAGCTTGCCGATGTGAAGAAAGCTGCGAACGTGACATCTGTAGAGCTGTATATGAGCTCACCTGCGGGTGTGGCGCCCAAGGAGCCAGGTGAATGGGTGTTTCCGCTGGACACAACTAACTACAAATGGAACAGGGATAATTACGGGCCTATAACCATTCCTAAAGCTGGCGTTACCGTGCCGCTTACTGCACAGACTATTGCCCTGTACCGGCGCATAATAGGCAACTACGAGGGCAATACCCTTGTGGAGCAGAATGGCAAATTTATCATCAACGGCATAGAGGCTACCTCCTACACCTTTAAGATGGACTACTACTGGATGATGGGCGACAACAGGCACAACTCGCTCGATTCGCGGTACTGGGGGTTTGTGCCTGAAAACCATGTGGTGGGCAGGGCATCGTTTGTATGGTTGAGTTATGGCGAAAGCTTGATAAAGGATATACGCTGGAGCCGTCTGTTCCGCAGCATCCATTCGCTGGAGAAGTGATGATAATCTGCTGATTATGAGATATTGGGAGATTTTTTTATTTTTATCCGGAAATTGATCTTTTATGAAAAAACTATTATTTCTTGCAGTAGCTGCATTGCTGGCATATAACACTTACGCACAAACAAAGGCGGACATCCAGGGGAATATGCCAATAACCTGGCTGGGGCTTGATTTTACTCAATTAAAGTTTATAGGTAGTGCCAACCAGTTTAAAGATGCAGGCCAGATCACCGATCGTGACATGCGCAATAAGTACTTCCCGGGATGGAATGAGCTTTTTATAAAAGAGCAAAAGAAGTATAACGTAGCTGACGCCGTAGGCCGCGATAATGTGACTTATGCAACCAATGTAACGGACAATGCAAATGATAAGTCGACCGGAACCTACTTTACAGATAATGCAGGCGATTTTCAACGCCTGACTGCTGATAAAATATCGTCCATGGTTTCGAAGTACGACTTTAAAGGGAATAAAGGCCTGGGCCTGATGTTCTTTGTAGAAGGCATGAGCAAGGATAAAGCGGAGGCTTCTATCTGGGTGACCTTTGTAAATATGGACAAAAAAACTGTTTTGGTTACCAACCAGATGAATGAAGGCGCCGGCGGCTTTGGCTTTAACCACTACTGGGCCAAAAGCTTTTTGGGAGCGCTGCAAGATATTGACGTAAAAAAGTGGAGTAAGTAATCTCTCCCGGCCTCTTCTTCGGAGAGGTGATGGTATATATTTGTGAGCTGTACTATATAGTGCAGCTCAATTTTTTTAGTAAAAACCTTTTTTCTGCCGGTGAGACACAGAGCTTTAGCGCTTTCTCGTAGTGCTTTCTCGCGTTTTGGGGTTCACCTATTTCCATATTCAGCTCTCCCAGTATGCCATGCAGCAGGTAGTATTCCTGAAGAAAATCTATACCGGGTATCTGGCGGATACATTCCAGCGCGGCCGCAGGGCCTTCCAGTTCTTTTATTACAATGGCGCGGTTGAGCAAAACGATCTGCGATGGCATTAGCTTTACCAGCAGGTCGTAGTAACTGAGTATGGTACGCCAGTCGGTGTCTTTGTATTTTTCGGCTTTGCAATGTTCGTAGGCTATTGCGGCTTCCAGGTGGTAGCGGCTCATGCTGTCGCCGGTGGCGGCATTGGTGAGGTAATAGATACCTTGCGCTATCATTTGCCTGTCCCAAAGGTCGCGGTGCTGGTCTTTCATTAACAACAGATCGCCTTGTTCATCGATTCTGCCAGACAGGCGGGATGTATGGAAGTAGAGCAGCGCAAGCAGTGCGCAGGTCTGTGGTTGTTTGGTAGTGATGTGCTCTACAAGCAATGTACAGAGCCTGATAGTGTCTTCTGCAAGATCTTTACGAACCAGTGATTCGTGGAAAGATGCACTATAGGCTTCGTTGAACAAAAGATAGATGGTCGCCAGCACATTAGCCAGCCGGTTTTGCAGCTCAGTGCCAGCCGGCATATCGAATGCGGCATTATTTTCCCTGAACGCTTGCCGGGCGCGGTACAGGCGCTTTTCTATAGTATCGGTAGACGTGATAAACGCTTTTGCTATCTGCGGTACAGAAAAGCCGCATAGCGTTTTCATAATAAGCGCTGTCTGCCCTTCCCTGCTGATGCTGGGGTGGCAGCAGGCAAACATCATGCGCAGCTGGTCGTCTTGTATCTCTTCGTCTTTAAAGCAAGTATTCAGGGTGATCGCTGCTGTGTACTCCGACTCCAGCAGGGTAGATATATCGGCGGCAAACGTACGCTGGCGGCGGTACTTGCGGATGGTGTCGATGGCCTTGTTTTGTGCTGCTATAAAGAGCCATGCGGATGGATTATCGGGTACCCCGCCGGCTGACCATTGCTCTATGGCTTTGATGAGCACGTCCTGCACCACATCTTCTGCCAGGGTAAGATTGTGAGGGCCGAAAATACGCGTGAGCACCGCTATGAGCTTGCCCGACTCAGACCGCGTGAGCGATGCGATGAGCGGTAACACATGTGGCTGTATGGTGCGGTCTTCGGTAGCCATTTTCAATTCCATTGTTATTTAAAAAGGAAGGATCCCGGTTGCGCCGGGATCCTTCCTTTTTAAATGTTTACATATCCATTGTTGCTATTTCCCTTATTTCCAGTGAGCCGTTGTCCTGGAATACGGGGCAGCCTTTTGATAGTTCTGCTGCTTCGTCGTAGTGGTCGGCTTTAACCATTACATAGCCGGTCAAAACTTCCTTTCCTTCAGCAAAGGGAGCATCTGTTATACCACTTTTGCTCATCAGCCTGCCGCCTGGCATCAGTGGCTGGCCACCGGTAAATTTACCAGCCTGGGCTATTGAACCGATCCAGTTTTTCCACTGTTCTGAAACTGCTGCGCTTTCTTCTGGTGTGCTGCGCAGGTGCCCGGTTGTAGACCTGAATACTAAAAGATACTCTTTCATACGTTTTTGTTTTTTAAGTTAAAGATGTTTGTCACTATAATGACGTTATCTTTTTCTAAAACCGGACAGGACTGGAAAATATTTTTTGGAACTAGTTCAAATATGCGATCATGCTAAATAGCGCGCTTTACTTAAACTTATTTCCTGGGTTTCTGCTATGATGAAAAACGGAGATCACAATTATTAGTTTTTTTTCTTCGTCAATGCGGTATATGATCGTATACGGATAGCTCTTAAGTAATGCCTCTCTAAAGTGGTTCTTTGTGTTACGGTAAAGGGTAGGACGCTGACATATCTCCTGCAACTTGTTAGTTACCTCTTCTATAAATTTATCCGCCGCCTGGCTGCTATTTTCTCCATACCATGTTATTGCCTCATAAAACTCTAAGCGGCCACGTAACTGGAAAAAATATTGGTACATTATTTATTCTTAAACGTTTTTAGAAGGGCTTTTACTTCAGTGTCTATTTCTTCGGCAGAATATACTTTTCCACCATTTTTATAGTCAGCCCAACGAGACTCTAATTCTGCAACAAATGCGCGGTCACCCTCCCATTGATACTTGTCAGATTGTTCCTCGTTTTGCATAAATGCATTGGCAATGGTTAGCATTGCCTGTTTTTGTGTATTATTCAACAAAGCTATTGCAGAATAGAGTTCCTTATCCAGATTTCGTGCCTGTAGCATACCATTCCTCTTTATGTAAAGTTACGTTTTTCTCATATGGCATACAACTTCCGCATATTCAATCCTCATCAGCAAAAACGGGCATCAGGCTATCATCTTTTATCCTGGCAAAGTTCTATTAATACCCCATTGGTGGTTTTGGGGTGCAGGAAGCATACCAGCTTATTGTCGGCACCGTTTTTCGGTTGTTCATTGAGCAGTTCGAAGCCAAGGGCTACGAGCCGTTTCATTTCGGCCTCAATATTTTCCACCTCAAAGGCTATGTGGTGCATACCTTCTCCTTTTTTAGCAATGAATTTGGAGATGGGGCTATTGTCGTTTGTAGCCTCTAATAGTTCTATTTTGCCTTCGCCGGCTTGGAAAAAGGCGGTTTTTACGCCTTCAGAGGCTACTTCTTCCGTTTTATAGCAGGGCGTATTTAATAATTGCTCAAATAACGGGATGGATGCAGCCAATTCTTTGACGGCTATCCCAAGGTGCTCAATTTTCATCATTGTCATATAGTTTTTAACGATAGGAACATATAAACCTTAAATTCAGGCTAGTGTCTAAAGTAGCACTTTTGATGTAACTTTGTACCAAATCTCGAATGACGAAATAATATTATGGAATTAAATTTGCCGATATATCTTGATAATAACGCCACTACGCCAATGGACCCGCGCGTGCTGGAAGCGATGATACCTTATTTTACTGAAAAATTTGGCAATGCGGCCAGCCGTAACCACTCGTTTGGTTGGGTAGCGGAGGAAGCTGTGGATTATGCACGCGAGCAGGTGGCTAAGCTTATTAATGCCGACCCTAAAGAGATCATTTTTACTTCAGGCGCTACAGAGGCTGATAACCTGGCGATAAAAGGCGTGTATGATATGTATGCCACTAAGGGTAACCATATCATTACCTGCACTACAGAGCATAAAGCTGTACTGGATACCTGCAAGCATATAGAGAAGATGGGCGGCTTAGTTACCTACCTCGATGTAAAAGAGGATGGGTTGGTAGACCTGCAGGAACTGGAACATGCCATAACTGATAAAACGGTGCTTATTACCATAATGTATGGTAATAATGAAACAGGTGTGGTACAGCCTATCCGCGAGATCAGCAAAATAGCTAAGAAGCATGGTATACTGTTCTTTACTGATGGCACACAGGCTGTAGGTAAGATACCGGTAGATGTAAATGCCGATGGTATAGACCTGATGGCATTTAGCGGGCATAAGATGTATGGCCCTAAGGGCGTAGGTGCGCTGTATGTGCGCCGTAAAAACCCACGTGTGAAGGTGACTTCGCAAATGGACGGCGGCGGCCATGAGCGCGGCATGCGCAGCGGCACGCTGAATGTGCCTGCTATAGTAGGTTTTGGCAAGGCGTGTGAACTGTGCATGAATGAAATGGAAAGCGAAGCAATACGCCTGAGCGCTATGCGCGACAGGCTGGAAAACGGCCTGATGGAACTGGAAGAAACTTATGTGAATGGCAACAGGGAACACCGCTTGCCGCACACAGCCAATATATCGTTCAAATATGTGGAAGGGGAAGGGCTGATGATGGGCTTTAATAAGAATATCGCATTGTCAAGCGGTTCAGCTTGTACATCAGCATCGCTTGAGCCTTCTTATGTATTGAAAGCGTTGGGACTGGGCGATGACCTTGCACATAGCTCTTTGCGTTTTGGACTGGGAAGGTTTACAACTGACGAACAAATAGATTTCACCATAGATGCAATAAAAGACACCGTACTGAAGCTGCGCGAAATGAGTCCGCTTTGGGAAATGTTTAAAGAAGGTGTGGATATTAATGCGATAGAGTGGGCGCACCACTAAACAATTTGAAAATGAGTTGATTTGAAAATTTGAAAATTTCCCGAGTGATCGGTTTTCTAAGATTTAAGTCTTCGCTTTTCAGATTTAATATAAATAAAATAAGGGTGATTGAAAATAAGTGCATTTTCAAATCACCAAATTTTCAAATTTTCAAATTATAAAAATGGCATATTCAGATAAAGTTATTGACCACTACTCCAATCCTAAGAATGTAGGAACACTGGATAAGGCGAAGACCAATGTAGGCACGGGCCTGGTAGGCGCACCTGAGTGCGGCGACGTAATGCGCCTGCAGATAGAGGTGGACGAGGAAAGCGGCGTGATCCGCGACGCTAAGTTTAAGACTTTTGGCTGTGGCTCTGCTATAGCATCGTCTTCACTGGCTACAGAATGGCTGAAAGGCAAGACCGTAGACCAGGCGCTGGCTATAGACAATATGGCTATAGTAGAAGAGCTGAACCTGCCACCGGTAAAAATACATTGCTCTGTGCTTGCAGAAGATGCTATTAAGGCGGCTATTAATGATTATCGTGTAAAGAATGGTTTACCTGAATTAGTAGCTGAGAAAAAAGCGCACTAATTGCCGGATATAGTGGTGTGGCAGTAATAGCCTAATTAAAAGTATTTTTTACAATGATCTACGTAAGTGATAAAGCGAAGGATAAGGTTGACAAGCTGAAGAAAGATTCAGGCCTTGGCGACGATTATTTTCTTCGTGTGAGCGTGGTAGGCGGCGGTTGTTCCGGGTTGTCTTACAAGCTTGATTTTGATAATGAGCCACAGCCGCGCGACCAGGTATTTGAAGACCAGGGTGTAAAGGTGGTTACTGACCTTAAAAGCTTTTTATACCTCTGCGATACAACGCTAGATTTTTCTGACGGGCTTAACGGAAAAGGGTTCCATTTTAGCAATCCTAATGCCAGCAGAAGTTGTGGATGCGGGGAGAGTTTTGCGGTGTAACCCCTGACCATCTATTTGGCTTTCGTTCTTTCTTTGAACAACAGTATTCTCTTCAGCAATATTTATTTAAGCCCCTGTTTCGGAAGAAACAGGGGCTTAATATTTCTATATTATCAACACACACCTATAATAAAGGGAAGCCCTTTAGGGTTTGGAGTCAAGGGTGTTGGTGGTTATCTCGCTCCATTACCATTCACCGGCGCCAGGTTGGTGGGTACATTGGCATTTATGTTCCTTTGCTTATTCTTATTTACGCCATCGTTGGCCTGGCTGGGCTTGCCTTCGTAGGCTGCATGGTCGTCTTTTGCTACGGTTGTTGCGTTGCTTTTATGTTTCCACTTTACATCAGCCGATTTCTTATGAGCAACCGTTGCAGGATGTTTGCGAGGGGTTGTATTTGTTATCAAAGCCTGTGCTATACCCGTAAGGTGCACACAACAGGCCAGCATTATTAAGGTCGCTTTTTTCATTATGTTGTTGTTTATCATACAAATATAAAAATCCTGCCATCATAATGTTATTACGGCATAAAAACTTCCCGCCAATAACCCCTCATCTTTTGTTATCTTGCCTGTATGTTCCCGAAATTGTTTAACTGGAAAAAGCAGGAGGAAAAAAGCCACGACCTGCCGGTACCAGCAAATGCTGATTGGTCTTTTCTTGGCGCCGATATGCACTCTCATTTTATACCGGGAATAGATGATGGCGCCAAAACAATTGACGATAGCCTGCACATGATAAGCGCTATGAAGAATATGGGATATAGAACGATCATTACTACCCCACATATAATGATAGACTACTACCCTAACACGCGGCAAACGATACAGAACGGACTGGTAAAGGTGCAGCAGGTAATAAAGGAAAATAATATAGACATCACCGTAAGAGCTGCCGCCGAATATTATATAGATGAGTATTTTATGAAGCTGCTGGAAACGGAGCCTTTGCTTACCATATATAACAACGAGGTATTAGTAGAGTTTTCAATGATGTATGAGCCGCCTATGCTCTTTGAGGTGATCTTTAAAATGCAGGCAGCCGGTTACCGGCCCATCATTGCCCACCCTGAGCGTTATTTATTCTTTCATAGGAATTTTAGCAAGTACCAGGAACTTAAAGACCGCGGATGTTTGTTGCAGTTGAATATGCTTTCTATAACCGGGCACTACGGCAAGACCATTAAAGCAATAGCAGACGAACTGCTGGCAAAACGGCTATACGACTACTGCGGCTCAGATATGCACCACGAAAAGCATGCATCATTGCTAAAAGCTATGGCAGGCAGCAAAGATTATTATACTTTTGCGCACTACCCCTTTTTAAATTCCAAATTATGTTGTTGATTTGTTATGCCGGAGTAGCAAAGGCAAGTATTTCAATGCTATACAGGTAACAATTATATAAAATGCACTGTGAAAGGAGCAAAGTAATATTTTAGGAAACACTTTATTAATTTTTTATGGAGCATTCACCATACTGCATCGGAATAATAGGCTTAGGATATGTAGGCCTGCCTTTGGCAGTAGCATTTAGCGATAAATATTCGGTAGTAGGTTTCGATATTAATGAACGGCGCATCAACGAATTACGAAAAGGAATAGACGTTACTTTAGAGATAGACGAGCCCAAACTTAGTAGTGCCATCAGTAAAGAAATTCCGCAGAATGGCAATATAGGCTTGTATTGTTCTAATGTTTTAGCAGACTTGGGTAAATGTAATGTCTATATTATAACTGTCCCTACACCTGTAGATAAGAATAATAGGCCAGATCTTACCCCATTATACAAAGCGAGCGAAACAGTAGGGAAGGTGCTGAAGAAAGGTGATATAGTAATATACGAGTCTACCGTTTACCCGGGCGTTACCGAGGATGAGTGCGTGCCAGTGCTGGAAAAACACTCAGGTATGGTATTTAATACCGACTTCTTTTGTGGCTATTCCCCGGAACGTATCAACCCGGGAGATAAGCAACATACCATATCTAAGATACAGAAGATCACGTCTGGATCCACTCCGGAAACTGCTGATAAGGTAGACGATCTTTATAAATCCATCATTACTGCCGGCACACATAAGGCCGCAAGTATAAAAGTGGCTGAGGCTGCTAAAGTGATAGAAAATGCCCAGCGCGACATCAACATTGCTTTTGTAAATGAGTTGGCGAAGATATTTAACCGCTTAAATATTGATACACACCAGGTGCTGGCAGCATCGGCTACCAAATGGAATTTTCTGCCATTTAAGCCCGGGCTGGTAGGTGGGCACTGTATAGGGGTAGACCCGTATTACCTGGCCCAAAAGGCCCAGGAAGTGGGCTACCATCCCGAGATCATATTGGCCGGACGCCGGGTAAATGATGGCATGGGTACCTACATAGCCAGTGAGGTAGTGAAGCTGATGATACGAAACGATATTACTATAAAAGGCGCGAAGGTGCTGATGCTGGGTATCACCTTTAAAGAGAACTGCCCCGATGTGCGCAATACCCGCGTAATAGACATAGTGAGAGACCTGCTATCATACGAAATAAATCTTACTATATTCGACCCTTGGGCGAAAAAGGAGGATGTAGCTCATGAATACGGTATAAACATAATAACAGAAATACCCGCCGTAGATACTTTATTTGACTCTGTAGTATTAACGGTAGCTCATAAAGAATTTTTAAATGTAGATTGGAAAAAACGGATAGTACCAAAGGGTATTGTTTATGATGTAAAAGGCTGCCTAAGTGAAGAGATGGTTAACGCAAGGTTGTAGGATAACCAATAATTATTTTATTTTATCTTATTTTAAAGTATTTTTGATAAATTTTTTCAGAATGAACGTACTTATAAAGCAAATAGCTAATTACAGGAGCCTTTTATTGTTATTTGTCTTATATGCATCATTAATGTCTTCATGTATTTCCGTAAAAAAAGTTGTTTATTTCCAGGATATTCCTGATTCCGGTTCGGTGCCTACAGCTATGGCGCCTTCCACAAAATTTGTAGACCCAAAAATTGAAAGTAATGACATATTAGCAGTCACGCTGCAAACAATAGTTCAGAACAGGGAATCTAATACACCAATTACCACCAACTCTGCCGGCACATTTAATGAGTTAAATGGCTTCCTGGTGGACAAAAATGGGTATATAGAGCTTTCGCTTATTGGTTTTGTAAAAGTTGCCGGTCTTACCACTGCGGAGGCAAGAGAACTGATAAAACAAAAAGCCAAGGAGTTTTATAAAGAGCCGGTAGTGAATGTGCGGATCGCAAATTTTGATATTGTTGTTTTAGGAGATGTAACCAAGCCAGGCACTATAACGCTGCCAAGCGAAAAGGCAAGTATCATAGATGCCATTGCATTATCAGGCGATCTTGCCCTAACCGCAAAGCGCGATAATATACTTCTTATCAGGAGTGAAGGTGATGAAAAGAAATTTGTGCGCTTCGATATGCGTTCCAGCCAGATATTCCAGTCGCCTTATTACTACCTGAAGCAGCGGGATATCATTTACGTAGAGCCCAATAAAAACCGTATACAAAGCAGTGATAACACCTTTATCAGGAACTTAGGAATATTATCATCCATTGTTTCGCTGGCCTCTTTAGCGTTAGTATTTAAAAGTATAAAATAATAATAAATGGAAGGTAGTAATCGGCCTGTTGCAGTTGATAGAAAACAAAAAATAGACGAAACAAATACGTTTAATCTAAAGTGGCTGGTATCTACTGTACTGGCTATCTGGCCATGGCTGCTGGGTAGCGTTATTATTGCTCTTATTGCCGGCAACCTTTATCTCAGGTATTCTACGCCTATCTACCGGTCCTATGCAGAGTTATTGATCATGGATTCTAAAAAAGGAAGCTCTACTTCCGGCGACGATATAGCACAAATGCTAAAGCTGGAAAACAACAAAATAAATATTGATAATGAAATAGAAATATTGAAAAGCCGCACTACAATGGCCAAGGTAGTGCGCATGCTGCACCTGAACATTAACTATTCTGTCGCTGGCAGGTTCAAGGTAACCCAAGTATATAACAACAAGCCTTTTGAACTTGTAATTGCCGATACAACAGATGATTATTATGATTGTAAAGTAAGCATCATAAGCAATGATAACTACCAGATCATAGAAACAGGAGGCAAAACTATTAATGGCCGCTGGGGCGATACAGTGCAAACATCGTCGGGCAAAATAGTATTAAAGAAGACGTCTATTTTTAGCCCTGCACATATACAGTATACGATCAATGTGATCCCGGTGATCGACGCAGCAAACAGCTACATGTATGCCGTAGATATCAGTTCTCCTACTAAATCGGCCAGTTATATTACCCTGTCTATGGTTGACAACCTGCCTGAGCGCTCTGTAGACATCATCAATTCCTTGATGCACATCTACATGCAGGATAATGTAGATAACCGGAACAGGATATCAAACAGCACCATTGCGTTTATCGACGAGCGGATAGACGATGTGTTTCGTGAGCTATCAAGCGTAGAAGGCAATATTGAGAAATTTAAGCAAAGCAATAACATAGCCGACATCTCTGCACAATCGCAGCAGCTGGTAAAAGCAAACTCAGAAACTTTAGAGAAGCTTGCGAACAAAGAAGTGGAACTGGATGTGATCACCTCTATCAGCAATTACCTGCAAAAGGCCGATGATAAATCGATCATCCTGCCGGCTTCATTGCTGGATAACACTGGCCTCTCAGCGCTGATGGATAAATTCAACGATCTGCATACCCAGATAGAGAATAACCTTATCTCTAATACTCCTGACAACCCTATAACAAAAACACTCATCCACCAAAAGAATGAGGTAAAGCAAAGCATCATAGCTTCTTTGGCGTCATCAAAAAGTGAAGTGGAGCTTACTGTAAATAAAATAAAGACAGAGCTGGGCATTATAGACAAGCACATAAACGAAGTGCCGCTTGTAGAAAGAAGATACCTGGAGTATGCACGTCTGCAGGCCATAAAGCAGGATATCTACGTCTTCCTGCTGAAGAAAAGAGAAGAGACCGCTATACAGAAAGCCGCAACCGTAGCCGATGCCAATGTTATTGATCCCGCAATTACTACAGGTATTGTATTGCCTAACCGTTCCCGTATTCTTATGATATCCCTCCTGTTTGGCCTTGCTGCCCCATTCGGGGTGATAGTGCTGCGGAGGGGGCTGAACATTAAAATTATCAGCGTCACCGATATTAAGAAGTCGTCGCCAATACCCGTGTTTGGTGAAGTAGGTAATAACCAGGATGGCAAAAGCATTGCGGTAACAAGGAACAGCCGCACCATAATTTCAGAGCAGTTTCGCGCACTGCGTACCAACCTGCAGTATGTGCTTATAAATAAAAATGACAAGGTACTCATGATCACATCGAGCATGAGCGGAGAGGGTAAATCTTTTATTGCCGTCAACCTGTCTGTTACCCTTGCCATGTCTGGCAAAAGGGTCGCTTTGCTGGAGCTGGACCTTCGCAAGCCCAAAATATCAAAGACCATTAACATCGACAACAGCGTAGGCTTCACCAACTACGCCATTGGCAAGGCAGAATATAAAGACATTATAGTGCCCTCTGGTATAGACCCTAACTTATTCATACTCTCGTCAGGGCCAGTTCCGCCAAATCCGTCGGAGCTCATTTTGCTTAAACGTACTGAAGAGCTGTTCCAGCGCCTGAGAGAAGATTTTGATTATGTGATCATTGATACCTCGCCGGTAGGCCTGGTTACCGATGCGCAACTGCTCCACATGTATGCAGATACTACGCTGTACATTATCCGCCAGGGGCATACTTACAAGCAGCAACTGAACATACCTAACGAGCTATACAACAGCGGTAAAATAACCCGTATAGGCTTCATAGTAAATGATGTGGTTGCCAATAGGGGATTTGCCTATGGCTACGGTTACGACGAAGGTTATGGCTACGGCTACGGCTATGGTTATGGCGCATATGGTGGCGGCTACTATACAGAAAATAAGAGAAGGGGTATAATGGGCTGGTTCACGAGGAAGAGGGACTAGCGCTGTAATTTATTTCACTAAACATTGTGGTTGATGATCGAAGAAACGCTGGGTAACGACGCTGATAACTGGGATATACTCATCACCTCCCGGCGCAGTTACTTCGACTTCAATATCAGGGAACTGTGGCGCTACCGCGACCTGCTGATGATGTTTGTGAAAAAAGACATCATCACTGTATATAAACAAACTATTCTTGGCCCCATCTGGTTTGTGGTACAGCCTATCCTTACCACGTTAATGTTTGTTGTTGTCTTCGGGAATATTGCCAATATAGGTACCGACGGTGTGCCACAAATATTATTCTACCTGGGCAGCATCACCATGTGGAACTATTTTTCGGAGACCTTGAACATCACCTCCAAGACATTTACTGATAACGCTTCCATCTTTGGCAAGGTATATTTTCCGCGCCTTATATTGCCTCTGTCAAAAGTCGTATCGGGCCTCATGAAGTTCCTGATACAGTTTGCGTTGTTCCTGATAGTATGGCTTTATTACCTGCTTATAAAGAAGTCGATTTCCCCTAACGTGTATATAATGCTCATCCCAGTATTACTTGCAGCTATGGCGGCTATAAGCCTGGGGTTTGGCTTGTTTATCACGTCTGTTACTACCAAGTATAGAGACCTTGCATTTTTAGTATCATTCGGCGTGCAACTGCTGATGTATGCTACACCGGTTATCTATCCATTGTCGCGCATTCATCATCACCGTATTTGGTTGTGGCTAAACCCACTTACCTCATTGTTCGAAACATTTAAGTATGCATTTTTTGGCAGTGGCACGTTTAGCCTGCCATGGTTATTATATAGCCTGGCATTCACAGCCGTGTTACTGACGCTGGGCATAGTAGTATTTAACAAGGTCGAAAAACGTTTTATAGACACCGCATAGCACAATGAGCAAAGAGGTTGTGATAAAGGCTGAGGGAGTAAGTAAGTTGTACCGTCTTGGGCAAATAGGCACCGGCACGCTCAGCCACGACCTGAAACGATGGTGGGCGGTTACGAGAGGTAAAGAAGACCCGTACCTGAAAATAGGCGTAGAGAACGACCGCACAAAAAAGGCAACCAGTGATTATGCGTGGGCTTTAAAAGACATAAATTTCGAAGTGAAGCAGGGCGACACCTTGGGCATCATAGGTAAAAACGGTGCTGGAAAATCTACCCTGCTTAAGATATTATCGAGGGTTACATCGCCTACGCAAGGTGCGGTGAAAGTAAAAGGCAGGATAGCATCATTACTAGAGGTAGGCACGGGTTTTCACCCGGAGCTTACCGGCAAAGAAAACATCTACATGAATGGCGCTATCCTTGGCATGACCAGGAAAGAGATCAACCGAAACTTTGATGAGATCGTAAATTTTGCGGGGGTAGAGCTATACATTAATACCCCTGTAAAACGATATTCCTCGGGCATGTATGTGCGGCTGGCTTTTGCCGTGGCTGCACACCTGGAGCCGGAGATACTTATTGTAGATGAAGTGCTTGCCGTAGGAGATGCCGAATTTCAAAAAAAATGCCTCGGCAAAATGGGCGACGTGGCCAGCCACGGCCGCACCATAATATTTGTAAGCCACAACATGCAGGCAGTGCAGAGCTTGTGTAAATCTACCATGTACCTTAAAGCCGGGCAGTTGCAGGATTATGGGCAAACCAGTGCAGTTATCAATAAATACCTGAGCAAGGAAGTAAAGAATTGCCTGCAACGGTCGTGGGAGAGAAGTGATGCGCCGGGCAATGATGTAGTAAGCTTATTGAGCGCACAAATAATACCACGTACTGACGATTCTGATGTAATACTGATCTCTACAGCTATTGATATTGAATTCCGCTTTGTGGTGCATAAGGAGATGGACCTGTGCCTGAGCTTTTTATTATACACCACATCGGGCAATTGTATTTTCAATGTGGGCACACCTACAGAGGTGCTGAAGCCAGGAGAATACCATAGCAGGCTGAAGATACCGGGCAGGCTGTTAAACGATGATATCTATACCATAAACCTGCTGTTTGTAAAAGATACCAGTGTTATTGTATACCAGGTAGAAGACCTGCTGACCTTTGAAGTGGCAGATGAGGTGCGCACCGCGCAGTGGTATGGTAAGTGGCCGGGCGCAATTAGGCCCGACCTTGATTTTTCTTTACTTTAGTGTGCATGGGTATGTGCTAGTTTAATATTGATAACAACTGTGAAATTATGATAAACGTCACCAAGCCTTTTCTTCCGGATATTGAAGAGTATATAGAGTACGTCAGGGGCATCTGGGACAGGGGATGGCTAACCAACAATGGCCCTCTTGTCAATGACCTGGAACTGAAGCTTAAAGAATATCTTGGGCTCAACCACCTGTTGTTTTTGGGCAATGGTACTATCGCCTTGCAGATAGCTATAAAGGCGCTTGACCTGAAGGGTGAAATAATAACCACACCGTTCTCTTATGTTGCTACTACGTCATCAATAGTGTGGGAAGGTTGTGAGCCTGTATTTGTGGATATCGACAAGGATACATTTAATATAGATGCCGCTAAAATAGAAGCGGCAATTACTGACAAAACTTCGGCGATACTTGCCACGCATGTGTTTGGTAATCCCTGCAATATTGATGCCATTCAGCAGATAGCTACCAAGCACAATCTGAAGGTGATCTATGATGGCGCTCATGGCTTTGGGTCGAAATATAAAGGCAAGCATGTCTTTAACTATGGCGACATTACTACTGCCAGCTTCCATGCTACCAAGCTATTTCATACTATAGAAGGTGGGGCCGTTGTTACCAACAATCCAGCGCTGCTAAAGAAGATGGCTTTCTTAAGAAACTTTGGCCACGAAAGTATGGACACATTTGCCAGTGTAGGCATCAACGGTAAAAACTCAGAGTTTCATGCCGCTATGGGTTTGGTGAATTTGAAAAGTGTAGATGATATACTCAGATCAAGAAAAGAGCAGTCAAAAACATACGATAAAGAGCTCGCCGACCTGAGGGTTAAGAAGCCCAAGATACAGGCTGGCGGCGAATTCAACTACTCTTATTACCCGGTGGTGTTTGAGACGGAAGAAGCGCTGCTGCGCAGTATAACGCTGCTTAATGGCAACTGGATATACCCCCGCAGGTATTTCTACCCCAGCCTGTCTAGCCTCAACTATGTAAAGAAGTCCGATACACCAATATCAGACGATATTGCAAAGCGTGTTCTTTGCCTGCCTCTTTACCATTCTTTAAAGGCTGAAGAAATCACCTTTATAAGCAGGATATTATTAAGAAGCCAAAACAACCCCGACAACCAGTAAACAATCACAAACATGGAGCAATTTGATAATTGGCAGCAGTATTGGGAAAATTTTCTCCAGCATAAATACGGAAAGGCTGAGGTGGCTTCAGAAGACGATCTCTTTTGCCAGGTAGGCAGAACGGTGTTCAAAAAACCAATAGCAAAAGAGATATTCAACGAGATGATGGATAAGATCGTTGCAGACCTTTCTTTTTCCCCCGATGATATGCTGGTGGAGCTTTGCTGTGGCAACGGCTTGTTTACCTATGAACTGAAAGATCTTGTACGCCAGATAATTGCTGTCGATTTTTCGCAGAACATCATTGACGCTGCAAATAAATATAAATCGGCCGGCAATATCACCTACCGTGTAGGCGATGTAGTAGCATTCCTCAGTGATTTTAAAACTAACTGGCCAGGCATAGTGCCTACCAAGTATCTGATGAATGATGCCCTGGCATACTTTATACTGCCCGACCTGGAAAAGATCCTCGTTAATATCAGTTCACTATCCCCTGACTTTATATTCCTGATAAGAGGTGTACCTAATGACAATCTGAAGTGGAACTATTACAACACAGAAGAGCGCAAAGCCCTATACCTCGCCAATATTGCTAAAGGAGACCTAACTAATGATGGCTTGGGAAACTGGTGGCTTCCAGAGGACATCCAAGCTTTGTGCGGTAGCTTAAATCTAAACTGTATCATCAGGAACCAGGAGTTGCCTATTTCTGATTACAGGATGGATGTGATCATCAGCAGATAAGAATGATCATTGCAAAGAGTTAACTGCAACTTTGTTTCTGCGTTTCAGATAGATGAAAGTGGAGATAAAAATTATTACTCCTGCAAAAAACATAACTACGCCGCTTCGCCCAAATGGGAGTACGTAAGCCATGGTGATCGTGTGTGTACCTCTCCCTATCATCACACCAGTCATCCCGCCGTTGATCACTATCTTATCCTGGCTCTTTCCGTCCACTTGTAAGTGCCACCCTTCATCATACGGTATTGACAGATAGACCATTTTATCCTGTGCTGTAGTTATTGTTCCTGATAGGTAGTTGTCATCAAGCTTTGTTACTGTTAAGGTATCGGCCCGCAACTCACTAATAGACTTTTTAAAGGCTTCTGTGTCTCGCATACTCAAACTGGTATCACTCAGCCGATATTGTTTCATAATCCTTACTTTGCTTACATCTTTATCATCTATTGCAAATGCGTGGGTACTTACCACCTGCTTTTGTATCGGGGTGGCCGCAGCAAGGTCACTGGCGGTTATATATCTATCGTAAGTGAACCCAAATGGCAGGAGCGCATTATTTTTATATATCCTCACGTCACCTATCGTCGTCAATGAATCCCAGATTAAAGACAAATGGCGCTTATCGTTGCTGCTTTGCAAAAAATATTTTACGCCGTTCTCAGTCTCCAGTATGGGTATATCCGATAGGCCCTGTATCCACCGCGAGGCTGCTTCATCACTTTTATCAAGGACGCCCATTGACAATAAATACCGGATGTAATAAAGCTGGTTGAACGAACAATAACAGGTAGTGCCATTATAGCCCTGTATCTGCGCTGCATTCAATATGTCAGATGAATCACAACTTCTGTCAATGCGGTAAAAAGTATTATCCTGTTGTTGGATATATTTTATAGCATCGAGCGACCAGTCGGTATACGAAAAATCGTGGAAAGGTATTTTGGCCCGGGAATGCAAAGCGCTCATGGTATAATCAGCACGCCCCTTTACGGTAATATGCGCTGAATAACCTAACTCAAAAAGAACAGCAATAAAAAAGAGGAGCTTAAGGTTCTCTAACTTCCCAACCCTTGGCACTAACGCCAATACAACACTATAAAACATAAGCAGCCCTATCACAAAAATCCTCACTTTAGTGTGCACAATACCACTATGAAAAAATATAGGGCAGCATAGCAAAACGAGGTAAGCGATAAGCGTAGCGGCCAGTACAGGGGTATTGACCTGCCTTTTCTTAAAAATATAGTCTACACTTAACAGTGCGTAGTACATTAATATAGCAGAGATGAAGAATGCATACAGCCTGTAGTAATTACCTGCGAAGACCCAAAACGCATACCTGAAATAGGGGAAGAACAAAGGCGCCATCCATAAAGCAATGAATACTGCAAAAATAATGCGAGCTTTTTTTTCAAGGAAAAAAAATAGCTGGGGAAATAGCAGCAGGCATGGCAAGCCACAATAAAACATTGGCGCTTCTATATAGTTAAACCAACCTTTAAAGCCATCGCTGCTGCCTATTAGGTCGTTTGAAAAGAAGCGCATGATGCTGGTGCCAAGCTCTAGCCGGTCAGTTAGTTTAAACATCGGCGTGGCTTTTAGCTGGCTGGCGTATGAAGTAAGGCCTGAGCCGCGCGCACTATGCAATACCTGGTTTATGTTTTCTAATAAAAACGGGCCGCTGATCAGAATGCCTATTATTGCCAGCCCCAGCATTTTGCCGAATAACGAAGCTAATTTAGTAATGCCGCTATGCCCGGATGTAAAGTAGCGAAGACACGTATACGACACCATGAAGATGCCATATAAGTAGAGGTTGAACGGTTGCGAGATACAGGTTAAAAAGATTGCTAACGGAAATAACACCCATTTTTGTTTATTGAACAGCAATTCAAAAGCTAGCAGATAAAGCGCAAGATTGAATGCCTGGAAAGGGAAAATATAAAAAGGCCCACCAACAATTATAAAGCTGCAAAATGAGAACAACAGGCTGCCTAAAATACAGGTATACGCAGACAGTTTAAGCTGTTTTAAGTAGTAAAAAAATACTATACCCGAAAGAATGATCTTCACAACCTCTACATAAATAAATAGCGCGGCCACATGCTTTGCGCCCGCTAAGTATATGATGATATCGAACGGATCGTCGAACAGGAAAGGAAATATATTCTGACCCATGCCCACTTTAAAAGACCATTTAGGCACTCCGTAAGTGGCAATGTAATTGCAGATATTGGTGAACTTGGGGTACGAGATCACAAACGAATCATCGTTTATATCCCAAAACAAAAAGGCATGCTTTAATAATAGGTAGTTCTTAAAGACGAGGAAGCAAACAACACTTATTAAGCCAATTACGATCCACGGTGCATTTTTATAGGAACCTTTCATCAAATTCTTTATCATTAATGCACGATTAGTTGATCTTTAAAATTAAGGCACTCACTAAGAATGATTAACAAACAATAAAATGTCCGTTGCAAACATAAAACTATACGCTGAATTTTAGAGTATGGAAAATAACAACATAGAAGATCTAAAAAAAGCTCCTTCTGAAAGGAGCTTATACCTAAAGGTAGAATCAAGCGACAAGAATCGCATTTTGAATTTCATTGGAGAGATTATTGAAAAGCCTGTGTTACACAGAATTTACGCTCAAAAATTAGAAAATGGCGATTACTCTGTAGAAGTAATCGAAAGTTCAGATGAGCCGCCTATTCTTTAAATCCCTTATAGTTATTAATATGATGAGCTGCACGAACTAATTGAAATCGTGGATGAGCTCCCTTTCCACAACCATTACATGGTGGAAAGTGTTCATCTAATACAGCAGTTACTTCATGTTCCTGTATATGATTTCTGTCATGTAAAACTTTGTAAATACCCGATGCTGGTACTTTATCTCCTGGTTTGTAAATTTCATTTGCCATAATTATAATATGCTCCTAAGTTTTATGGAGCATATTATAATTCTCAAATATCATACAAAAGTAATTTTTTAGACAAAATGGCAGATTTTAACACAAAATTGCGCCAAGTAGGTACGTACGTAACTTTTTTAGGTGATTTATCGACCGAAACTTACTTTTGTAAAACCAATCAATTGAGGGTCATATTTGGAAAATCCACTGGAAGTTTAT
>JABDHF010000026.1:0-843 GCA_013285595.1 Bacteroidota bacterium
ATAGCATAATGCTCCACGACCTTAAATGGCAAAACGAGAAAGTGGCACTGGTCTTCGGCAATGAAGTGACGGGTGTAACTGATGAAGCGCTAGAACTGGCAGATGGCTGCATAGAGATACCACAGTGGGGCGCAAAGCATTCCTTGAACATATCGGTTAGTTTGGGAGTGGTGCTTTGGGAGATGGTGAGAAAACCTGCGACCTTAAACCCCTGACCCCTAAAGGGGAACCTGCTATTTAGCTGTTGTACGAATTTTGAAGGATTTCACTTCTTATAGCAATTTTATTTTTGTGTTTCGTAAAGGAAGCCTAAGAAAGCGCTACTGAAATATCCTGCAACGACAAAGGTGCACCACAAACCTGTGGATAGAATGCTGCTATCGGATCTACAGGAAAAATATGAAGATGTGGAACGGGAGGATAGGTGGAGTAGCATAGACAAAGTAATTATTATTTTTTAAACCCTATTTTTTCCCTGTCTTCCCATTTTCTTTGAGCCGCTTTTTCATCCATAAGATTTTCTATTGCATCGTAAATACCTCCAAGTTGCGTATCATGTTCTTCTATTCGCTGCTTGATTTCGTTCAACTGTTCTTTCAGATTGCTTTGCCGTAAAGCAATTCGCCTTATTTCCACAAACGCACGCATAATAGCAATATTCATATTTATTGCCTTATCTGAATTAATTATACCGCTTAGCATTGCTACACCTTGTTCAGTAAAAGCATATGGTAAATATCTTGTTCCCCCTCTAGACTTTGAGGTTTCAATTTGAAACCTCAAAGAGTCATCATTTTTTTCTAAGGTTTCAATTTGAAACCTCAAAGTTTCAAACTCATCTTT
>JABDHF010000026.1:853-32308 GCA_013285595.1 Bacteroidota bacterium
TAAAATCGGCAGGGAATCTTTTTATATTCCGTTTTACAGAAAGGTTAAGTGCTTTAGTTTCTACCTCATAAAGATCTGCCAAATCTCTATCAAGCATTACTCTTTCGCCTCGTAGTTCGTAAATCCTCGTATGTATGCTTTGTATTATTTGCATTATATAATGATTGATCGTCAAAAATGAAAATCATTAAACAACTACTCATGCACCCTCTTCAAGTTATAGTCCGGTATCGCAGATACGATGATGGGATATTTCTCCAGGGTCACATCTGAGGGGTCGAGGCCGAAACCACGTTCTTCTGAAAGGCTTACTTTTTTGAGCAGGAAGTAGCCACGCATCATCAGCCGCTCCCACATAGGCAGGGAGTTGTCGCGGGAAAGGAATTTTTCCATTACTATAAAACGGAAGTCGCCCATCACGTTGTTCTTGCTTAGCGACTCGTAGCGGCTTACCACATTCACTTCCTTGTTCTGCACCATCTCTTCCACTACCTTCTTAAACATATACTGTATCCTGTGATCCATACGGAAACCGAGGCGGAACTCTATCCGGATGATCTCGTTGGGTACTATAGTTTGCACGGCATATTCTGTGGTATAGGGGTCATCGACCACGTCCACATGCACAAACCAGTAGATGTCTGCGCGTTTTGGTTTGCGGTACAGTATGGAGTATAGTATCTTATGCTCTATCTCTTTGGGGTTATTGGCACTGGTCAGGTATACCAGGTGGGTGGCATATTTGTTAATGCTGGCATCATTGCTCAGCTCCTGTATAATAGGTATGTAGTTATCCAGCCTTACAAACTCCACATACCGGTTCTTTATCTTCCTTGATTTGAACCATACGATCATGGTCATAAAAAGGCCTCCCGCTACTACCACGGTAACTACCCCACCCTCTACAAATTTCTCTACAAGATTGGCCCAAAGGAACGAAAACTCTATGGTAAGATACACAATAAGATAGGTTACGATCCAAACGATAGGCACCCGCTTCACAAACATATAGTAGGAAAACAGGCATGAGGTCATGATCATGCAGATGGTGATGGATAAACCATAAGCTGCCTCCATGCTCGATGAGCGCTGAAAGTAAAGGGTAATGGCTGTACAGCCCACAAAAAGCAAGGTATTGATACCCGGTATGAACGACTGGCCGCGCTCTACCGTTGGGTAATTGATCTTCATTTTAGGCCAGAGGTTCAGCTTCATGGCCTCACTGATAAGCGTGAAAGAGCCTGATATAAGCGCCTGACTGGCAATAATAGCAGCGATAGTAGCTATAATAATGCCTGGCAATATGAACCAATGAGGCATAAGGTCATAAAACGGGTTCCTTACCGCCGAGCGCCAAATCTCGTGCTTAATGGTGAGCAGGTAAGCTCCCTGCCCCAGGTAATTAAGGATAAGGCAGGTTTTTACAAAACCCCACGATACGCGGATATTGCCCCTGCCGCAATGGCCAAGGTCGGAGTACAAAGCCTCAGCACCGGTGGTACACAGGAAGACCGCCCCCAATATCCAGAAACCATGGGGGTATACCGTGAGTATCTTTATAGCGTAGTAAGGATTTAGAGCACGGAATATGCGCCAGTCGTTTGCAATATATAACTGGTGAAGGCCCAAAGCGGCCAGCATCATGAACCACAAAAACATGATAGGCCCAAATGCCTTGCCTATATTGCTGGTACCAAACTGCTGGAAAAAGAACAGCACGGTAAGGATAGCTATAACAATATATACAATGGTAAAGTTGCCTATGTGCTCCAGGTAGGGAATATTGCGTAGCCCTTCTATCGCCGAGGTTACAGAGATGGGCGGGGTTATCATACCATCGGCAAGCAATGCTGCACCACCCACCATTGCGGGAAAGACCGTCCACTTACCATGCCGGCGCACCAGTGCGAATAATGAGAAGATACCACCCTCACCCTTGTTATCGGCTTTGAGGGTAAGCATTACATATTTTACTGTAGTTTGGAGGGTAAGCGTCCAGATGATGCAGGAAAGAGCACCTGTGATCAGCAATTCGTTGATCTCTTTGCCATTACAAATGGCGTTCATTACGTATAGCGGTGAAGTACCTATATCACCGTAAATAATACCCAGAGCAATAATAATACCCGCTAACGTTGCCTTATTCAGATTGTGTGTCAAACCCCGGTTAATATTTATTTGCTCTGGATGCAAAGTTAGGAATTAAACGGTTGCAAAAAAGGCGAAGCGGTTAAATATATTACATGGCCTTTGTTAATAACGTTGATACCGGAACTGTTTTTGACGCCTACAGAAAATAATCTTACTATTATGCCGCTAACATTAAATTGAAACGATCTGATCATGCGCCGAAGGTTAGTAAATACAGGTATCTTACTCGCATTAATATTTACATCGCTTGTATTTGTTATTAATTACAGCTCTAAGACTACTTCGTTTTATGGTGACTCTTTAGGCTATTACATGTATTTACCTGCCACTGTTATCTATCATAACCTTGATAGCATAGACCACCTGCCGAAAGATAAAGGGATAAACGATGGGGTATTAGGCTATGCATCTCAAATTAAAGACCAACCCACACCCACAGGGAAACCGCTCGACCAATACACCTATGGCATAGCCCTGATGGAAGCACCCTTCTTTTTTATTGCCCATATATATGAGAAGGCCACGGGCGCTGCTGCCAACGGCTACTCACTTGCTTACGATCATCTTATTAAATTTTCCGCTTTCCTGTATGCATTGCTTGGACTGATACTGCTCTATAAGATACTGAGGCTTTATTTCAATGATACCATCGCGCTGTGCGGAGTGACATTTATTTTCTTAGGCACCAATCTATTTTGGTTTTCCCTTTACCAGGCAGGCATGTCGCATGTGCCGCTCTTCTTTTTGTATTCGCTGCTTATGTATATGACTATACGGGTGCATGAGCAGCCTAAACTTTCTTTGTTTGTAGTCACCGGCATTGTATGTGGCCTTATCACGCTTGTACGCCCCACCGACATTCTGTGTGTCTTTATTCCTCTCCTCTACAATGTTTATGATAAAAACAGCCTTAGGCAAAAGATGCTCTTTTTAAAAGAAAATATGCGCGGCATTGGCAGCTGCATTGTAGCCGCTGCCTTACCCTTTATTCCGCAGCTTCTTTATTGGAAAGCCATTACAGGCCATTACTTTTATTACAGCTACGGCACCCAGGGATTCAACTGGGCGCATCCTAAAATCATAGAAGGGCTCTTTTATTTCTCTAACGGCTGGCTCCCATACTCCCCTATTATGATTTTTTCTTTATTGGGCCTTTTATCTTACAAAGCATACAAAAAATGGGCGTGGAGCATAGCCTTGGTGCTCCCGGTATATGTTTATGTTATTTATTCGTGGTATTGCTACAACTACATTAATGGCCTGGGGTCCCGGCCTATGATACACATGTACCCATTGCTGGCGCTGCCACTTACCGCGTTTATACAGGCCATTTCAAAACAAAGGGCCATAATAAAGGCTTTCTTTGGGATGATCTGCGTATTTTTTATTACGGTAAATATCAGCTACAGTATGCAGGAGTCGAAGGGTATATTAGTTAGTCCGATTTCAAACATTAAGTATAACCTGCAAATGACCTTTAAAATGCACCTGGATTATAATGACCTTGTAGTAAAAGACATCTGGACATGGCAACCAGATACGAGCCGCCTGACAAAAGTGGGTACGCTGGCCTGCAAACATTTTGGAGATACCGCATCATTCCACACAGCCGATAGCGCTTATACCCTGATAAGCTTACCCTACAGCAAAGAGTTGTTCAAAGATGCAACATGGATCAAGTGTAGTGGCAGGTTTATGTACCCGCAGCCTCCAGGGTACTACCGGCATTTACTGGTGGTTAGCTGTGGCAGCAAGCTGTGGCGCGGCTGCACCATAGAAAACAAGATAGGCGACTGGAGAACAACAGGCGAAAACGTAAGGCTTGACCATTTTGAAACCAACAAATGGGGCGATATGTACTATTACGTAAGAATACGCCCGGCTTTACAAGATGGGGACACCATAAAGCTATCCATAGCTAATACCGACAAGCTTCCCCTGTATATAGACAATGTATGCCTGGAGCTTTATAAGTAACGTTAAGAACTAGCCAATTGTTCCCGCAAATAGCTATCTACATTGCCAAAGAGAAAATCAGGATATTCATTGCTGAATTTTGCTTTGATAAAACCGCCCAGCAATGGCCTAGCGGCAGGCTGTTTCATATCTTCGGTGCTTATGGGCACCAGGTCATATTCTGCACTTGGGAAATAGCTAAGCACACGCAGCGCAAGCTCCACCCTGTTCACATAGTCGGTGCCGCCTATGTTGTAGACCCCGTGCTTATTATCTCTTAACAGCAGGTACATGGCGCGGGCTATATCCCACGCATTGGCCGGAGATGCATATTGGTCGTATGGGAGTTTTAAAGTCAGTTTCTGATTATTGCGGCATTGCTCTATAATGCGGGCTACAAAGTTCTTTCCCCTAACTTCATTACCATATACGTTAGTCACCCTCAACACCAATGAATTGGTTATTTCTTTAAGTACCATCTGCTCTGCCTCCAGCTTATGACGGGCATATACACTTAGTGGGTTCACCTGCGCATCTTCCTTATAAGGGCCATTCTTACCGTCAAATACATAATCGGTAGAGATGTACACCAGCCGCGCATTACACTCTTTTGCCAGCTTTATCAGGTTAATAGTGCTCTGCACTGTCTTCTCATAGCTCTCCTCTTCATGCGTCTCGCAATAGTCCACATGCGTCAGCGCCCCGCAATGCACAATAACATCAGGTGCAAACTGCACCACATCAAAATTCTCCTCCTTAGCAGGGTTCAGCGTATCATAAAATACCGTCCCCTCCGTCTGAAACGAATAATAAGACCCCACAACATCCCAGCCCTTCTCCGTAAAATGTTTCTGGCAGTTACCGCCAACTAACCCTGATGCGCCTGATATGAATACTTTCATTGTGTTTATTCTGTTGAGCAAATTTAATTGTAAATAATCCAAGTTTTATTGGCTACAATGTCTGCAACAAAAATATATTTCTTTTACCCATTAGCCATGTATTGATAGGTAAGAATTGATCTCAAGGGTCTAACCAACCAAATGTCCGAAAATTATGTCTTACTATTATCTGCCAGTTAATCCATATATCCATGAATAAAAAACTACTGGCAACGTGTTGCCTGCTCCTCACATTATATGTTGCAAACGCACAAGCGCCAACCTGGCAATGGGGTAAAAGAGGGGGCAGCCCTGATCTGGCCCTCACGCTTACAGACGATGACGAACATGTAGTGGACATGCAAACAGACCAGGCAGGCAACATATATGTACTCAGCCAGGTGCAACAAGACGGGTTCTCTTTTGTGAACGTTGACGGACATACAGTAACCGGATGGGGAGATTTGGGAGAATCGGTATACAACATACTTTTAACCAGCTTTACATGTACCGGCGGTTACAGATGGTCAAAAGATATAGGCACCTCACAAGATTGTTATGGTGTTGCTTTAAAACTGGATTCATCGGGGGGCATATATGTTGCCGGCAGCTTAAATACCGACTATGTTACAGATCACATTGATGCCGACACCAGCTGGGTAAGCCCTATGACCTCTTTTAAATCTTTATTTTTATTAAAGTATGATACTGCGGGTCATTACAAATGGATCCGGATGCCGGAGCCGGACACTACAGGCATCTGGAGCCCCGGCTCTTATGTTTTTGATATGGATGTAGATGCCACGGGCAATAGCTTTATGCTGTGCAGGCTGGCACCCGGCGCCTTTGCTGGCGGCGCATACGTAGTGCCATCATTAGGAGTATATATGCTGAAATATGACAAGAACGGAAACTTTATTAGTGGCAACCCAATGCAGATAAGCCTTGGCGTTATATACCCCCTATTGCATATGAAAAAAGACTTTCAGCTAAACAGATATTATCTTACAGCATCTAATGTTTATGGCACTGTCATGTCGTTCGGCAGCTACCCCATAGCGCACCCTATGTGTATTGGCTGCTTTAACGATGCCGGAACACTTTTATGGCAGAAACAAGACACTTATTCCCCTGCATATGGCTATGAATTCGGCAGGCCGGCATTAGACATGCAGCACAATATTTATTGCGCCACTTATTCCACAACCGCAGATACTTTCAATGGTTACATTGTGCCCAACTACGGGCCATTTGTAGTAAAGCTGGACACCGGTGGAAATAATATATGGACCGCAAGCGCCATTACCAATGCAGCCACCTTTTGCAATAATATTACTGTACATGGCAATGAGGCAGATATAGCAGGTGGCTATCCCGGGCTGTTGAAATGGCCCGGGTACCCTGACTCGCTCAATATTGCACCGGGGCCCGGCGGCTACCGGATATTCGTTACACGTTTTAATGCCAGTACCGGCGCGGTGACAGGGTTAGACAGCATAGGCAGTACCAGCGGCATTTATAACGGCCCTACAGCCATCACTGCAGACAAGTTTGGCAACTTTTACGTAGGCGGCTACTTACAATATCAGATGTGGATGCCATTGCCGGGCGGCATGGATACACTTACCAGCATAGGCGGCTATTCCGATTTCTTCGTGGCTAAGTATGGCACTGCCACCTGCAGCTGCACAGGCCCTGGTACGTTATCTTTTACAACCTCTGGCACAAAACCCACCACACAGTTTATATATAGCGGATCTTCTGCGGGGGTAGACAGTGTGTTATGGCTTTTTGGCGATGGCACTACCGGCACATCGTTTGACACCTACCATACTTACACAACACCGGCAGCTGACAGCTACCATGTGTGCATTGTAGCCTATACAAACTGCGGTACAGATACCTTGTGCCGTGAGGTGCATTTAGGCACTACGGGTATAGCCAATGTTACAAACGCACTTATAAAAGTATATCCCAATCCTGCTTCAAACGAACTATACATTGAAAACGCAACCCCGGGCACAACAGTAAGGCTCTTTAACGTTATGGGGCAGCAAGTATATGCCGGCAGCATAGCCAGTAGCCGCCAGGTAATTACCACCAGTGATCTTGCCCCTGGTACCTACCTGCTGCAACTCACAGATATTAGTGGCAACAGGCAAATGCGGACAATAGTTAAAGAATAGATGACCTATATCATTAAAATACAGGAGCCACGCAAAATTGCATGGCTCCTGTAAAACGAAATTACAAGTTGTCAACTGGAATAATTAGTCGATCAGATTACCCGACTTTCCGTGAATATAATTTTCCAACTCCTCCATTGTAAAAACTACACCCTTACCTGCTTCTAATTCCGCTACAGACTGATTAAGCCTCGCCCAATATTCTTCTTTTGTTTCATTCCGGAATAACTCTGAAGAAAGTATATTGCTTACGTCGTCCATATAAAAGATTAAGAAAATTATTCAATTCCCGTCAAAATCAGACAAGCTATACACCTCATCAATTGCCAAAAAAGAAAGATTCGTTCCATCAATAATTTCAAACTCTGCTCTTTGTTCCCGAGTCAATGATTTTATATCGTCAAATTGATCTAACGAAACAATGAAAGTCCTATCGTTTGACAGATGAACTGACATAGCAGAAGTGCCCGAAAACTCAATGCTCCTTATTACCGGTGTCATACTTAGATATTAGCAAAAATACAAAATCCCAAAGACCAATGGCCTTTGGGATTTTAACCTTTTATCTTCTTAACCTTTTACCTAAACTACACCCCCGCGCCCACATACGGCATCTCCTGCGGGTATAGCTTCTTCTCCAGTTTCTCGCGCACTGCGGCGAAGGCTGCAAGTGTCTCGTCTATATCCTGGTCAGTATGAGTGGCTGTGGGGATGATGCGGAGCTCTATCTGGCCCTTTGGTATTACAGGGTACACGATCACTGAGCAGAAGATGTTGTAGTTCTCGCGCATGTCGTACGTAAGCTGCACGGCATCGTACAGGCCTCCTTTCATAAACACTGGTGTTACCGGTGTATTGGTAGTGCCCAGGTCAAAGCCTTGCTCGCGAAAACCGTTCTGCAGCCTGCGCACATTGTGCCACAGTTTTTCGCGCAGCTCGGGTTTAGACATCAGCAGTTCCAGGCGCTTAAGGTTACCGGCCACAAATGCCAGCGGTAATGACTTTGCATATATCTGCGAGCGCATGTTGTAGCGCAGGTAAGTAAGTATCTTCTTATCGGCAGCAAGGAAACCACCTATGCTGGCCATAGACTTTGCAAACGTAGAGAAGTAGATATCTATATCGTCTATACAATCCTGCTCATCACCTATGCCTGCGCCACGCTTGCCCATAGTACCGAAGCCATGTGCATCGTCTACAAACAGGCGGAACTCATATTTCTCCCTGAGGGTAACTATCTCACGTATCTTGCCCTGGTTACCGCTCATGCCAAACACGCCCTCTGTTATTACCAGTATACCACCGCCGGTTTTCTTTACCATTTCGGTAGCGCGTGCCAGCTGCTTATCGCAGTCGGCTACATCGTTGTGCTTATATACATAGCGGTGACTTGGTATCAGGCGCAGCCCGTCTATGATACATGCATGCGACTCAGCATCATACACCACCACATCGTGCCTGCCGCAAAGGCTATCTATAGCAGACACCATGCCCTGGTAACCGAAGTTAAAGAGCATAGCGTCTTCCTTGCCTACAAACCCGGCAAGGTTCTTCTCCAGCTCCTGGTGAATGTCTGAGTTACCACTCATCATGCGGGCGCCCATCGGCGATGCCAGGCCATACTTGGCAGCTGCATCGGCATCGGCCTTGCGCACCTCGGGATGGTTAGCCAGGCCCAAATAGTTATTCAGGCTCCAGATAATCTTTTCCTTGCCGCGAAATTTCATCCTGTTGCCTATCTCGCCTTCCAGCTTTGGAAATGCAAAATACCCCGGCGATTTCTCTGCATAATCCCCTATTGGCCCTAACCTGTTCTCAAACTTTGCGAATATGTCCATATTTAAATCAAGTTTACTATACTTTAAGATAACTAAAATTACTGCGCGAAATTAATAAAAATATAACTGACGGTTCATTTCATAAGTTGCACTTTTGCAGATTATTTATAATTTGACACCCGCTGTTATCGCGCACAAAAGTAAAAAAGCACCAATTATGAAGTCTTCAAGGCTACTTATTATTTTGTTAATAGTTGTTTCCTCTTTAATTACACTCTCTTCCTGCGACCATCACCGCGCCAGCTCAGTAAGCAGACCAAAACTGGTGGTAGGCCTGGTAATAGACCAGATGCGCTGGGATTATCTCTACCGTTATTACGAGCGCTATGGCAACGATGGCTTCAAACACCTGATGAACGAGGGTTACAATTGCCAGAATACTATGGTGGACTATCTGCCGTCTTTTACCGGCCCGGGCCATAGCTGCATATACACGGGTTCAGTACCCTCTATACACGGCATTGCCGGCAACAACTGGGTAGATAACCACACCGAGCGCGGCTGGTACTGCGTAGACGATGACAACGTATGGCTGGCCGGCGATGCCACCAAAGCGCCATCTTACAGCCCGCGCAACCTACTGGTGACCACTATTACCGATGAGCTGCGCCTGGCTACCAACTTCCGCTCGCGCGTGTATGGCATAGCCATTAAAGACAGAGGGTCTATACTGCCCGCAGGCCACACCGCCAATGCCGCTTACTGGTACAACGATAAGACCGGCGACTTTGTGACCAGCACCTACTACGACAGTGCCTATCAAAACCCCGCATGGCTGCAGGCGTTCAACAAAAGGAATTTGGCCGACAGCCTTACAAAGCTGAACTGGCGCCTGTCTGAAGACCCAAACACTTATACCCAAAGCACTGCCGACAAAACGGAGTACGAAGATGTATTTAAAGCTGAAGCTGACCCTGTGTTCCCGCACAACATAGGTATGCTCGGCAAGACCGACCGCCTGGGCGCCATAAAGACAATGCCTGCCGGCAACACCTTGACGCTGGAAATGGCGCGGGCGTGCATAGAGGGCGCACAAGGAGGCAAGCTGGGCAGTGGCACCGATGCCGACTTCCTGGCCATAAGCCTTTCCAGCACCGACTATGCAGGCCACCAGTTTGCACCCAATGCGGTAGAACTGGAAGACATGTATATAAAGCTGGACAAAGAAATAGCCTCGTTCCTGCACTACCTCGATAATACGGTAGGCCGGGACAACTACTTGCTCTTCCTCACTGCTGACCACGGCGCAGCACATAACCCCAAATACCTTACCGACCGCAAAGTGCCTGCCGGTATTTCGTTCAACCTTTCTGCCGACCTTAACGCTTACCTGAGAGACGCCTTCAAAACCGATGCTAAGCTGGTAGATACCATCCTTAACTACCAGGTATACCTGAACGATACCCTGCTGGCGGCAAACAAATCGCTGAACAGAGAAGAGATAAAGTCCGGCATCCGCAACTGGCTACTGAATATAATGCCGCAGAAATATAGAGTGCCCGTATCGTACGTAATAGATATGGAGAACATGGACAAGACCGCCCTGCCCGACCCCATCCGCAAAATGGCCGCCAATGGCTACAACTCCCTGCGTAGCGGCTGCATGCAGATCATCTTTAACCCCGGCTGGTTCGAGAGCGACCGCTTCACCGGCACCACCCACGGCAACTGGAACCCCTACGACACCCACATACCACTGCTATGGTATGGCTGGCACATACCTAAAGGCGAGACCCACACCATCACCAACATGACCGACATCAGCGCCACCCTCGCCGCCCTCCTCCACATACAAATGCCCAACGGCTGCATAGGCAAACCCATCACTGAGTTGGTGGATAGGAAGATGGAAACGGGGAGGTAGATCTCCACCAGTCACGTAACGCAAAAAGAGGCCGCCATTTTGTGGCAGCCTCTCATACTTTTCAATTCTTTAATTAATATTCTTAAGCTAAATAAATGCACACCAGCCCAATGCATGGTTCCCCTTTAGGGGTTCAGGGGTTACGGGTGCGTAACCGTATTCATTTGCAGGGTCACCGCAGTTTGAGCCAGCAGCCTTCCGTTTATCGATGCGCCGGTTTGCAGGTTGATACCGGTCTGCCCTATAATATTCCCTTCAAAATGGCTGGTAGTACCAAGCGTAACCGCACCTGCGGTCTGCCAGAATATATTCTTTGCCTGGGCGCCACCTGCCAGGGTGATCTTCACCGCAGAGCTCATGATAAGCGTACCCGCTACCTGGAATATCCAGATATCATCAGGCCCGCCCGATATGGTAATATCGGCAGGTATCACTACCG
The DNA here is from genome assembly GCA_013285595.1 of Bacteroidota bacterium. GTDB lineage: Bacteria > Bacteroidota > Bacteroidia > Chitinophagales > Chitinophagaceae > Nemorincola. The sequence continues at coordinate 12,169 of JABDHF010000026.1, forward strand.
CGCTGGTCCATTTATACAGGCCGGGCAGCAGTGTTTGGCCACCTATATTTCCAGCGCCCAGGTTCAGGAAGTCGGGGTTAGCGCGCCCGGCGGCATCGGTATAGGCGGTTTGCATATCGCCTATCGCAGTGGTCAGCATGGTGGCGCTGGTAACCTTACAGGCCGGCCCTGCCGCATCTACGCTATATATGGTGCCTGCCACCTCTGCGCAGCTAACCAGTAGCGCAGCCCCGGTAATAGGGCTGGTACCTATATCGCCGGTAACGGTCGACTTATAAACATCGGTGATCCCGGTTTTCGACAATATCACAAAATTCCCCGCCACCCCAAGATTGATGGTCGATAACCCGCCGCTCGACCTTGAGGCCGACTTTTGTGCTGTGGCCATGCCCGGCGCTAAACCCGTAGCGTCCTGGCTTTTACTGCAACTCGCCATTAATCCAACTAATACCACTGCTGAGATCGGAAACACGTTTTTCATAGTCATTTGTTTGATAAAATTGAGTGTGATACCATTACCACATAAGTAAGGTAGGCCCTTTAACCCTGCAAACAAGATTAATTAGGCAACAATTAACAAAGACACTTAATTATAACTATATTATTTTGTGAAGATTATAAATAAAAAAATTGCAAATAATTGCAGAGGGAGAAACGCAAGTTAGGATTAAAGCAGGACAGTTATACCACTTACTCCTCTATCCTTTCAGTCAATTTCACCGTAACCGTTGCTCCGGCTTCTTTACCTATCGCTTTTCGTATGGCAGCCTTTATGGGGAGTTTGTGCTTTCCATCACCCATTGCCATAAATGAACTTTTAAGCGGATGGCCGTCAACAGTACCCTTCACCTTTACAAGCCCACGGGTACCAAAAAAGTCCACCGACTCCGGCCAAACAACATAAGTCCAGCCGCCCTTGCTGGGGCTTTTTTGCAGCTTTGCTGTAAATTCTTTGTTTAGCTTTTGCATGGCTAGTATTAAATAAGTCCATATTAAAATTAGCAAAGAAAAGTGAATTGAAATATAGTGCAGTGAGGCATCCACACTTTATTATTTATGCATTATGTAAGCGCTATTCACGTAGCGCTACGGATTTTCACTATTTGCAAAATTATGATCCCTTACAGGCTTGCATTACAGGCCTATTATTGGGGAGGACAAGGGTATTTTTTCTTGCTACGTGTTTTGTGATTTTATGCATTTCGTTTATTTATCTGCTTTAGTAAACTAAAGGTATGAAGGAAAAAGCAAGTGAAAGAATTACATAAGAACATATCTTATCTTTGTTAGCAATAATGCTCACATGAAATCTAAGCGGGTTATAAAGAAAGGAAAGTTACCAGCGAAGGAAGACTTTACTCCGCTGGTTAAAAGCCTATCGGGTGTATTAAAGTTGTCTGCTGATTTTGATTATAAAGAGGATAGGTCGAAGTTTCTTGAGAAGAAATACAAATAAAAATGCGAATCGGAGTAAGGTCATTGAGAGCGTTGTTGAACCGGGACGTGCTGAGGTTATACGTAATGCTAAATCGGAGTTACCAACTTTTCTTAATTCACAGCGTATATTTCTAATAAAATACTATTTTGGCTTATCTAATTTAAGTCTTAAATTACCACAAATGATCACTAGGGAACAGGTACAAGATTGCGCACCTTATTATATAGCAGGTGAATTTCTTCGTTTATATCAAAAAGAATTTGGGGATAGGAAACTTGTTGAAACTATTGAAAAGATAAAATCTTCTGAAAAAGCACAGACCATAGTACAACATATAATATACACTTCTACGAATAGCTCTAAATATCCTGATGCGAAATTTATAATTGAACATATGCATACAATTAGATACTTCATCTTCGGTAAAATAGAAACTCTTTGCTTGGGTACAATGTTCACAGTTTCAATGGCTGGGGATTATTTCAGGGGAGGCTTGGAAACTGATTACCCATATTCAAAAGAAGAATCTCGCTTGTTGGCTGAAGTTCTTTTCTATTGTATTGATATGAAAGGAAGATTAATGGGGAAATTCTTTGCTGATTACCTTTCTATTCTAACTCAAGAATACATAAATATATAAAATATAAAGAATCTACAAACTTAAAATCAAATAGCCTTTGTTGGCGTTTTTTTTGCTGCTTTGCTGTAAGTTCTTTATGTACAGCCAATATCATTTTGCAAATGACATACATTTAAAATATGCTATTCACATTATTTTTTTATTCGTATTTTTGTAAAATGAAATATCAAAACAGTAAATTAAAAGATGTTAGCACACAAGACCTGCTAGATCGAATTGAGTTTTACCACGAACAACATGTAATAATACAAAACATATACGGCTACATGTATCGGGAATGGTGCAACGAAGTTGCGTACAGACTTTATGCATAAAAAAAGCTATCTTAGAGTAGCTTTTTTAAAGTATGGATCATTTTCAAATTGAAAATTCATTCTTGTATTGGACGATAATAATTGTCTCAACTTTATTGATGCGATTATTTTTCAGCTTACTTAGAGCTAATGAATACAAATATTATGTTCCAAATAGGCTTGCGAAACATCCAGAAATGGAGAACAAAATAGCTTTCTTCAGTTCGATAAACTTTGCGGGAAGATTCAGAAAGATTTTTTGTGGCTTCTCAAAAGTAGAACCATATCCCGACAGTTGGTATAATACAGCAATTGGCACATTTGAACTTTATTCATTCCCAATTCTTATGTCCCAAAATAAATTTGAGTACATAGGTGCATGGTTAGCATTTAAATTGATTGGACAATGGAAAATGTGGAATGAGAATAGGAATGCCGCCAATAGAATAATAATTGCGACAGCGTTACAATTAATGCTGTCTTATTTCTTCCTTATGCCGTGCGTCTTTGTATAACTGGGGTATTTCCCACCGATCCAAGGTCCGCTTCCGAAACACTTCTCTCCCACTCCTATTGCCACCCACTAACTTCGTTTCAGCCAAAAGGCAAAAAATACACGAATAAAAATCAAATGCATAACTAACCATCCACATAGCAGTAAAAACACGTGTTCTTCTCCCCAGAAAACACCCTAAAACCCTTACCCAGCAAGCGGTCACTTTTACATAATATAAATTTAATTTAAAATTCGACTAACTACACATAAAATAAAACACCACGCAATAAAAAGTTAACCAACCAAACCCTACCGGAGAGAAACCCGGTCTTAACGATTACCTAAACTTTCCCATTTTACATTTAATCTATGAAGCAATTGTTCCAATTGTTGTTAGCATTGATGTTGTTTACGTCTTGCAGCGGGCAAACGAAAAACAATACCCCAGGAAATAGGTCGGCAACAAAAACGTCAATGTTGCCGAAAGCCCATAATGCATTTACAACCGCTTCTGTCGGCTGTGGTATGCAAGACAAAGAAGACAACATCTGGTTTGGAACAAATGGCGAAGGACTGTTTTACTATGACGGAAAAACCTTTACCAACTTTACCCAAAAAGATGGGTTGGATAATAACATTGTATATTCCATTTTAGGCGATAGCGCTGGCAATATTTGGGTGGGCACACAAACCGGCCTCAACCGCTACAACGGAAAAAACTTTACCAACATCCCCATCACGCTGACTACTGCGCCCTCCCCATTTTTAGATCATATAAATAGCAATAACCCACCGCTTCAGAACGGTGTATGGGCTATCATGCGGGATAAAAAAGGAATGATATGGTTCGGCACAGACGCCGGCCTTTATTGCTACAATGGAAGATACTTTACCCGTTTTTTAGATGATGCCGGTATCAGCAATAAAGATTCCCAGCAACTCAAAGCCGTATTCACGATCCTGGAGGATAGGTCCGGCAATATGTGGTTCGGCACCTGCGCTACCGAGGGTATTTCTCGCTATGATGGCAGATCGCTGACCAAGGTTGCAACCGAAAAAGAGGTGGGACGGGTAAACCGCATTGTAGAAGATAACAATGGCGCTCTTTGGTTTGCCACCACCCGCAGTTATCTATGCCGCTGCGACGGAAAAACGTTTGTAAAAAACGTTTTTAATAAGAAAGATGGAGATAAGGATCTGATATTAAAAGACAAATTTGGACACATCTGGTTTGACACCCGCGAAGGGCTAGGCTGCTACGATGGAAAAAACCTCAAAATCCTAACAGAAAAAGATGGCCTTCCCGACAGGAAAACATATCCCGTTTTAGAAGATAAACAAAGCAATATCTGGTTCGCTGCCGATGGAATGCGCTTATACAAATGGAATGGAAAAACATTTACTAAGTTTTCCGAATAAAAAATTAATTAAAAACACAATCCATAACTCACCATCTCCATAGCAGTAAAAACATATCATCTCCTCCCCATAAATCAACCTGAAACCCGCTACAGGCAATCGTTCAATTTCGCATAATGATTTTATAAAATACAAAACTACTATACATGCAATAAAATAAAGGATAAGTTACTTCACTATAGCACCCGGTATATTGGGATTTTCCGGGTTAGGCATTAGCATTAGTTTAGCCGGGTGGATGATGAGGTCCATGTCTTCTATAGGTATGGCACCAAGCAGTACCTCCTCGCCTATTACCATAGCACCGGTAAGGCACTGGCGGTTAGCAAATTTTAAGTGAACAGGCCCTACATAGCTGCATAACTTTTTACGGCCATCCGCTACAGTTACTTCACGCTGCTCAAATTCTTTGAGCTTCAACTGGGTAGCGATATGCTCGGGAATGCAAAGGAACAGTGCGCCCGTATCTACAAGCGCCCGTGCCTTTATAGGTATAAGTTCCTCTTTAGCAGGATTGGCAAGTTCCAGGTCGGCATATATCAGTCCCATTTCCCAAAGATAATCATTTTATCAATGCATCGGCGTAGCCAATCAGCACAACAAAAAAACCGGCGAGCCAAGCCCGCCGGTCAAACTTTTTGGTGCTCACTTTTAACCTTTAACTTATAAGACGCCAGCATCGTAAGCCTGCTCGCCATGTATAGCAGTGTCCAGGCCACGTATCTCCTCTTCCTCCCCTACCTTCACCCTGGTGATCATGTTAATGACCACGAGCATCACATAGCTGAATACAAAGGCATACGCACAGGCAACAACTACCGCCAGCACCTGGTGGAAGAAGTACATGGTGCCACCATACTTAAGGCCATTCTCGGTGCCGGGGTTTATCGACTTTGCCGCAAACACGCCCAGCAGTATAGTACCCAGGCAGCCGCCTATGCCGTGTACGCCCCATACATCAAGGGCATCGTCCCAGCCACGCTGGTTCTTAAAGTGTACCGCCAGGTAGCACACCGCACCGGCAGATATACCTATGATCACAGAGGCATTGAGCGATACAAAACCTGCCGCAGGGGTAATGGTAGCCAGCCCCGCAACCGCACCCGTAAGCAGCCCCACAAACTTAGGCTTCTTCACCAGGCTCCATTCTATAATAAGCCAGGTAATGGCCGCAAACGATGCTGCCACATCGGTATTAATGAACGCCTGCGCGGTAATGGCATCTACATCCAGCTCACTGCCGGCATTAAAGCCATACCAGCCAAACCACAGCAGCCCGGTGCCTATAGCTATCAGCGGTATGCTATTGGGCGGGGAGTCAGTGTCTTTACGCTTGCCTACATAGATCACAGATGCCAGCGCCGCAAAGCCCGCAGTAGCATGCACCACTATACCGCCGGCAAAGTCGCGCACACCCATCTGGGCCAGCAGGCCGCCGCCCCACACCATATGTGCAAACGGATAGTACACAAACAGTTGCCACACCACCAGGAATATCAGGTAGCTCTTGAAGGTAACACGGTTAACGAATGCACCAGTTATCAGCGCAGGGGTAATGATGGCAAACATCATCTGGTAAGCAAAGAATACAAACTCAGGTATCTTAGGGTTGCCGGGAAACGGCGTATTCAAATTGACCCCGTGCAAAAAACATTTGTGGAAGTCGCCAATAATACCGCCCATCTCATTACCACTAAAGCACAGCGAGTACCCACACACATACCACATAATAGTGGTAATACCCATAGACACGAAACTCTGGATCATAATACCCAGTATGTTTCGCTTACCGGCAAGGCCACCGTAAAAGAACGCGAGGCCAGGGGTCATCAACATTACAAGACTTGTGGCGAGGAGCATAAAGCCCGTGGAGCCGGTGTCGAAGTTTGCCATTTGGTTTTTAGTATTTAGATGTTAGAAATGTCGGCCTAAATTGTAATTGATAAGCCGTGAGCATAACTTACGACTTAAAAGACGACTACTTTGTTCTAACGCTTCTCAACAGGTCAAACGTCACCCCTGCATTGATCATCACCTCGTAGCGATAGTTGTATTGCTGGCCGTCGTAGTTAAAGATATACTGATTCTCGCTCATTTGCAACCTCCGGCCTTCAAGGCGGATATAAGATTCGTCGGTAGGCTTAAATTCGAGGCCAAGGGTAGCGCCCCATAGCTGGTAGCCGCCCTGCTTGCCGTCCTTGTCGGTAATAACACCGGAGAGGTAGCCCTGCTTGTCCTGGAACGCTTCGCCACGGGTATACACGCCTAGCTTGCCGGTACACTGGTACCTGAATGTGGCAAGGCCGCTGTAAGCTGCTGCGGTCTTCTTTGAGGTGGCAAGGTCTGAGTTTTGCTGGGTTATATAGTCGCCACCTACCTGCAGCTTTAGTTTGTGGTACTGGTAGTTGAAGAACACATTATGCGCTATCCTCAGGTGGGCAACAGAATCACCTACCGGGCTATCGTCGCCTATATAATTGGTGTAGCCAATACCCGCATTAGCATTGAGGGCATAAGTAACACCCAGGCCAAAAGACTTCTTATTATTGTTGTCAATAAATACATTGTAGCCATTGAGCAAAAAGAGGTTGATCTCTAATTTTGCAGTAGGGTCGAAGTTGAGTTTGATACCACTTTCATAATATGGTTCATAGTAAGTGCCTATCGCCACTGAGCTGGTTATATTCTCTGCGGGCAGCAAGTACTCGGTACCAAAGTGCGTCCGGAAAAACCCTGCATCTATCCACAGCTTGCTAAAGATCTTCACCCCAAAATGCGCCTCCATAATGTTAGTATATGGCGCAGGCGCCCATGTGGCCGATGCTATATCGCCAAAATGGAAGACCGCCATAGCGCGTATTTTATCGGCAGTATATTGCACCGCCAACTGGGCGGTATTAAGCGATGGCGCATTGTTTCGCGGCGATGTAGACGGAAATTTCTGAAAATTCCCCGGCCCAACAGAATCTGTATAGTATGCGTAGTAAGCATCGATATACCCCGTGATAGAGAAGTTCGCTACGGTATCTACTTTTGGCGCCGGTTTTTCTGCCGGGCTATTATCTGCAAGTACTATATTTTTTGCTGCGGCGGTGTCTGATTTCTGGCTCGGTAATATTACAGCAGTGGCATTGGTTCTGTGTGCTGTATCAGGCGCGTCTGCCACCATACTTTTTAGTGGTGCGCCGTACTCATTTGTCGTTGCATAATTTGATTGCGCAGGCTTGGCCGGAGTGTATGCCGCACCAGTATTAGCGCTGCCGCCGTATGTTCCGTTTTCCCGCTCGGGGCTTTTTAATGTGCTGCCCGTCTTTTTCTTAGCATAGCGGGTGGTAGCAGGCAATACAGTGGTCGTTGTTTTAGCTGCCAAGGGAGATCCTTGTGACGTTTCTTTTGTCCATGAATTATCTTTAGCAACAAGCTTAGGTTTCGATCTAACCGTGGGTGCTTCCGTCGGCTTTGATCTATCCACAACCAGGCAATAGCTATTACTGCTCCACTCCAGCCCCGACACAAACGCAACATCAACCTTGTAGCAGTTTTCGCCATCCATGGGGTGATAGTTTACATACACCTGCGGGCCCTTTCTTATATTCTCCACAAAGCCTATGGTGTAAAAATCCCGCAGGCTATCTGCAGAGCGTTGTATCTTTATTGACTTCACATTATCGTACTGGCAGTTCCACGAAACTATTGCTTTACCATCCTGGTAAATAACTGCTATTTCTGGCAGCAACGGTTGTGCCGCTACACGCAGTGTACACAGGATAAGAGATAGCAATACCATGATGCGAATAGCTAAGCATCTTACGATCATGTATCAAACCTAATATAATTTGGTCATTATGTGAAATGCCTGATAACAAAAAAATGAGACATAATGAAATTGATCAGGGCATACAGGGTTGCCGGGTTATGGTGTCACTTACCCTGTAGTTATTTCCTTTATAGGCCTTTACTACAAATTGAAAGGTCCCCTGTTCATCAAGCTTTTTATAGATCATACCCGTAACGCCGGGCTTCAGCATTTGCGACGACCATGTATTCGTTGGCTTATTTTCCTTAATCCAGCCGGTATCGCTTCTTCGCTTAAACAGCTCGTAATGATCGGCCCATGGAGCAAAAAAGGTAAGCTGCTGATTGTCGCAATGCCCCGCGGGGCTGAGGCTTTCTATTTTGAGGGTGGGTTTGGGGCCGAGCGTGCGGTCTTCTATCGTTTGGGCAGAGACCTCATTAAGAATAATACAGGATAAGAATACCGTAATTCTGAATGACCATTTTACCATAAGCACCAGTTGTGTATTGCAAAAATAAGGCTCCCAAAGCATTGTTCTTCTTAATTATGCACACACATAAATTTTATTCACTCCTGAGAGCATACTTCAAATTTTTATTACTTTATTTGTACCCTATAACCGATTAAGATGCAGAAAAGAATCAATACCATTTTTTTTATTTGCTTCGCTATTGTAGCAATGCTTTCTTGTAAGAAAAGTAAGAATAATACTACTACTCCTGTTTTTAACCCGGCGTCTGAGCAGATTACGTTGTTTACCCCTGTAATAACTGGTGATTCTGTTAAGCTTAGTTGGACCAAACTAGAAAATGATTCGTTGGTGGATTATAAAGTAATGTTTAATTATGACAGTATAGCAGGCGCAATGTTCGGCTATTTCTCGGCATATAAAAACACCGAATATTCAGACTATTTTTCGTTAAGGCCATATGTTCAATACTATATTGTAGCCCAACTTTCTTCTGGAAGAACGATATCCAGTAATAAAGTAATTGTAGACCGCGCAAATATTAATTTCATGGGTATCACCCCCATTGATGTGTTGTGTGATAAGGAGCTCAACCTGCTTTATCTCTATGACGGCAATGGGAATTTTATTTTATATGACGTTACTACCGATAAAATTTTGAAACAAATAACTGCAAATGCAATGAATGGATATTGCTTTATTGATGTATTTAATGGTAAAAAAGAATTGTATGTACCGCGTAGCGATGGTTGGTTATTTATTTACGATGCTGCCACATTAACGCAAATTGACCAGATAAATATCGGCGGTAATTTGGGTAGCGTTGTCAGCAGCAGTGGAATACTTTATATTAACAGTTACCTATATATGCAGGCATATAACCGTGTTAATAAACTACCGGTTTCGCAGACAATTGGCAACCAGAATGCAATGAAGGTATTGCCAAAAAGCAATACAGAAATAATAAGCTTTAATAGCATAAGCTTTAGCATTTACAAATTCACCAGTGGCGGTGTTTTTATTTCAAATCAGGGTTACGGCTATCCTACACTTGTTTACTCTAGCCCCATTGTGGAGATGTCTCCCGACGGGAGCAAAATAATTTACTCAAATGAGGGAATTGTATGTAACGACAGCTTTTATGTCATCTCTTCACTACCTAGAGGTAGTAATTCATTTACCTCGTTCGATTTCGATACTACACATCAATTAATATATGCCGCCAATAGCTCAAGCACCATTCAATCATATTCTATGGCCAATTACCAACTGTCAACCTCAATAAAAACGAAAGGTTTTCCGGTAAAAGTTTTCTACAATAATGGCTCAATTATTTGTGTAAGCAACACCAGCAATGACCCCAGTTTTCAAAATCTCAAAGCCACTTGTTTCGTTGAGCAATTTTAATATCAACCATTTCATCTATTCCCCAGCTCTACCACCTCACACTGCTTCATATCTTTCCCGTCTATCACAAACCTGATGAGGGTGCATACCTTATGCCGGGCAACGAAATAGTATTGTGGCAACCTGGTATACATAACCTTATTATTTTTATCTTTTTTTTATACATTAGCCCATCAAAAGACATTGCATGAACATCACATTAAAAACTCTATTGTTTTTTTACCTGGCATTATTAATATTTCCGTCTTGCAAAAAGAGTAAAAAACCACCCAATATATTTTCTGAGCAAATTGTGATGGCAACCCCAATTGTAACGGGAAACTCAATTAAGATAAGTTGGACCGCACTGGCAAATGATTCATTAATGAACTATAGCTTGGTAAAAGTGCTGGATACTGCAAATCCATCTCACAATTTTCAACGTATAAGCATCGATAAAAATACCACACAATATACCGATACGTTCCTGTTGGAACCATATGCACAGTATCATGTGGAAGCGATTTTGTATGCAAACCGAAGCATAGTTAGTAACAAAGCAGTTGTGACAAGAAATGATATAACATTCTTTAATATTGTTCCTACAGATGCCGTATTCGACAGAAACGCAAATATGATATATATGTATAACAATACTGGAGATATGGCCGTTTATGATGTTCAAAATAAAAAGCTATTAAATCAAATATCAACCGGAGCACCTATACTGTCATGTACTTTAGGTACGAATAATGGCATGCCTGAATTATATGTAGCACGCAAAGATGGTTTGTTATTAATTTACAATAGTAACCTGGTCCAGACAGACCAGATAAACTTAGGGATTGAATCAAATGTTGTTTCCTATAATGGTATGCTATTTTTTGCCGGCAACGAGCAAATAATATCATACAACCGATCTACTAAAACACAGATAAGCTCCACTAGGGCCGACCTTTTTACAGGCAGCGGCAGTACATTTCTCCGGATGGCCCCTAATAGCAATTTGGCGATATTTAGTATCGATTACGACTGGGGGCCAAGATATTTTACGTTCGACGCAGCTGGGCATTTCGTGTCAATGGGCCCAGTCAGCGTTATGGGTGGAACATACGAGCCGCAGCCGTTTGAAGCTTTTCCCGATGGCAATAGAATTATCTTTGGTAGTACAGGTGTGATTTACGACAAAAATTCAACTTACATAACGACCCTTCCTCACGCAAGTGACCTTTATTCATCTTCCAATTATTCATCTTTTACTTTTGACAGTACAAACCAATTAATATATGCCAGCACCCGTGGAAATAGCATTCTTGCCTATTCTACGTACGATTACCACCTTACTAAGACGATAAATACCATAGGGCGGCCGATAAAAATCTTTTACAATAATGGACAGATAATTTGTGTCAGCACTAACTACTCCAACACCTTCTACCCCGTCTATTTTTTCCCTTATTATGCGCTCATAGAGCAATTTTGATTGCATAGAAAGACGGGATAAAAGTTTGGTTTACGAGTGTCTACTCCCCAACTCAATCACCTCGCACTGCTTCATATCCTTACCATCTACCGCAAACCGGATGAGCGTGCGCACTTTATGCCACCCGTGGGTACCGGCAGCGCCGGGGTTCATGTGCAGGCACTTTAGTTTGTCGTCGTAAATAACTTTAAGAATGTGGGAGTGCCCACTAATAAATAGCTGTGTGGGCTGCTTCTCAAGTTCTGCTTTTGCCAAAGGCGTATACCTGCCGGGATAGCCGCCAATGTGTATCATCAGCACATTAACCTCTTCGCATGTAAACCGTAGTACTTCAGGAAACTCACTTCTTATATCGTAGCCATCAATATTGCCGTATACTCCTCTTAGTGGCTTAAAAGCCTTCAGCTTATCAGCTATCGCAGCAGTCCCAAAATCGCCTGCATGCCATATCTCATCGCACTGCTCAAAATGCTTGAACACCGCATCATCAAGGTAGTTGTGGGTATCTGATATGAGGCCTATACGGGTCATTGTTAGTGTACCAATAGTTCTATTTTCCGCCCCAGGCCAAACTCTAAAATCCGGTATAATGTAGAAAGCTGAATATCCGCTTTGCCATTTTCAATACGTGAAATAAAACTTTTCTTTGCACCTATTTTTTCTGCAAGTTGTTCCTGGGTAAGGTTTGCCAAATGCCTTTCTGATTTTATAACTTCTCCTATTAAAAAAGCTTTGGCTTTAATTTCAAACTCAGTTCGCTTTGATGTGCCTCTCTCTCCATACCGCTCGGTAAGATGCTCGTCAAAAGTGGTAATATTTGTACTTACTTTCATAATTTATTTTTCTCTAAAAAATATTCATTCATGATCTTTAATGCGAGGTCAATTTCCTGACGCGGTGTCTTTTGCGACTTTTTTTGAAACCCGTTGAATAAAACAACAATTTTTCCTTTATCAAAGCAGCAAAAAATCCTGAAAATGTCGCGGCCTGCTTCAACACGTATTTCATACAAACCTGTTGTTCCCTCAATATGCTTAAGAAATTTCTCTGGAACCCTATCAGCATGAGTTAGTACAAATAAAACATAATCAATTTTGGTTTTAACCTTATCGGTTTGCCCATCAAAGAACTCAATAAAATATTCCTTATAAAAGATTAATTGCCTGACAAGTTCCATGTATTTGCCGGTGTAAAGTTAACTTAAAGTGGAACAAAAATAAGATTAATTTACAAAAAAGTGGCTTAGCAGTTAGAGGAAAGTAGGAACATCGAATTGATATCTTAAATAATAGCCGCTTGTTAGTGCTTGATAGGGGCATTGAAAGTACCTGATAAAACAAGAGAGCCATCTGTGACTGTGAAGCTTCCCTGAATACTATTCGTTGTTTTTGAAGTTATAGTAACGAATCCGCTTGTGGCAGCGTATTGAATATAACTATTGGGATTATTAGACATAAATACTCCATTCTCGGGCAGAAAGAAATACAAGTCAGCGTTACCTAAACTATCAATTTTATATTCCCCAAGACCTGAATAATTATCAATATCTAAAGCGATCTCGTTCGGGACATATGACCATGACCTGGCATTACTATCATATGCATTTATAGAAATCACCTCATGAGAAGAAAAGCATGTGGTGTCTACTGCAGCTAACTTGGTTGCTTTGAACTCTGCGTTGAATGTGCCGGTTGTAAAATTAGAAGTCATAAAATACGGATACGCATTCTTCTTCTTTTTACAAGCAGTGAAGATTACACCGAATACAACAGCCAGTAATAATAAATATACTATCCTACTCATACGTACTCCACAGGTAATGATACGGATGAATAATGCTCCTCCACCTCACAAAGTATATCCTCTATTTCGCCCAGGTTTTCAGTAGTTACCAGCCGGTTACGAAACTCCTTAACGTGCGATAGTCCTTTCAGGTAGCTGGCATAGTGCCTGCGCATTTCAAGTATGCCCACCTTTGGGCCTTTCCACGATGTAGAGCCATGCAAATGCTTGCGGCAAGCCTGCAGCCTTTCAGCGATAGTGGGTGGTGCTAATGTTTCACCAGTATTTATGTAGTGCTTTATCTCGCGAAATATCCATGGGTAGCCTATCGCCGCCCGGCCTATCATTATGCCATCTACACCATACCTGTTCTTATATTCCAGGGCTTTCTGCGGGCTGTCAATATCTCCATTCCCGAAGATGGGAATATGTATACGTGGGTTGTTTTTCACCTTAGCTATCAGCGTCCAGTCGGCATCGCCTTTATACAGTTGTTGGCGGGTACGGCCATGTATGGAGAGGGCTTTTACGCCTATATCCTGCAGGCGCTCAGCTACTTCCTCTATGTTCTTGGTATTATTGTCCCAACCCAGGCGGGTTTTTACGGTTACCGGCAGGCTTGTAGAGCGTATGCAGGCGCTCGTAAGGCGCACCATCAGGTCTATATCCTTTAGCACTGCGGCACCTGCGCCCTTACACACCACTTTTTTCACCGGGCACCCAAAGTTAATATCCAGCAGATCCGGGTTTGTAGCATCTACGATCTTAGCCGACATCGCCATAGCATCTTCATCGCCCCCAAATATCTGTATGCCTATAGGTTTTTCGTAGTCGAAGATATCCAGCTTCTGCCGGCTTTTTATAGCATCCCTTATCAGCCCCTCTGAGGATATGAACTCAGTATACATTAGGTCAGCACCGTTATCCTTGCATACGGCACGAAACGGCGGGTCGCTCACATCTTCCATAGGTGCAAGCAGTAAGGGGAAATCTCCCAGCTCTATATTGGCTATCTTTACCATTTAAAAATGGCAGCAAAGCTACGGATTACAAGGCATTAAACCCTACCTTTGCCGCAACGAAAGTTCAGTAATGGCAATGCTGTTACATTTCTGCTTTACAGTTATTTACTTTACCCGCGGCATTCTTTTTGTGCAGAAATGGAATGATGGGAATAACTCCGGAATAAAAGATAAATATTTTGTGTAAAACATAAAATTTATGTTACCTTTGCAGTCCGAAAAAAATCATAACAATGGAGGCAGTAGCTTTTATACACGAACAACTTACCGGCAAAAAAGAACATCCAAAATTTAAGGCCGGCGATAATATAACAGTCAATTATAAGATCATTGAAGGTAATAAAGAGCGTATCCAGTCTTTTAAAGGCGACGTTTTAAAGCGTCAGGGCCGTGGCTTTACGCAAACTTTCACTGTTCGTAAAATATCTGACGGAGTAGGTGTTGAGCGTTTGTTTCCGCTTTTCTCTCCAAACATTGATTCCATCGTGCTGAACAAGTCAGGCCGCGTACGCCGCGCCAAGCTGTTCTATCTCCGCGAGCGTTCTGGTAAGTCTGCACGTATCAAGGAAAAGAAACAAATACACGTTTCTGACAAGGCTAAAGCTAAGGCAGCAGCTAAAGTAAAAGCATAATACCAAAGCATTGAATATATATAAAGGATACACACATCGTGTATCCTTTATCTTTTTTGTGTGCTCTATCTTTTTATCATACCCGGCTCAGCTATTCCGCTGATCAGGTTAGCCCATTGCAGGTCGGTAAGGCCCAGCCACGCCTGGCTACCCTCCCCTTTAGTTGCATCAGTATATCCTCCATCATTCCGCCCGTGGTAAGTAGCCAGTAGCTTTTTACCCCTGCGCAGTATCACAAAGGTGCTGGTAGCATTATCTGCCAGCGAATAAGCTGCGCTCCCCTCTATTTTGTTCACAGGGTCAGCCGACGGATGCAACCTCATCCCAAATGTTTCCATGCCCTGATCGGGGTAGTCATCATACTCTATAGCCTCTATAGCCACCCAGTCCAGTTCTCCGCTACCACCTTCCGTTGCTATCTTTATATGGTCGCTTTTGCGTGCATGGCGGTGCATTTCCTTGCCATGGCTGTCGCTCAGCTTAAACTCAAGCTCATCTATACCGCCATACTTATTCCAGTTATTTACGTCCATTAGCCGCTCTTTTGCATCTACAAAGCAGTCTTCTGCCTCTTCGGTACTATCGCAAACAAAGGCGTATTCCAGGTTCTTTTCCAGCCCTTTTTGCTGTTCAGGTATCAGGTAGTGATATTGGGGCATGTGTGCAGGTTTATATTTATTCACAGAAAATTCTATGCCAGATTTTACCGGATCCTTAAAAACCTATAAATATTTTCAAACAAAGTAATTAACATTCACCACATTTATGTCCTGTTATGGGCTGGCAAACAACTTTTTAGATATATTTGTACAAAAATTCTCAATGGGCATAACAGATAGATTATTCCAGATGAAAGAAGAAAAAGCAGCCGAAAACCTTAAGGCCGGACAAGAATTCCTGGCAGCGAATAAGCAAAAACCAGGCGTTACTGAATTGCCAAGTGGCTTGCAGTACGAGATCATGACACAGGGAACAGGGCCAAAACCTACAGCAGCTGACTCTGTTACGTGCCACTATCATGGTACTTTGATTGATGGGACCATTTTCGACAGCTCTGTGCAAAGAGGCAAGCCAGCTAACTTTCCCCTTGGCCACGTGATAAAAGGCTGGACAGAAGGTGTGCCGCTGATGGCGACAGGCAGCAAATGGCGTTTCTTTATTCCACCGCACCTGGGTTATGGCGACAGGCAGGTAGGCCCTACTATTGGCCCTAACAGCACCCTGATATTTGAAGTGGAGCTGCTGGATATCGGTTAATAAGTTAAAAGGCAAAAGTCAAAACCCAAAAGTGCAAGTTGTAGAGGTAAGGCTTACCCTGCCGCGAAAAGATACAGAGATACCCGGCCAATACTAAAATTGCCGGGTTTTCTTATGCCCGTTTGTAAAGTATTGTATCTTGGCAATACAATTGACTATATGAAGCAGCTATTATCCATCCTATTTTCAGTATCATCCTTTACACTTAGCGCCCAAACCATAGACAAATACTTCGAAAGCATCAGGAAGAATGAGGCGGAGCTAACTGCTTTTTTCCAACAGATGCCCAAAGGCGGCGACCTGCACAACCACTTTAGCGGATCTATATATGCGGAGACATACATCAACTATGTAGTAGATAAAGATTATGTGATCAATGAAAACACCCTCGAAGTAAGAACCGCTGCACCCGATGGCGATGAATGGGCGCATTTCTCGAAACTGGATAAAGAAGGAACACTTCCTGCATACAAGCAAAAGCTAATACAAAAATGGTCGGTAAAAGATTATAACGGCATAAGTTATCCCAGCGACAAACAGTTTTTCGAGACATTCGGGGCGTTTAATATTGCCAATAAAGGCGCTGGCCGGCTTGACACTGGCTTGCTGGAACTGAAAAGAAGGGCGCTCACTGAGAATGTGACCTATATAGAAACCATGTTTACGAGTATACCATGCGGTAGCCTCAACAAGATCGACACTAGCTATAACCACCTGCTGGAAACAGCCCAAACGAAGAGAGACGAAGCACTGGCCATTAAACAACTAGACAAACTATATAAACTGATAGAAGATAATAATGCAGGCAGTTGTGCAACTGTTTTTAACGAAGAACTGACAGCTACGCACCACCGACTGAAAATAGACGACTCTGTATTTACCATGCGCTACCAAAATTATGTGGTTAGAGTAGTACCACCCGTGGACGTGTTTAAAAGTCTGGTAGTGGCATTTGAGTCTGCCAACTCCTGCCCGCTTATTGTGGGGGTGAATATTGTGGCACCCGAAGACAACGAAATATCTATGAGAGATTATTGGCTGCACATGGAAATGTTCAAATATTGCCACAAAAAATACCCGAAAGTAAAGTACGCCATGCACGCCGGCGAACTGGCCCTGGGGATGGTGAAACCAGAAGACCTAACCTGGCACATAAACGCTGCTGTGCATATAGCAGGCGCAAACCGCATAGGCCATGGGGTAGATATGGCCTATGAGCACAAAAGCTATGAACTGCTCCGGTACATGGCCAAAAACAACATTGCTATTGAGATAAATCTTTACAGTAATGAATTCATTCTGAAGGTAAAAAATGACGCGCATCCATTAAGCCTGTACAGAAAATTCCACGTGCCCATTACCATTAACACAGACGATGCCGGTGTATTGCGCAGTAATCTCACCCATCAATATGTGTTACTGGCAGAGCGATATAAAGATGTTTCTTACGAAGAAATTAAGCAATACGTGTATAACAGCGTTGATTACAGCTTTATTAAGGAAGAAAGCATAAAAGACAAGCTGAAAGCACAACTCGATGCCCGCTTTAGCCGCTTTGAAAGGGAAGTTATAAACGCTTATTCTGCACACTAAAACCTGTTATGGGCTTTTACGACCTCCCCAAAGAGCAACGCAATGTACTGGTTGGGCAAATATCCGGACATATTGATGGGGACATCCGTACAGGACGGACAATCTATCTGCTCCGCTACTTTGCTGATGAAGACACTTATATACGGAAAACTGGGTACCTCGCTATAGGGAGGCTATATCTTGCTGATAAAAAGCTACAGAAAGCTATTCTCCACAGTTTAAGGACATTGCTAAAAGAAGACGACCCCAAAATAAGGCAGACGGCCATTAATGCCGCCGGAGAAATAGGAAAGACAGATTTTGAACTGGTGCAAGACTTTTTCGATACCGGCCTGTTCGATGCTCATCACTCAGTACGCAATGCAGTCATTGGCTCTATGAAGAAAATGGGTGAAAAGAACCCCATACCTGTATTGGAATGGTCGCGCCTGTACCTGCACCACCCGGATAAAGAGATACGCAGGGAAATATGTCACGGCATTGAATTGAGGGGCCGTACCCATCCCCAGGATATATTACCCTTGTTGCACGAACTTCAATACGACAAAACAAAGCGCGTAAGATGGACACTGGTACACGTAATAGGGCAAATAAGCTACAAAAAGGGTTGCCTGGAAAAAGTGATGCACGACATAACACAATGGGAAAATAAGGAACTGATCACCGATGCCATAGAAGAAATAATAGATGTACACTACCGCTACCGCGATTTTTCGTTTTATACCCAGGATGAAGCAAGGGTCGTTATTCATGATCAACGCTACTAAATAAAGAAGGCCGCCACTCACAGAGCGGCAGCCTTACTTTGATAACAAGACTACTTACTTGCAATTATATAAACACAGATCATCAACCCGAGGCCTTATGCCACTGTTTTCGCGCGGGTCTACCCGTGTATCCTGTATGGTTGGTTTAGGGTAGTTACCGGTATAGGAGCTTTCTGTTTTGTATTCTACTGATGAGTTGGCAACCGCTGCATTGCCATTCATAGGCGCTACATTATCTTGCCACACATCATTACCACGATACGCATTTGGCGCTTCTGCTCCGGTGTTATGCTTACGGTTAGTATATAATGGTGGTTGGGTTGTTTTTAATCCTACTGCTTTGTGATGCACGGTTTTATGTGCCATTTTGTGGCAGGTGCATGATTTGGTATTCTGGGCAGAGCTGCCTGCAGCTGTAAACCCGATGAGTGCTATAGTGAACAGTATCTGTTTCATAAAATAACTCTTTTGTTGTCGGTTATACACTTTAAAAACCCGCGCCACCAAAAGTTAAAGCTGTGCAAAATGCACAAATAAAGATAATCTTCACATACGCCACCCAATATTGGCATAGTTTTCATAATTCACCTAGAGAATAATAAAAACCTAAAACTATGAAAACGACAAAATTTATTACAGCAGCAGTAGCATTAATGGCACTGGTAACATTCGGATCGTGCAAGAAAAATTATACCTGCACCTGCACCACTGTAGTAGCCGCAGGCTCTGCAGATGAGACCCATAGCATAGATAACGCTACCTACAGCGACGCTAAAAAGAGCTGCAACAATTACGAATCGCAGGCAAACAGCACCCTGCCGGGCGGAACTACGTGCCACTTATAATACACATTTTTTAACTGCTAGAAATAAATATACCGCCTCTATAGGGCGGTATATTTATTTGGTTTAGTTTGATTAGAAAATTTAAGTAATAGTTATTTGTTTTTTAAAAATAATTACTATTTTTAACCCTCACTCAAAAATGTAAACACACAAAAAACAAACGATTATGAAAAAATTATTCCCAATTGCAATAGTGGCGGTATTTGGTCAGATGGCTTTTGCTTCTTGCACAAAAAAAACGAACAGCAGCGGACAGTACACATGCACCTGCAGCTACAAGCCATTCGGCGCCTCTGCTGATACTACAACAAAAACTACTTTCGGTACAGGTACTACCCAAAGCCAGGCTTCAAGCGCATGCTCAACATTACAAACCGACTATCAACTGGTAGACGCAACAGCATCTTGCCATATTTAGTTGTATACGGTACTCTGGACTAAAAAAGCTATACTTTGCGGTGTAGCTTTTTTAGTTATACAACATTTTTTACAGACGCGTAAGTCGCACTTATAACTGTGCAGGTTTTAACATTAATAGTGCTCTGTTACTATTAATTTTGACCGCTGTTCCGCCCATGCAAAAGATCTTCCGCATTGTTCTCATCCTGTTATCTGTAGCCACGGGGGCGCTGTTCCTGTATTCTGCTTACACCAAGCTATTCCCCATATTGGCTTTTGAGTACACTATGGTAGAGTTTGTGCATCTGCCGCATTGGGTGGCGGCACTGGCTGCAAGGTTTTTCATAGGGCTGGAGGCGGGCCTGGGCGCGTTGATCTTATTGCATCTTTTCGGCAAAAATAAATGGGTGCTTATAACGGCAT
>JABDHF010000027.1 GCA_013285595.1 Bacteroidota bacterium
CTATCATCCGCTTACTACTCTTACCTATTTATTTGAGTTCCATTTTTTCGGGCTTAATCCTTTGCCTTATCACTTGCTAAATGTGGCGCTGCATTTGCTCAATACGTGGCTGGTCTTTGCCTGCTGTGAAAAGCTAAGCAGCAACAGGTTAACCGCGGCCATTGTTGCCATCCTTTTTGCTATACACCCTATGCACGTAGAGTCTGTAGCATGGATATCTGAGCGCAAAGATGTGCTGTATGCAGCATTTTACCTGCTATCGCTACATTCCTATCTTCAATACGTAGAAGGCCCGGCAACCAGAAAATATGGGCTTACGCTATTCTTTTTTATTCTATCACTCCTTTCAAAATCTGCTGCTGTAACCTTGCCCATCCTTCTACTCGCTACCGATGTGTATAAAGGCAGGGGCATTAATCAAAAAACACTGACAGAAAAGATTCCTTTCCTGCTGTTATCACTTGTATTTGGCATTATCAACATCTTTGCCCAAAAGGCTGGTGGGCCGGTAGATGTATTGCTGTTGTATTACGGAGCTATTAATGGAGTGTTTCTTTTTACCTCCGGAATTGCCTTATACCTGGTCAGGGCTATTGTGCCGTTTGACCTGTCGGCAATGCATTACTTTCCAAATATGCAGGGCAGTTTACCATGGCCTTATTATTTATCGCTACCCTTCCTGGCGCTGATTGTATGGCTTATTATCCGGCTGAAAAAAGATAACCCCATGCGCCGGGAAGTACTATTTGGCATCTCCTTCTTTTTTATTGCCATTTCCGTAATGCTGCAGCTGATCACGGTGGGTTCCGCACTTACGGCGGAGCGCTATACCTACATATCCTATATTGGGTTCTTCTACATTGCGGGGCAATGGATAACAATTGTAACTGAGCAAAAAAAATACGGTACAACGGCCATTAGCATATTATGCCTGGCACTAGCCATATATTCTGTACAAACCTGGAACCGAATAGCCATATGGAAGGACGATGAAGTACTGCTAACCGATGTAATAAACAAAAACCCGGGAATTATAGATGTCAATTATATTTACCTGTTACGGGGCGACTCACGGATCAATAACCACGATCTGCGGGGAGCGCTTGATGATTATACGCAAACAATAGCAATGAATCCTCACTTTAAGTTTGAAAATAGCGCTTATTTCGGCAGGGCGCATGTATATGAAGAAATGGGAGACCTTAAAGCTGCAATGGGCGATTACAACAATACTATTTTACTTAGCCCCAACCTTGCTGAAGCATACAACAGCCGTGGGTGGCTATACCTCAGGCAGGGCGATGTAAATGCTGCCATGCAGGATTATAACATGGCCATATCCTTAAAACCTGGTTATGCCGAAGCCTATAACAACCGCGGATGGGCTTATAACAATACCGGCAACATAAATGCTGCGTTACAGGATTATAGTAAAGCTATTGCGCTGGAGCCTTTGTTTGAAAAGCCCTATTTTAACCGGGCGGCTATCAAAGCAAATTCTGGAGACTTGCAGTCGGCCATCGGGGATTATGACTATTTAATAAAACTCCACCCCGATGATAATGCAGCATATTACTATCGCGGCATGGCTCGTCTGGCGACAAAAAATACCGCAGGGGCCTGTGAAGACTGGAAAAGATCGGCAGATTTAGGCAATCAGAATGCGGCACAAAGATTACAGCAATATTGCCGTTAACTAAGAATATGGCAACTAAAAAAAACAAGACAACAGCAGCGGCACACCCGGCAGTAGCAGAAGAGAAAAAGGCCTCTTCTGTTCCTATATCTAAATGGGCTGTTCCGGCTATATTATTTTTTACCGCCTTACTATACCTAAAAGCCACCGTCAATGGGTTTACTTTCATAGATGATGACTATTACATCTTGAAAAATCCGTTTTTACACAATTTCAGCTGGAACGGCATTTGCGCAATCTTCACTTCATTCAGCAATTATAACTACCATCCTTTTACTACACTCATAGATCTCTTCATCTACAAGTACTTTTGGTTAGATCCGCTCCCGTATCATTTATTCAATGTACTGCTCCACGTTTTTAATGTATGGCTTGTATATATGTTTACAGAAAAACTAAGCAGTAAAAAGATAACCGGGCTTGTTGTTGCTATCTTGTTTGCCATTCATCCCCTGCATGTAGAGTCGGTGGCATGGGTATCCGAGCTAAAAGATGTGCTGTACAGTTCATTTTACCTGGCAGCACTCATTTTTTACCTTCGCTATTTGAACGGCAGCGGTACACTCAAATATTATATACTAACGCTTGTGTGCTTTATCGCGGCTCTCTTTTCTAAATCCGCAGCTGTTACGTTACCGGTACTGCTTATTTTAATAGACGTGTATAAAGAACGAAAACTGAACACGAACTCGCTAACGGGAAAAATACCATTTCTTCTATTGTCGATTGTCTTTGGTATATTGGCTATCAAATCTCAGAGCTCTGGTGGCGCTGTTAATGATATATCTGTATACTACAATGTCATAAACCGAATTTTTCTTTTTACTTCTGGTATTGCATATTATTTTATTGAGCTTATTGCACCTTCCAATCTAAGCGCACTTCATTTTTATCCTGATATATCAGGCAATGTTTTACCCTGGTATTACTACTTGTCTCTGCCCTTTCTGCTATTGATTCTATGGCTGGCTGCGCGCAAAAGCGCCTATAGAAAAGAGACAATATTCGGCATTGTATTTTTCTTCGTGACGATCTCCGTAATGTTGCAGATCATTACTGTTGGCGCCTCACTTGCGGCAGAGCGGTATACGTACATACCTTATATTGGGCTATTCTACATAGTCGGGCAATGGGTAGCAGACAACTATGAAAAGCGGCGAAGAATGATCAGACCTATGTTTGCTTTTATCGCCATTCTCTTCAGTATCATAACCTGGCTCCGCATAGATAAATGGAAAGATACAGATACGCTCTTTACAGACATTGTAGAAAAGAATGGTAACAACTGGCGCAACGGAATGGTATATAACTCGTGGGGCGATTTTGAAAGCTATAGCGGAGATAAAAACAGTGCGGTACAAAAATATACCGAGGCCGTTCGTCTATTTCCAAGATACCCCACCGCTTTTTATAATCGGGGAAAAACGCTTGAAGAAAACGGCAATATAGTAGCGGCCATAAGAGATTATGACAATGCTATAAAATTAAATCACAACTACGCTCCATACTACAATAGTCGTGGCTGGGTATATTACGAGTCTGGAAATAAAAAAGCAGCGATGCTTGACTATGACACCGCCTTGACGATAAATCATGATCTTCCCGAGGCTTATAATAACCGGGGATGGGCATATTACGAAGCAGGAAATCTGAAGGCAGCCATGAGCGACTATAACAGGGCGATTGCCAGCCTGCCCTCATTCACAAAACCATATTACAACCGCGCCATTGTTAAAGCAGACCAGGGAGACCTTGCCGGCGCCGTAGCTGATTACAACGCGCTGATCAATATCAACAATAATGATAGCCTCGCCTATTTCAACCGCGGCGTAATACGAATGAACCAAAAAGATATGCCCGGCGCATGTGCCGACTGGAAAACAGCAATGGATATGGGATATAAAAATGCCGGGGGAATGTTACAGCAATATTGCAAGTAGGCTATTCCCCATCTGGTAGAGAAGCCTCAAACAACTCTGATAAATTTAATGAAAAACCAGGAAGCACCGTTGATGCAATAACATCACCAAAAGTCATTTGTCGCGATGGTTGGTATTTCCCTCCTACCAACGTGTTTATTACTAATGTGCCATTTTGTGGCGAAACGATCCAATATTCATTTACTCCCGCTTGCTCGTATATTTCGTACTTATTTTTTAACTCCTTAACATTATTCCCGGGAGATAGTATCTCAACTACAATACCAGGCGCACCTGCATACCCACGTTTATCTTGTTTTGTAAGGTCGCATATCACACAAATATCCGGCTGCAAAACGGTAATTATATCTTTATCATCTATCGACTTTAGTGGCAACCGAACATCGAATGGTGCGGAAAATACTTTGCACTCCTTCCCCCTAAGATGACTCCATAAAAAACCATGCAAATCTGATGAAATACGCTGATGTAAATTGCCCGGAGCCGGGCTCATTTTAAATATCCGGCCCTTTATCAGTTCTACCCGCTCACTAAACTGCCACTTCAGATAATCGGCATAAAGTGTACGATTTTGTCAAATCCAGATCTGAAAATTGCATATCAGCCAAGTTTATTCAAAAATACTCTAAAAATTATAAACATGCCGTGCGTACGTAATCCCAACGATGCAGTTGTAGTTTGTAGTACTACAGTAATATTGGAGATACGCAATTTACAGGACTACCATACCAACCGGATATCGTAACTATCGAACTCTTTATCTCTTAATATTACCGTTAAATTATTGCTTATACTTTGGGATATAATAATTCTATCAAAGGGGTCTTTGTGATGAAATGGAAGTTCGGATAATACAAAAGTATCTTCTATTGAAATAGGTAAGACATTGATATAGTTCCTGCTTAATTGATTATTGATTTCCTTAAAAGAAGTATATAATTCCAGTTTCTTCACACTAATTTTTATCGCAATTTCCCAAATACTGGCTATACTCAAATAGTTTTCTCCATTATCAATAGTTTTCTTTGCTTTTGAAGACAGTTCTTTATCTCCATTCACAAACCAAATGAAAGTATGGGTATCAAGAAGATTTTTCATTTATCACATATAATCTTTAAAATCTTCTAATGGTTCATCAAAATCAGGCATCATCTTAAACATACCTTTTGCGCTGCCAAATTTTGGTTTCCGGTCAGGCTGCTTTTTTTCTTCCTTACTCAGTAAAAAATCAATAAAATCTATCACTTCAGATTGCAGATTAGCTGGCAACCTGGATAGTTTACTGTATACCAAAGCGTCTTCCATTTTTTTTGTTTTTCTACTCTCAAAGTTAAATCATTTTCCATTAATACTATCAATGTAACAGTGGGGATAGGCCCATAAAAATTGGTCTATCTCATCAACTGCTTACAAACTTATCCACATATCCACACCACCCAGCTATACCAACACACAATTAAGCCGTAAAGCCATTTTTAAAGCAATTACATTTGCAGCAATGGCAAAGGAGAAAGTGGCGGAAACCCCTTTAATGAAACAACATAAGGATATTAAAGCCAAATATCCCGATGCGGTTTTACTATTCCGGGTAGGTGATTTTTACGAGACTTTCAGCGAAGACGCCCATATTGCTTCAAGGGTATTGGGCATCACGCTCACCAAGCGCTCAAATGGCTCTGCATCTTCTGTAGACCTTGCCGGTTTCCCTTACCATTCGCTCGATACGTACCTGCACAAACTGGTGAAAGCCGGCTATCGTGTAGCCATCTGTGATCAGCTCGAAGACCCCAAACTTACCAAGGGCATCGTGAAGCGTGGCGTTACAGAGCTAGTAACTCCCGGCGTGGCAACAAGCGATAAACTCCTCGAAAACAGGACAAATAACTTCCTGGCGGCGCTGCATCTTGGGGAGCCGATGTGCGGCATTGCGTTCCTCGATATTACTACCGGCGAGTTCTATACAGCCGAAGGTAATACCGAGTATATGGATAAATTGCTGCAAAGCTTTCAGCCATCAGAGGTCATTATTTCCAAGTCGCAGGCCAAGCGTTTTAAGGAGCAGTTTGATACCAAGGTATACACTTTCCAGCTCGATGAATGGGTGTTTCGTGAGCAGTATTGTTATGACCTGATGCTGCAACACTTCCAGACACAATCACTCAAAGGCTATGGCATAGAAGACCTAAAGGCTGCCATTGTAGCATGTGGCGTGGCGCTGCATTACCTGAAAGATACAGAGCATGCTAACCTGCAACACATAAACTCCCTGCAACGTATAGTAGCCACCGACTTTTTGTGGATGGACCGGTTTACTATCCGCAACCTGGAACTGGTACACAGCAGCTATGAGCAGGGCACCAACCTGCTACAGGCAATAGATCATACACATACGCCCATGGGCGCGCGCCTTATGAAGCGATGGATGATCTTCCCGCTTTTTGACATTAACCGTATAGAACAGCGGCTGAACCTTGTAAGCCATTTTATTTTAGAGCAAGACCTCAATCATTCACTTACAAACCTCATCAAGCAAATTGGGGACGTGGAGCGGCTTATCGGCAAAGTGCCTTTAAAGAAAGCCAACCCACGCGAAGTAATGCAGCTGGCACGCAGCCTGAAATTCATGGAAGACATGAAAGACCTTTGTGCGAAGTCGGAAGAAGCTGCATTGTGCCGTATAGTAGAGTCGCTTCAGCCACTCGCTGAGTTGAGAGAACGTATTCTCAGAACGATCGTAGACGAGGCTCCGGTGCAGGTAAACAAGGGCGGCATGATACGCGCGGGTATGTCGGAAGAGCTGGATCACCTGCGCACCATTTCGCGTAGCGGTAAAGATTACCTGTTGCAGATACAGCAGCAGGAATCACAGCGCACAGGTATTTCTTCGCTCAAAATATCTTACAATAACGTCTTTGGTTATTATCTCGAAGTTACTCATACGCATAAAGACAAAGTACCTGTCGACTGGATCCGCAAACAAACGCTGGCAAATGCAGAGCGCTATATAACACCGGAGCTTAAAGAATATGAAGAAAAAATACTAGGAGCGGAAGATAAGATACTGGCTATAGAGCTGGAGCTATACCAGCAGTTGCTGGTGAGCATAGAGCCTTTTATATCGGCTATTCAGACCAATGCCCACATCATTGCCCAGCTGGATTGCCTGTTGTGTTTTGCCAATAACGCCCACCGGTACAATTACCACCGCCCTACCCTTGTTAGCGAACCCATACTGGAAATAAAAGAAGGTCGCCACCCGGTTATAGAGCAGCAACTACCACCCGGAGATAGCTATGTAGCTAACGATATAACGCTCAACAAAACCGAACAGCAGGTGATCATACTCACCGGGCCAAACATGAGCGGTAAGTCGGCCCTGCTGCGGCAAACGGCAATCATCACCCTTATGGCGCATATGGGCAGCTTTGTACCTGCCGATGCTGCTACCATAGGCCTTACAGATAAGATATTTACCCGAGTAGGCGCATCAGATAACCTGAGTGGCGGCGAGAGTACCTTCATGGTGGAAATGAATGAAACTGCCAGCATCATCAATAACCTCAGCGAGCGTAGCCTGGTGCTGCTCGATGAGATAGGCCGTGGCACCAGCACTTACGATGGTATATCACTGGCGTGGTCTATTGTAGAGCACCTGCATAACAGCTCATCAAAGCCTAAGACACTTTTTGCCACACACTACCATGAATTAAATGAGCTGGAAAATCAGCTGGCTCGTGTCCGCAATTACCATATCACCCATAAGGAAACCGGCAATAAGGTGATCTTCCTGCGCAAGCTGGCACCCGGCGGCAGCCGGCATAGCTTTGGTATACAGGTGGCGCGCATGGCGGGTATGCCGGTAAAACTGCTCGACCGCGCCAACGAAATTTTAGCGCAGCTTGAAGAAAGGCACGCCAGCACCGGCGACACCTTACAAAAGGTGAAAGCCATAAAGCCACTTCCCCATTACCAGCTCAATATTTTTGATGGCGTTACAGACGATATTCGCCGCATACAACAGCTACTCGATGAAACCGATATTAATATACTCACTCCTGTAGAAGCCCTGATGAAGCTAAATGAGATGAAAGGAATAGTGAAGCAGTACAGAAACTAAGGACTAGGTCACTGTACTTTCTCCCACCATGCAGCATAAGTTTTAGTGGTATCTTTCAGATCAACCTCCTCGCCTATCATCGGCGTTATTAAGCACACATTTTCTGCCAGTGCTTTTTTGGTCACCCTTTTTATGGAGTCGTCCCAATCATGGTTAGCTAATGCAAATTTGCCCCAATGCACGGGTATTATTGCTTTGGCTTTTAGCTCCTGCCCTGCCTGTACCACCTCCTCCGGCATCATGTGTATGTACTTCCAGCTTTTGTTGTACTGGCCGCATTCCATTATGGCTATGTCGAAAGGGCCGAATTGCTCCCCAATAGTTTTAAAATGAACATCGTAACCTGAATCGCCACCCATAAATAGGTTCATCGTCGGCGTCTTCAATACAAACGATGTCCATAGCGATCTGTTCCTTCTAAAACCCCTGCCTGAAAAATGCCTTGCAGTCGTTGTGTTCACTGTAAAATCATTACCCAGCTTCACTTCTTCGTTCCACCCTTTTTCTATGATCCTGTCTTTATCATAACCCCATAGTTCCAGGTGCGCGCCTACTCCCAGTGCGGTTACCACTCTTTTCACCTTACCCTTCAGCTTCAGTATGGTGTCATAATCCAGGTGGTCCCAATGGTCGTGAGATAAAAACAGGTAATCTATTTCTGGAAGGTCATCCACACTATAAGCATCGGCACCGTTAAAAGCCCTTGTAGTAGATCTTATTGGCGATGCAGCTCCGCTAAAAACGGGATCCATCAGTATCTTCTTTCCATCCACCTGCAAAAAATAAGATGAATGGCCAAACCATACCAGTACATTTTTGTCCGGGGAAAGCGACAGCAGGTCTGTTTTTTGAGTAGGTATTTTATCTATTGGTTTTCTCCGCTTGCTTGCGCCAAACATAAACTCTTTCAATACGCCAAAAAAGCTTGCTCCTTCGGTAAGGCTTGGCGTGTTACTTACATTCTGAAAGCTGCCATTTTGATAATTGGGAGATTGTTTTATCAATCCCAGCCGCTTGCCCGAAGGTAGCTTTCCAAATTTCGGCTGCTGTACAAAAACGAATACGATAAGAAAGAATGCGACTATTACTAATACTGCTATGGTCATCACTGCTTGTTGAAATTGAGAGATACACTTTGTAACCTTATACGCCAGGAAGGCTCTAATGTAGGAACAAAACTAAAAAGAATCGCGGTTCGTAGATGTGGTATGGTTTTATTACATTTAATTATAAAATTTAAATTGTTTTGAAAAACATTATTAAGGTCTCCTTATTCATTTTATCTTTTATGACGTTGCTTGATTTTATCGGATGCATCTCCTATAAAAAGACCCCAAGAAAAGACCTGGTAATAGCGAGTTATGTTAAGCCTCTCGATGTGATCATAGTGCCTGGCATACCTTTTAAAAACAACAAATGGGATTCCATTATGAAGGCACGCGTAATATGGTCGTACATCCTTTACAAAAATGGTTATGCTAAAAATATTATCTATTCCGGCAGCTCTGTTTACAGCCCCTATTTTGAAGGGATGATCATGGCGCTATATGCCGAGCAATTAGGCATCCCAAAGTCTCATATATTTTACGAAACAAAAGCACGGCACAGCACCGAGAATGTATATTTCTCGTACCTGCTGGCGAGGGAACGTGGCTTCAGATCTATAGGCCTGGCCACAGACCCCTTTCAATCAGCCTTGCTAAAGAGCTTTACCCGCAAGCGCTTTGAAACACACATTTATCATCTTCCTTTCGTTACTGATTCACTAAAGAAGTATAATTACCTAGCTCCTGTAATAGACCCTACCTCGGCCAAAGCAGCTGCTGATTTTATTTCCATTACAGACAACGAATCGTTCTGGCAACGCGTCAGAGGTACGCTGGGCAAGAATATCGACTGGAGCTGCTACCCGCATCACCGGCTTGGGAAATTATGATCTTAGCTTCCGTGGCCACTGTTGCCCTATTGGGATATTCTATAGCGTTCACGGCATAACTTTTGTACATTTCAGAGAAACATGCAATATGGAAAAGCAAGATAAAAAAGAACAGTATCCCGGCTACCCTCACTATCCCGCCAGTGAAGACATAACACAACACGGAAACAACAATGGTTCCGGGCCGTTAGCTGAAGATATTATATCAAGGGTAAACGAAGTCGACCAACTCAACAACACAGATGCAGATACCCGTTTCGTATCAGGCACAGATGCTGATGTGACCAACGAAGACCTAAGAATACTTGATGCAGCCGAACAAAATATGGACACTACCGATAGCGTAAACCTGCAACACGCTTCGCTTGACAGTGTAGACGAAGACGGTGATCCGCTCAACGAAGAAAGCAGCCTTAATGAAGATATGACTGGTGAAGACCTGGACATACCTGGCAGCGGTGATGATGATGCTGACGAACGGATAGGTGAGGAAGACGAAGAAAATAATTACTATAGCCTTGGCGGCGACCTCCACGAGTCGCAGGAAGAAAATAAAGGCGAGTAGCCTTATTTGGCAATAGCCTTATGCAATGCTGATAGCTTTTTGTGATACACTATGTATATACACAGAGCTATCAGCATTAGTGAGGCCCCGCCAGCACAAAACGCGCTCCAGCCGTTTACACTCCACAGCCACAAGCCCATAGCCGACCCAAGCGCAGTACCGGTAAAAGACGCGGTCATGTAAATAGTATTGAGCCTGTTCCGCGCCGAAGGGATGAGCGCGTACACTCTTGTTTGGTTGGATATATGCACGGCCTGCAAGCCAAAATCCAGTATTATTATCCCTGCTATAATTCCCACAAGCGAATTACTGAACAGGTAGAATATGATAAATGATACCAGTATCATAGTTATGCCCACAAGTATCATGTCCCGCGGGTTACCTTTATCCCCTAGCCTGCCTGCCAGTGGCGCAGCTAGTGCGCCCGCTGCTCCTGCCAGCCCAAATAAACCTATCTGGCCGCTGTTAAAATGAAAAGGCGCGCCAGAAAGGTACAATACCATAGTAGCCCAAAAGGCGCCAAACGTACCAAAAGCAAGTGCATTGATCATACAGGCTTCCTGCAATACTGGTTGTGGCAGCAATGACCCCAAAGACCGCATCAGTTCACCATAGTTACCCTTAAAATCAGGCTTGCTCTTCGGGAACCGCACAGCCATTATTATAAACATCAGCCCGCATATCACCGCCGCTATCCAGTACATAGCCCGCCAGCCATATTGTACCCCTATAAGCCCCGCCACAGTTCGCGACAGCAATATACCCAGCAACAAGCCACTCATAATAGTACCTATTACCTTACCCCTGTTCTCAGATGTGGTAAAGTGCGCTGCCAGCGGCAATATAAGCTGGGGTATTATAGTGGTAAACCCAATAAAAAAGCTCATCACTTCCAGCACAACAAACGATGGCGATAATGCCGCCCCGATCAAAAACAGTACAATAAAAGCATTGACAACCAATATCTGCTTCTTACGTTCCACCAGGTCGCCCAGCGGCACCAGGAACAGCAGCCCGGTAGCATAACCTGCCTGGGTAATGTAGTTGAGCTTTCCTGCTATATGGGTGTCTATTTTAAAATCGCGGGCTATCAGTATTACAAGCGGCTGGCAGTAGTATAAATTAGCCACGATAAGCCCTGTACAAAACGCCATGATGGCAATATCCGTTTTTTTCAAAACCATGTGCAAAAGTAACTGGTGAGCGCTCACATTACTTTATATCAGCGGGAAATTCAGGATTTTTAACGTTCGGAACTCTAGGGTATTTTCTATGGCCGGGTCTTTGCAGCAAGCTTACTATGCTTATGCCCATATACAAAGTAAAGTATAAGCCCCACCACCAGCCATATCAAAAATCGCTCCCAGTTCGTCGTCCCCGATTCTGAAAGCAGGTAGGTGCAACACAGAAAGCCAAGTACCGGTATCAGCGAATAGTTTTTAATGAACGACAATATAGTAGTCACTACAAATGTGATTCCAAATAGATAGAAAGGCACTCTTGTGCGTATCAGATCCCATGTTACCGGGCCTTTAGCATCCGCAAAGCTCAGGTAACCCATTAAGCCGCCTTTGTAATAAACCTGGAATAACACTATAGACAGGATAAACATAGCTGGTACTATCCATTTGCCATTTACGTAAGGCGTCTTAAACTTGCTTTGTAACCTGTTTGGGTCGTTTTGCAACTTCAGTATACCACCGCACACAAGCACAAAGGCAAACAATGTACCCACACTCGTCAGGTCTACCACCACGCTAAGGTTCAGGAACAGTGCAGGTATACCCACTATCAGCCCGGTAAGTATGGTGGAGAATGATGGTGTTTTGTACTTAGGGTGCAGCTTTGCAAATATTGGCGGCAGCAGCCCGTCCCGGCTCATGCTCATCCATATACGTGGCTGCCCCAGCTGGA
Organism: Bacteroidota bacterium; assembly: GCA_013285595.1. Lineage (GTDB taxonomy): Bacteria > Bacteroidota > Bacteroidia > Chitinophagales > Chitinophagaceae > Nemorincola. The sequence continues at coordinate 12,169 of JABDHF010000027.1, forward strand.
ACACCAGCAACACACTGGCAGTAGCTATTACTGCACTGATAGATATAATGCCCGCTATCCAGTTAGCCCATTTGCTGTTCATGGTGCTGAATACATAAGCCAGTGGGTCGCCCACATTCAGGTTCTTATAGCTGGTCATGCCCGTTAGCACAAGTGCCACCAGTATATATACCACCGTGCAGATGATCAGCGAGTTAAACATGGCTTTGGGTAGATCGCGTTGCGGGTTCCTACACTCTTCAGCTGTCGTAGATATAGCGTCAAACCCTATGTAGGAGAAAAACACGGCCGATGTCCCCGTCAGCACGCCACCTATTCCATTGGGGAGGAAGGGCGTCCAGTTGCTAGTATTTACATAAAAGCACCCCGCTATCATTACCAGCAGTATGATCGCCATTTTAAGCATCACCATGATGTTGGTACTACGCCGCGATTCCTTAATGCCTATATAAATGACCCATGTAATAACGACCGTAATAAGAAAAGCCGGCAGGTTGCAGATAAACCTGAAGTTGCCAAATACCGGTGCATTAGCCCACGCCAGCTTTGCCGCATTGGTTAGCCCATCCTTTGCCGTCCAGTAGTCGGTCGCCAGGTACGCCGGTATATGGGCATGGAAATTCCCTATTTGTATGCTATTGACCAGCGATGTAAAATAATCGCTCCACGATATGGCCACGGCTATATTACCTATAGCATATTCCATCAGCAGGTCCCATCCTATTATCCATGCAATCAATTCCCCAAAAGCTACATAGCTATACGTATAGGCGCTCCCCGATACCGGCACCATACTAGCAAATTCCGCATAGCATATAGCCGAAAACCCACAAGCAACAGATATAAAAAGAAATAATAAAATGATACCCGGCCCGCCATCAAAGCTTGCCTTGCCAATAGTAGAAAAGATACCGGCGCCCACTATGGCTGCTATCCCCATAAAGGTCAGGTCACGCACCGTCAGCACTTTTTGCATACTGCTGCCATGCCCGTCTATAAGCCCCTCGGCTACCTCTTTATTTATATGGTCCAGCGTCTTCTTTCGGAAAAGGTCTTGCTTCATTATGTCCTCAAATGTAATATTCCCAATGCATTTTTATAGGGGTAGTGTCTTTCAAAACCAAAATCGAAAAATATCGGTATAGTTCTTCCCTCTTTGATAATTCCTTAACAGTTGTTATCGCTGATTTCCTTACCTTTGCGCCTCAAAATAGGTTCTTTTCTATATAATATATGATTAGCCGAAGGAATATCCGGGTAAAAGTGATGCAAACCCTCTATACACTTGCATCGCTGGAACATGGGCCGCAGGGAAATAAAGAAGCTGCAACAAGGATACTGGATGACAAACTGGACCATGTACTCGACACTTTTACTGTTTCTGTTCTATATACATTGCGCATAGCTCAGTATGCCGAAACGGATGCCTCGCACAGGTCATCAAAATACCTGCAAACGGCTGAAGATGTAAACGTGAATACCCACATCGCCGCCAATAGTTTTGTACAGAAAATGATGGCGAATGCCTCATTTAAAGAAAAGATCAAAAAAGAGAAACTGGAACGCTTTGTGGATGAGGAATGGGTGAAAAAGATATTCCTTCTTTTGGCTAAAAGCGAAGAGTATGCCAAATATATAACCGCTAAAACCCACACTCCGGCAGAAGAAAAGGAGATCATCCAGTACATCTGGGAAAAGCAGATGCTCGAAAATGAAGGACTGGTAAGCCACTTTACCGATGAGCTGCCGGGTTGGGAAGACGATGCAGAACTGATCACTATGCTCATGCAGAACTTCTTCAAAGGCACATCTAAGGTGAACTTTCTCAATCTACTATCGGGCGAGAAGAAGGAATACGCTCACGATCTGTTGCAGGCAGTAATAGATAAAGACGCCTACTGCATGGAGCTTATAGAGCCTAAACTCAACAACTGGGACAAAGAGCGCGTAGCGCTTATAGACCTTTTGCTGTTGCGTATGGGTGTATGCGAGTTTATATACTTCCCTACCATTCCCACGAAGGTGACCATCAACGAATATATAGACATAGCCAAGCAATATAGCACGCCGCAAAGCGGCCAGTTTGTAAACGGGGTGTTGGATAATATTCTAAAAGACCTGGTAAAAGAAAATAAAATAAAGAAGCAGGACCGGGCTTCTTAAAAGAAGATATAGTATGAAACGTCTCTTAGTTCTCTCATTTCTTGCATTTGCAGCCTGCAACAACGGCAATAATATGGGCAATGCCGGCAAAGACAAGCTGCCGGTAAGCCTTGTAAATAACCCCAGGACCGCCGACGGTATGAATAACGAGGCCGCGGCCCTGAAGCCTACTATGGATTTTAAAGACACGCTGCATAATTTCGGCCCCATGCACGAAGATGAGAAGGTGGAGTACGAATTTGCCTTTACCAACAATGGCAAAGGGCCGCTTATCATTAGCTCTGCTTACGGATCATGCGGCTGCACAGTGCCTGATTACCCGCACGATGCCATTGCCCCGGGTAAAAGTGGCATAATGAAAGTCACCTTTAACTCCGCCGGCAAATCAGGCCACCAGGAAAAATCCGTAACCATTCATACCAATACAATACGTAGCCTGCATATGCTCTATATAAAAGCCGATGTGGACGCAAAGAAATAGCAACAAAACAGCAAATAATTTTTCATCATAACAATTAAATAAAATGCACTTCACTTTAGCAACAGTATTATTACAAGCGGCAGCAGGCCCTGCTGGTGGCGGAATGACGCCTATCTTCCTGATGGTAGGCATGTTTGTGGTCATGTATTTCTTCATGATACGCCCTCAGGCAAAAAAAGCAAAAGAGCAAAAGAAATTTGCCGACAGTATGAACGTTGGTGAGCAGGTGGTAACTACAGCAGGCATTCACGGCCGCATCAATAAATCAAACGACGACGGCACGCTGCAAATAGAAATAAGCCGCAGCACATTCATGACCATAGAGCGCTCAGCAGTATCTATGGAAATGACCGCCGCTTACCGCAAAAAAGCAGATGCAGCAGCAGGTGTTACTACAACTACTGCTACAGTAGCAAAATAAATTCCATCTTATGCTGAAAGTAGGCGTTACCGGGGGCATTGGTTCGGGTAAGTCAGTAGTATGCCAGGTGTTCAACACACTTGGCATACCTGTATTTAATGCAGACGATACAGCCCGCTACCTTATGGAAAATGACGCAGAACTGAAGCAGGCTATCTGCAACCTCCTTGGCGATGACGTATATACAAACAACAAGCTAAACAGGGCAAAGGTATCTGCCAAAGTATTCAGCGACCGGGAGAAACTCCTACAGCTAAACGCCCTCGTCCACCCCGTTACCATCAGCTATTCCAATAACTGGTTCCAGTCGCAGGATGCAGCTTATGTAATAAAAGAAGCCGCCATACTCTTTGAAAGCGGCAGCTATAAAGATATGGATGTAACCATAGGCGTGTTTGCCCCCAAAGAGTTGCGCATAGCGCGCGTCATACAGCGCAGCAAGCTCACCCGCGACCAGGTACTAGCCGTCATGGGCCGCCAGATGGACGAAAGCGAAAAAATGAAACGCTGCGATCACGTCATCATCAACGACGATGTGACAGCGGTACTCCCACAGGTGTTGGAATTACATGAAATGCTGTTGAAGATGGCATCAGTGCCTTCCGTAATATAGGACTACATCTTCTTAACCGCCGGTATCGCCCCGCTACCCTTTCTGTTCAGAAGGTCACCGAGGCTGATGAAGAACCCGAAAACCATAATAACAACCCCTATCCACAATACATTGATGTATGGGAACACCAGCGCTTTCAGCACTATAAAGTCATCCTTAGGGTCGGTCTGCTTCACCATAATTTCAGCAGTTACGGAATCTTTAGATTTCACATTCAGGTTGGCAAACCGCACCTTCACACCCATCTGCTGCAGGGTGTCTTCCATAAAGTTGATGTACTGCTTGTCGTGCAGTATGTAGAGCGGGTTTAAGTCCTGCACTGGCCCGTTTACATCATATACTTTCAGGTTAGCCTTTACAGCCAGGTCATTTTCAGCCGGCACATAGCGCTTATCACTTATATCCTTACTAAAGCCGTTAAAGATCATAAAACCATTGTTCAGGTATATAGTATCTCCCGGCTTGCTTACCAGGTGGCTTTTATAAGTGCTCGTGTCCGACTTTGTTTTGTCCGTAGCGCCATTGATGTAGGTAAACACATCATGGTCCCAGTAGTGCTTGGTCGATGGATTAGCACTAAGCCCTTCCTGCCCTTTCGGATTAATAAAGGCATCAGGGTATAGCATGAATTGCTCCTGCAGCTTATGTGTAGCAGAATCCCTCTTCTCAAAATTCACTTTGTAATATATGCGCCTGTCTTTTCCGGCTACATCGCTGTCGCCCACATAGGTAGCCAGGTATTCGCCCATAGCCACGGGCATACCCAGGAACAGTATTTCGTTCTCCCTGCTTTCCTTAGCATTTTCCTGTGCCGTACTTTTGCCGAAGTTAAAGGGCTCCCCTGTAGTACTAAAGGAGATCACATGCTTGTTGTAAGATGAAAGCAATATGCCTAGCAGCACGGTTGCAAACCCTATGTGCGCCACAGACGGCCCCAGCTTTTTAAACCGTACTTTCTGAATGACTATTCCATAATAGATATTAGCAACAATACCATAGCAGGCAGCAAAGAGCATGATATCATACTGCACAGTAGTTATATGCTGTCCCCAGCCTATGAATGCAGCCATCACACCAGCTATTATTGCAGTAATACCCAGCCGCTTGCCCAGTGTCTTTGCCTCCGTATGCTTGAACTTCATATACAGCACAGTAGCCGATAACATCCCTACCACCACGGCTACCCACACCTGTATATTGTTGTAGTGTGCCATTATATCAGTGGGCGGGGCAAAGTCTTTACCCGATATCCACTTAGCCAGTGGCGACCATACCGGGATGGAAGTAGTCACCGCTATCTGTATAGACGACAGGAACAATATCACTGACCCGATGAACATCCAGAATTCACGTGAGAACGTTTCTTCCTCCGTCTTTATACGTGGTATGCCTCGCCACCTGCGCACAAGCATAGCTATAGAGAGCAATAGCAAAATGCATATAACTACTATCAGATGATAGGTAAGCGCCTTGCCATCACCCGTAAACGCATGTACCGATGTCTTGCCCAGTATGCCTGTGCGGGTAAGGAATGTAGAGTACCATACCAGCAGGTGGCTGAGCACCAGCAATATTATGGTCATAGTTAGCGCCCTGCCTGTGCTCCTGTATATTAGCAGCGTGTGCAGCCCGGCTATCAATACCAGCCATGGCACCAGCGACGCATTCTCCACAGGGTCCCATGCCCAGTAGCCACCAAAGTTGAGCGACTCATAAGCCCATGCTCCACCCATCATTATACCCGTACCCAGCACAGCGCCATTAAATAACGACCAGGCAATAGTAGGCTTTACAAAAGTGGTGTATTCGCCCTTCCACAGCGCAGCAATACAGTATGCAAAGGGTATCAATGTAGTGGCAAAACCCAGGAACAGCACTGGTGGATGTATCACCATCCAGTAGTTTTGAAGCAAAACGTTCAACCCGCTACCGTCTTTTACAAAGTCCATGTAATTAGGCATGGCGAATATTGGCGCGCCCTGCATACTATTGCGCAGCAATATAAATGGCGTACTACCCACCTTTATATCAGGTCCCAGGTAAAAGCCCAGTATCATAGTACCCAGGAAAACCTGCACCATGGCGATGATGGCCATAGTCCGCGTCTCCAGGCCCTTTGCCGTATTCATCACTATAAGGCCCAGCACACAATGCCAGAAGGTCCACAGCATAAAGCTCCCTTCCTGCCCTTCCCAGAAACACGATAAAAGATACTTAGGTGGCAATGACAGAGACGAGTGTTCCCACGCATAGTGGTATTCAAAGAGATGATGCTCTATAATATAAAAAAGTGCAATAAATATACTTACGACGGACGCAGTATGAAGTATAAAACCACCTCGCCCCAGCAACCACCACGAGCGGCTTTTGAAAGGATCAGTTTGCTCAGTACGTGCAGCACAGTAATAACTAAAAGCGCTAAAAAGCGACGCAACAAACGACGTAATTATAAAAAAATGGCCCAGTTGCCCGGGCACTAAATGCTCTCCTATGAACTGTGTATTCATTAAGTTAAAAGTCAAAAGTCAAAACCAAAAGCAGGTGCGGAAGAATAAGCCAGCCCAAAATTCCTAATTACAAATTCCCAATTCTATAAAAACCTAACTGCTGCTGCCCACAGCCACCATATCCTTCTTGTATTTCGACGGGCACTTCATCTGTATCCGGGAGCAATGAAAAGTACTGCCATCCTGGAAACCCATCATCACTATCTGCTCAGATTTTTCTATATCACGGGGCTTTTCACCATTAAATATTACCTTATTCAGATTGCCTGCCTTGTCTTTCGCGTAAAAAATAAAGTGGTTGGGGTCTTTTTTAGGGTCGTATTCCATCTCTTTATCTTTTTGCAACATCCCTATCACATAATAGGTTTTGCCCGGCTGCTTTGATGCTGATGAAAACGTCTCGTAAGTACTGAAATCTGCAAACACACTAATGATAACAGAAAGGCTAATGACAACTAATAAAAGCAGTACTATGTGCGTCTTTTTCATAAAGATTTGTAAGTCAAATTACAAATGAGATACCCGATGTTTCGTAATACTGCAAAGTTAAGATAAATTGGACGGTTTGCAGTTATTTTTGAAGACAAGAGGATGGAAAGGGAAATATACCCGAAGATTCCGGAACAAGTCTAATTATACTTCCTCAAGTTCCTTTCCCATAGCCATATTCTTAATTTCCTCCCAACTGTACGATTTACCTATTCCTGCCAAATAGGCTTCACGTTCGGCCTTTATTAATTCTCTTTTGGCGTCCTCAATCTTTTCCCCATCTTCGTCAAACTGCTCTGTAGCATTCATATCTTTGATTTAGTCAAACTTACATAAACGGGCTATATTTTATTCCGAATTAATGAAAAACACCAATTTTCTTTGAATTTCCGAAGAACACCACTATATTTGCAGTCCGAAAAAAAAATTTTTATTGTTTAACGCAAAATAATTTCTATTATTTATGTCAGTTAAGATTCGTCTTCAGAGACATGGGTCGAAAAAGCGCCCATTCTACTTCATCGTCGTGGCAAACACAACCGCTCCCCGCGATGGTAAATTCATTGAGAAATTAGGAACCTACAACCCACTGACTGTGCCGGCAACTGTCCGCATCAGCCGTGAGCGTTCACTCCATTGGCTCGACAAAGGCGCACAGCCTACTAACACCTGCCGCAGGATATTATCCTTCAAGGGCGTGTTATTCCTGAAGCACCTGATGCGTGGTGTAACCCTCGGCCTGTTCGATGAAACAACAGCCATGGAGAAATTCGAAAAATGGAATGGTGAGCACGAAGAACTCGTAGCACGCCGTGAGGAAACGCACCGTAAGCACAAAAGCGACAAACGCCACGAAACAATGAAAGAGTCAGTGCGTAAAATAGAAGAAAAGAACCAGGTACGTGCTGCTCAAATAGCAGAAGCACAAGCTGAAGTAGATGCAGAAGGCGCTGAAACAACAGAAAGCACTGAAGCTCCACAGGAAGCATAATTAATTAAAGATGCCATTATACGAACCGCCTCATACCTGAGGCGGTTTTTTTTATGCAATCCCGCCACCACAGATACAAACCACGTAGGGGCAATCCCTTGCGGTTGCCCTGCTCCATTCGGGTAAGACGATAAGAAACCACGTCAGCACACCTTTTTCAGGTGTCAGACGTGGTTTCGTTAAGTATCTGATAGACTAGGATACACCTAACTCTACCACAGATTTGACAACTTTCAAAAAGTTGTCAAATCTCAATAAACAAAAAAGGATGCCAAGCGGCATCCTAAAAAAAATAAGTGTCATTAAACAATTAAGCAATTAAACAAGCATCGTCACCGGGTTCTCCAAATGCGATTTCAACGTCTGCAGGAACTTAGACCCCACAGCGCCATCTACCGAACGGTGATCGCAGCTTAGCGTTATCTTCATCAGCTGGCGTATCACTATCTGTCCATTCTCAGCAACCGGTGTTGGCGCTATTCGGCCCACAGCCAGTATGCAACTATCCGGAGGATTAATGATAGCAGTAAACTCATCGATATCCATCATCCCCAAGTTAGATATGGTAAACGTATTACCGGTAAACTCCTGCGGCTGTATCTTCTTGGTACGCGCCTTATCTATCAATACACCTGCTTCCTGTGCTATCTGAGAAAGCGATTTCTGGTCGGCAAACTTTATCACCGGCACTATCAGCCCTTCTTCTACAGCCACAGCAGTACCTATATGTATATGATGGTTCTGACGAATAAAATCTCCCATCCACGAGCTGTTCACTGCCGGGTGCCTGCGCAGCGCCATAGCGCACGCTTTGATCACCAGGTCGTTGAACGACACTTTTACAGGAGAAACCTCATTGATAGCCTTCCGCGCTTCTATAGCCTTGTCCATAGTAATGGTCATGGTCAGGTAGAAGTGTGGAGCACTAAACTTGCTTTCACTAAGTTTTTGTGCTATTATCTTGCGCATCTGAGAAAGCGGCACATCAGTATGCCCCTCCTGCCCTGCCGGCTGAAATTGTATCATTGGTGCAGCAGCTTTCTGCGGTTGTGCAGGTGCGGCAGCAGCCGGGGTATAGCTATCTACATCACGCTTTATAATACGGCCATTATCGCCGCTACCTTTTATGGCCTGTATATCCACACCTTTTTCATCAGCAATTTTCTTAGCCAGCGGAGATGCTTTTATACGATCGTCAGTACCTGCCGGCGCAGCTGCTTGTTGTGGCTGAGCTGCCGGAGCCGCAGCTGGTTGGGGCTGTGGAGCAGGTGCAGCCTGTGGCTGTGTAGCCGCCGGTTGTGGTGCAGGTGCAGGTGCAGCAGCAGGCTGGGCCGGTGCAGCTGGTTGTGCAGGAGCTGCGGCAGCAGGAGCGTTTCCACCTTCTGCATCAAGTATCGGCTTGTAGTCTTCACCCGGTTTTCCTACTATGGCCATAATGCCGTTCACAGGCACGCCCTTACCTTTTTCCACACCTATGTATAGCAGCGTACCATCTACATAAGGCATCACTTCCATGGTAGCCTTATCGGTCTCTACTTCTGCTATCACATCATCCGATTTTACGGTGTCACCTACTTTCTTGTGCCATTCAGCTATCACCCCTTCCTTCATCGTATCACTCAGCAAAGGCATGCGTATTGCTTCAGCCATATATTGTTCTATATTTTAGATGTCAAAAGTAATGTTAATAGGGTGAAAAGGCAAAAGGTTAATTGATTAATAAGTTAAAAGGTTAGAAAGTTAATAAAGCAAAGGTTGATTAGTTGACAATTTTTAGAATGAGACGTCTCTTCAAAAGGCAATAAGCTACTATTCTTGTAACCTTTTGACCCCTTTAACCAATTAACTTTTTAACTTAGTATTCTATCTGCATACCCAGTACGTCCTTCAGTTTCCCAAGGCTTGGGTTTTTAGAAGCCATTACATCAAATATCTCGCTCTTGCTCAGCACCACATTATTCTGCGCTGCTTTAACCGCCTCATCTTCCTGTATCTCCGTAGTTATGCGCACCACCATCTGCGTCTCGCTGCTGCAAAAATCTATCAGCACGTTGCGCTGCTCCTTAGCATACATTTCGGTAAGCTGGCTCGGGCAGATAATGTTTATCTGGTCGGGCGGCAACACCTCCATGCGCATCATACTGAACTGCGCATAGATCGCAGCCTTATCGGCCGCCTGTAGTTGCTTTTTATACGTTTCAAAAAGCCCCTCCGCCATTTCCAGCGTCAGCACTTTTTCTACCTTCTCTTTATTTGAAGCAGCCTTTATAATGTCATCGTCAATAGAGGATAAACCCTTGCTAAGCCGCCTGCCATTACCCGCAAGTGCCACTGCAGGCCGTGGTTTTTCTTCAACTATTGGTGCTGAAGCTACAACCTCCTTTTCCTTAACTACAGGTTGCGGTTCAGGTTCTTCTACAACACTAATAACCGGATCAACATGCTCATAATCAGCAACTTGCTCATTATTAATTAAAGTCTTTTTCTCTGGGGCAACAACCGTTTCAACCGCATTTTCTACACTACTAGAGTTTTTTTTTACACCTTCAGCATCCGGGCTGCCTATGGAAACCTCAGCGCCACTCACCGCCTGCATCAGAAAACACAGCCGTATCATGCACAGCTCCACATGCAGGCGCTTATTGGTAGCATTCTTATATTGCAGCTCACAATCAGTGATCACATTAAGCGCAGACAATATAAACGATGGCGGCGACTGGTTTGCCTTTTCAAAGTAGGCCGACTTCAGGTCGCCCGGCACATCCAGCAGCATTACCATCCGCTGGTCTTTACACAGCAGCAGGTTACGGAAATGCTCGGCAAGCCCGTTAATGATCACATCTCCCTCAAACCCTTTTTCCAGCGCCTGGTCTAGTTGCAGTAGCGTGCCAGCCACATCCTGGCTCAGCATGCTATCCGTAAGGCGGAAGTAAAAGTCTGCATCCAGCAGGTTCAGGTGCTCCATGGTATTGCTATACGTAAGCATACCATTGGTAAAGCTGGCAATACGGTCCAGCATAGACAGCGCATCGCGCATACAGCCTTCACTCTTCTGGGCTATAACGTGCAGCGATGCCTCCTGCGCCACCATGCCCTCCTTGGCTGCTATGCCCTGCAGGTGCGCCACAATATCGTGGGTAGTAATTCTTCTGAATTCAAATATCTGGCAGCGGCTCTGTATAGTAGGCAGCACTTTATGTTTCTCAGTAGTAGCCAATATAAAGATGGCGTATGGCGGCGGCTCTTCCAGCAGCTTCAGAAAGGCATTAAATGCCGAAGCCGTGAGCATGTGCACCTCATCAATGATATATACCTTGTACCTGCCCTGCTGGGGAGCAAACCGTACCTGGTTGATTAGTTCACGTATATCATCTACCGAGTTATTGCTGGCAGCATCCAGCTCAAAAACATTAAAAGAAGCATTATTCTGAAAAGCAACACATGTAGGGCATATGCCGCAGGCCTCCATATCGGCCGTAGGGGTTTCACAGTTTATGGTCTTTGCCAGTATACGCGCACAGGTGGTCTTCCCTACCCCGCGCGGCCCACAAAATAGGAACGCGTGCGCCAGGTGCTGGTTCTTTATGGCATTCTTCAGCGTGGTAGTAATATGCTCCTGTCCTACTACAGTATCAAACGTCTGCGGGCGGTACTTTCGTGCCGAAACTATATAATTGTCGCTCATCTCTTTCTCCTGTAGTCAAATGTAAATACTAATAGGAAAAAAGAAAAAAGAAGTTTTTTAAGTGTGGATTAATTGTGGCAAAATAACGTTCAAAGCCAGGCTATTCTTTTTTTATGTATTGTTCTCTATAATGCGTCTATCTGTGCTTTAAATGCTGACGGAGGCATTTTTGTGAGAATCACATTGTAGTTACTGCCGGTAGTAGGCGTAGCCCCTAATAGCCCCGCATAAAAATTACCATTAATAATTGCAACAACAGCAAAATGAACAGGAATATTAGGAACATGATCTTCCTCCCCCATACCTTTTACCATCAACATTGGCCATACCCCTTTGTAATTATCATAAAGGGTAAATGCAGATATTGTATCAGTCAATGCGACTCCCGGCGCACTACAGGTGAGCGTAAATGTTTGCCAGTTTGGACTACTCATAAAATGGTCTGCGTTACAGAATTCCAAGGTGTTACTGATAATTGTTGTTGTATCTCCATTATAGACTACAGTACCGCCTAAAGAATCTGTGCTTGGGGCCCATGTTACTGTATTTGATGTCGGGTCTTGCTGGCCGGTAAATAATTGCATGCCCGTTTGCGCAGGGCCATTTTGTGGCATATTTACCTGGTATTTGCTGGTTCCCGCCATTGACAATTTCTGTCCATTTTGAGTAGCGCTCATATAAGATTCCCCTCCAGAGATAAGAGGCTCGGTTGTGCTAACGGGTAAAACACCAGAAAACAACATATCTGACTCTTTAAGGTATTCTTTTACTTCCAGTTGCACATTACCGGTAACTATAGTTCCTGCACTATTCTTAAAAGCATTTGCAGGAACAACATAGCGCGATCCACTATTCCCCATAAAAGTCCCTCCGGTACCAGCGTCAATTGTTACTATTTTCGATTTCACTGCAAGATCCGCAAAGGCGGACTGAATAGATGTGTAAGTGCCTGATGCTTGCGCAGCTACTTTAGGATTTGCATTGTAATTTTTACTACAGCTACAAATAATTGTGAATAACGGTATAACCGCGCATAGTTTTTGAAAGGCCATTAGGTTTAGGTTTAATGAATGTGAAAGATCCGATTCACTTCAAAAAGCAAATAGCATGCCAAATATTTATTAAACCGCTAATTGTAATAATTAAGATAACCGCTTCATCCCGTCCACAAAATACATCCGCATCTTCCCTTTGTGTTTCGCATCCAGTTCTCCCCGGTCTATAAACACGAAATCGTTCTTCACCAGGTCGTAGGTAGTTTGGGAGATATTGATCCTTCCGGGGTCGCTGTATTGCTCCATGCGCGCAGCCACGTTCACGGTATCGCCCCATATATCGTAGGCAAATTTCTTTACCCCCACAATACCCGCCACTACCGTACCTGAGTTAACGCCTATCCGCACCCCAAACGTTTTATCGCCCAGCTGCTGCTTGCGTGCTATCATAAAATCGCGTATTTCCAGGCCAGCTTTCAGTATCTCCCTGGCATGTGCGGCATTGGCATTCGGCAGGCCCGATACCGCCAGGTAAGCATCGCCCACCGTCTTTATCTTCTCAATATCATACTTGCCTATTATCCCGTCAAACGCTTTAAAGCAGGTATGCAGCTCCGCCACCAGCTCCTGCGGCGTATAGTGCTCCGCCGCCTCAGTAAAATTCACAAAATCAGTAAACAGCACCGTCACATGGTCAAACAGCTTTGCCTGCACCACACCAGCCGTTTTCAGCTCTTTGGCCACCTCTTCCGGCAGTATGTTCAGCAGCAGGTTTTCAGATACCTGCTTTTCTTTCTTCACCGCATTGTGCGCCTTGCTGATGGCTACATTTGCCCGCTTCTGCTGGGAGTACCCCCTGTATATAAAAAACGAAACAAGCAGCACTATAACGAACGCCGCATACCCCGTATAAGTATACACCCGCTGCTGCTGCATCTTCAGCCCATAAGTCCCTGCCTGCTTCACGCTGTCTGCTATCTGCTTCCGCTCGTAGCCCGACTGCAGGTCTATCCGCGTCAGCTCATTGGCCTTGCTGATATTATACACACTGTCCCGTATACCTATAAACCGTTCAAAAGCATCCAGCGCCAGCCCCGGCTGCTTCATTTGCTTGTAAGTATTGCTCAGCGCCTCCCACGCATCTTTCTCATCCACCAGCGACCCCGTTTTCACGCATATAGCTATAGCCTTTTGCAAATACCCCACTGCCTCTTTATACTTTTTTTGAGCCGTATATATTTTACCCAGTGTAGTATAGATAGCCGGCAGCAGGTCGTTGTAATTATTCTCCTCCGCAGGTTGTAGTGCGCGTTGAGAGTAGGTTATCGCTTTATCTACTTCACCGTTTTGCAGGTATACTCCACCCAGTTGATTAAGTATAATTGCTTCGCCTTTTGTATCGTTAATCTCTTTAGATATATCGAGCGCTTTGTTGTAATAGGCAATTGCCTGAACAGCGTCTTTTTTATATTGATAAGTTTTTCCAATAGAAGTTAACGCCCAGATCGCTCCTAACTTATTTTTAATCTTTTCATTTAACATCAATGCGTGATTATAGTTTTCTAATGCCTTATCATATTCCGACATGGTAAAGTAAATATCTCCTATGGTAATAAGCAACGCGACCATTTGCTGCTCGTACATATCTCGATTTTCTTTTGAATCTCTTATAAGTTTATCTAATAATTTTAAAGAGCTATCATAACTCGCCAAAGCTCTTGGGTTGTCACCCAGGGTTGTATATATTGTACCCATGTTCCCTAATATGCCAATTTCAATATCAATTCCAGCATTTAGGAGTAAAGCTTTCTTATAATAATCCAATGAAATGCTGTGTTGCGATAGATTTCGATAAACACCGCCAATACTCGTAAGCGATAAAGCGCAATCTATACTATCCTTAGATGCACTAGCAACGGATAGTGCTTTTTCAAAATAAGTAATCGATAGCAAATATTTCTTAATGCAGAAAAAATATATTTGCCCTAATTTCATATTAGCATCAATTTTCTCTTTCTCCAATTTTATACTAGTAGCAAGCGCCAATGCTTGCTTTGCATAGCTTATTTTATTAGCTGTATCATCGCAATCTGTGGCATCAGATAAAGCAATTAGATTTTTTATTTTATTTAGATTCGGCTTCGCATTCTCAACCAGTTTTTTTAAAGAATCTATTTTATAAGAAGAATATTGGCCATGCGCCACATTTGGTAATAAATATGAGAAAATAAAAGTAATTATTATTAAAGAATTTTTTTTAGATAAATGCATAGTGACGCTTAACATGAAATAACTAAGAAAGTAATTAAAAATAAATATTTATTTATACTTTGCAATAATAAATAATCAAAAGTAGAAGTAAGATAATAGTACTAATAACTTTTAACATTCAATAACAATAAAATATACCCCTTATGTTTAAGCTACCGAAAAAATGGTTGTATACGCTCTTATTTATCATAATACTGGGCTTGTCATACTTCTTTATGTTTAAACACACCTCTCCGGTTGTCTATGCCGTCCCGACAAATGTATCTTTCGGAAGCTTGGGAGTATGTGCAGGATGTGGTATTTGCAATTGCTCTATGACAACTGATAATCCCTATAAGCAACTGGCACTCACCCAGGTCAAATTTACTACGCAGGCCGATGCACCTTCGGTAGTTACCCTTTCTTTCAGCCGGAATGCTGCCATCACCAATCAACCTGGTCTGGCGCAGTATCTTGCCGCAGATGCTACCACTTTCCCGTTCCCCGTGGCATTCCCGCTCAGCAACGATCTATGCGCTGCCTTGCACCTGCCAACTGGTACCGTGGTAACGCCCACAACCCCAAATGTATTGAAGATAGATGGCGACAATGTAACTATTACCATCACCTTCCCCGCTGCCCCACCAAAATATGCCACCCTAAACGTAATGTTTGGCAACCAAAATGTAAATGCCGCATGCGACAATGGCAAACAAGGGATATGCTCCTTCACCAGCGGCCCTAATACGTCTGCCGCAGGCGTCACCGATAATGATATTGCAGTAACCTTTATGAACGACCCTAACAACCCGCAAGGCCTCCTGCTCACCTTTAGCTTTACGGCACTAAGCAGCATGCAGCGCTTACAAGCCCAAATTTTCAAGCCGGCGGTAAACGGACCCATTACCTATACTTTTAGCGCCATGCTCCCACTCACGGACCCTGCATTCGCTGCCTTGGCGCTGCAAGGCCAAAACCCGAATATACAAGCAGGCGCCCAGGGCAAAGCAACCATGGCGGGCGACTTAATAACGATCGCCCTTCCCTACGTTCCACAATAATAAACACACAAAGAACACATAGAAACCACGTCAGCACACCTTTTTCAGGTGTCAGACGTGGTTTCGTTACGTATACGCATTATCCATCCAAATTCTAAAAATTCTTTATTCCGCAAATTCCAGTTCAGACATTATCGGTAATTTTAAAACCCAAACAACATTAACCATTAACCATTAAAAAAAAATGCCCTACAGCGAAAAACTAGCCCACCGCATCCGCGAAGCCCTCGCAGACTTACCCGATGTTGAAGAAAAGAAAATGTTCCGCGGCATAACCTTCATGGTAAACGGCAAGATGTGCATAAGCGTCAGCGGAGACGAAATAATGTGCCGCATTGACCCCGCCGGGCACGATGCCGCCATGGAACAAAACGGTGCCCGCGAAATGCTGCGCGGTGGCAAAGCAATGCGCGGCTTTGTGTACATACCAGAATCTGAACTAAAAACAAAAAAAAACCTCGACAGTTGGATAAACCTGTGCCTCAACTTCAACGCCGCAGCAAAAGCCACAAAAAAGCGGAAATAGATCATATCATTTGATCATCAAAAATGAATATTGCAAAATGGCGGGGTCTTAGCGCCTTTGCGTCTCAGCAGTTAAAATTTCCCTTCCAGCAACATTGCACCGCAGCCCAATGCACAGTGCTCACTTCCATTCACCCATCCTAACTTTCCGTAAAAAATGCCGTCCAAAACCACCCGCTGCTACCAGGTCAAATTATCAACCAATTCCAACACAAACAGAGCATATGAAAAACATGCCGCCTCCTCCCCGGAAAACGCCCCCAAACACAAGCCAGG
Source organism: Bacteroidota bacterium (assembly GCA_013285595.1). GTDB lineage: Bacteria > Bacteroidota > Bacteroidia > Chitinophagales > Chitinophagaceae > Nemorincola. The sequence continues at coordinate 28,626 of JABDHF010000027.1, forward strand.
CAAGGCGTCTCAAATCGAAGCCGTCATTTCGCAACGGAGTTCTGCGCAGCAAACGAAGTGGAGAAATCCCCCGGGTGTCAGCAATCAGCAACATCAAAGAACTGCCGCCCCATTGCGTTTTTACGTAGCAAAATACAGAAACTAAAACACATCATCTTCTCCCCCGAAAAACGACCTCAAACCCAAGCCTGGCAATACTTTCAATTTTACAAATATAAAATATTTATTTTATAGATACAAGTACCCGCAACTCAACCAATCACACCATATATACCTAAAACGACAATGCCCCCAAAATTCAGGAGCATTGTCGTTTTATATCATTATTGTTTTGCTAATATTATCTCCTTCCACCTACAGCGCCACCACGTGCAGGCTGTGCCTGGGCTGGTGCGGCCCGCATAGGGGCTGCCTGCTGTGGTGCTGCCTGCATCTGCCTCATTGGCTGAGGTGCGCTTTGCTGAGGTTGCGCCTGTGGGCGTGCCTGCTCCATCTGCCTTGTTGGCTGCTCCATTTGGCGCACTGGCTGCTGCTGTTGCTGCATAGGTTCGCTTCGGGTAGGCTGCGGCGCATTTTCCTGCCTTGTCTGCGATGGCTGCTGCACCGGCCTGTTCACATCATACTCGTATGGGTTGTTATTATAGCCACGCTGCGGCGCTGCAGGTGTAGCAGTCTGGTTGTAATTAGTGCCTGGTGTTTCCGTCCGCACATTTTTTGGCGCTACATCTTTAAACTGCGTCGGTGTGCTCTGGCCTGTGCTCACAGGTTGTGGGGCCGACCTCACGGGTTGCGGGGCGCTCACCACATTTGGTGGCGTCACCTTCTGGCCACCCATAGTAGCCGCAGGCGCTATGCGCGCCGGGCGATACATCTTTACCACGTTATTACTCGTCCTGGTATTCATGTTGGTCGAGTTAGCCAGGTGATATACCTGTACAGGTTGATGGGTGATCCCTTCGATCTCGTTACTCCGTGGACCCGATACGTAAGTCACATGATTGTTCTCAAACGTATGGTTGATAAAATTTGTATTATGAATAATCTTAGAGTTGCCACGTGGCCCATACCAGTAGTGATAATAGTTGCCTGTATACATGTATTGCGGAGGTATGAATACCCACCAGTCATTAGGGCAGGAGTAGTCTGCGCCAAAGTCAGTATAGTTAGGCCCAAGTGGCGCCCAGCCATAATAGCCTTCGCCACCACGCCAGCTCACCCATGCCGGGCCCCAGTCCTGGCCAGGTATCCACAGCCAGCCATAATAAGGGTCATACGTCCAGCGGCCATAATGGAAACAAGCCCATCCCCACGCATAATCAGAAACCCAGGTATTACCATATTCAGTCATTACCCAGTGCCCGTTAGTATAATAAGGGCGGAAGCTGCCACTCTCGTTCGGCGACCACACATTTCCATACTGTGGGTCCTCTATCCATTGCCCGTAAGGTGCCAGGTTTTCATAAAAGTCATTATACGACACATATTGATCGTATTGTGCATTAGCCTTTTTTGAAGAAAAGCTGCATGCCAGGAAAACACTTAATAACAATACCCATGATACCCGTGTATGTATCCTTATCATAATTTACTGTTTAAGATGTATTTAAGTTATACACTATCAAACCAGTTGCCTGATTTCTATAAGAAAGTGTTAAGCTGTTAATAAGCCGTAAATATAATACTAATAGTTGAAAACTAAGTTATGAACTGTTTATTATACAAATACAAATAGCCGGGCATAACCCAGCTATTTATAAAAGACATCATATATTATCGGTAATGATGATAATGGTGGTGATTGTACGGATGATAATGGGAATAATGATGATAGTGGTGAACAGGATGATACGGATGATGGGCATAACCATAGCGTGGCCCGGCGGGCACTACAATACACGACCCAAATAATACAGTCATCAGTACAAACAGTGCCAGGTTTCTAAGTCCTTTCATGATCTTTATTTTTTTTAGAGCCTTAAAAAAGATAATAGTTTAATTATAAAGCTTTTAGCAGCCGCAAATATAACTATTATTGGTTTTCAGTTTTGAAATTATGAAACATGCATATTACCTTTGTGCAAATAAAATACTTACAATGCCTAGAAAGATAAAACCGACTGGAAAACAAAAATCAATGCTGGCGCTGCATTGCGTAGTATTCGCAATAGTTACAGCAGCAACCTGGATGATGTACGACCCGCACAACGGGCATTGGGCTTATCCGTGGCCGGCATGGACTACAGCAGCATGGGCGTTGGCACTCTTAGGGCATTTCTGTATTGTATTTACCAGTTACGAAGACAAAGGCTTTACCATATACCGCCATCAGCAGGGGTTTGATTCATAAATTATCCGTATATAAAATAATTTGTAGAGCCCCTTTTGATATTTCAAAAGGGGTTTTTTAATGCCATATAATGAAACGCATTGCCAACCTTTATAAGAGTGCCTATAGCGGCTTGTCGCCGGCCACATGGTGGCTGTCTGTAGTCATGCTCATAAACAGGAGCGGCACCATGGTGCTACCTTTCATGACGCTGTACCTCACACAGTCTTTGCATTACAGCATTGGCAAAGCAGGTATAGTAATGGCTATGTTTGGTGCAGGCGCCATTTGTGGTGGCTTCCTCGGCGGCAGGCTTACTGACAAACTGGGATTTTACAACATACAGTTGGGAGCTCTTCTTTGCGGTGGTATCATGTTCTTCGTATTAGGCCAAATGAAAAGCTTCACGTCCATCGCAGGTTGCACATTTGTATTAGCGGTCCTCAACGATTCTTTCCGCCCTGCAAATGCCACCGCCATCGCCCAATACAGCAATGAGCACAACCGTATCCGCTGCTATTCGCTTAACAGGTTAGCTATAAACCTGGGCTGGGCTTTTGGTGGCGCCATCGGTGGCTTCATAGCATCCAAAAACTACCACCTTCTTTTTTGGATAGATGGGCTCACAAACATCAGCGCAGCATTTCTGTTAAGGGCAGTACTTTCTCCATCTAAAAATACCCAGACACCGAAAAAGAAAGAACAAGGCGCTGGCATTAACTCCCGTTCACCTTTCACCGACCGGATATATCTTGTCTTTATATTCCTTACTGTCCTGTATGGCCTCATGTTTTTCCAGGAGTTTTCCATCCTCCCTGTTTACTATAATCAGCAACTGCACCTTAGCCCATTTTTTATTGGCATCACCATGGCGTTAAATGGATTGCTCATCGCTATCTTTGAAATGGCGCTGATATTTAAGCTCGAACAGAAAAATAAGAACATGCAATACATGATCATCGGTTGCCTGTTTACCGGCGCTGCATTTGCAGTGTTTAACCTGCTTCCGGGCCAGCATTCTGTAGCGCTAATATCCGTTGTAATTATTACTATCGGCGAAATGCTTACCATGCCCTTCATGAATTCGTTCTGGATCCGGAGAACGGATGAGCATAACAGGGGGCAATACGCAGGGCTTTATACCGTAGCCTGGTCTATTGCACAAGTAGCAGGCCCGTATGCCGGCTCTCAAATTGCACAGCATTTTGGTTTTACTTTGCTATGGTGGCTAGTTGCCTTTATCAGCATTCTTACTGCATTGGGGTTCAGGTGGCTGCAAATTAAAGGTTCAACAAGAAAGTTTTAGAA
>JABDHF010000028.1 GCA_013285595.1 Bacteroidota bacterium
TTCAAGACCCGACTTGATAGAGCTAAATGTGTAGTTGCTGATTATCCGACTGTAAACATTCGACAAGTATTTGATAAATATTTTAACGATGAATTTCCATTTAGTAGAGGCGATAAAAAGCATGAATTTCCTGATGCTTTTGCTTTATTGTCAGTAGAAACTTGGTGTAAAGACAATAAAGCTAAATGTCACGTTTTTTCAACCGACAAAGATTTATTACAATATAAAAGTAAACACTTAATCATTGTTGATAGCTATGAAAGATTTCTCGATTCTAAACTAAGAAGAATTGAAATTGAAAAGAAAAGAAAGGAACGAATTGTGGATGTTGAAAAGCTATTTGAAAAGAATAAATCTTTGTTAGAAGATGTGATTGAGGAATGGCTATATTCTCAAATTGGGGATGAAGGAGCATTTCATTCTTACTTAGATATTCACAATGTTGATATTGTCGACTCTGTAATTGAGTTATCTGAATTTCAAATTGTTAGGATAACTAATGACGATATGCAATTGGACGCAAAAGCAAGAATTTCATTTAAAATTGAGATAGAAATCGATGATGAAAGTACTGGATGGTATGATGACGAAGACAAAGAATGGCATTATACCGATACCGAAGTTAAAATACTTGAAGAGCAATACGTGATACCCATTTCTTTAAATGCTCTTACGCCAATGGCCGGTAAGCAATATCTAAGTATCGAGATTGATGAGATAAACAATGGTAAAGACTTACATTTAAGTATATGAAAGGTCACACCTTCATCACCTCTACTTCCTCTGTAGCATTATACCCTAATTCTACTTGTGCCTGGATATAATCTGTGGTTGCGGCATCGTAGTAAGCCTCGCCACAGTTATCGCAGATCATTGCATCTACATTTTTTACAACCACAAACGCGTCTTTTACGAAGACGCTAAAGTGTGTTTTACCGGGCTTGCAGGTTCCTGTTTTACAGATCACACAAATCATAACAAATCAATTTTACTTTTAAAATCTTTCGTCCAGATCTTTGGGTCTGGCTGATAACAGGTAACTATTATGCACTCGTTGCACTCGGGATTCTGAGCCAGTACAACATGAAGCGGCCTGCTATTTACAAATTTAAGCAATAAATAGCTTGGATAAGGTTTATCTGTATTATAATGTTTTATTATTTCTCCATTGTTTATTACATCCTCAACCTCATAAGACCGAATAAACCTGCTCACCATAGCTTTTACAGCATGATCTGAATAGAGGAGGCTTTTACAATTGAGCATTGACCGTAAAAATTTCAATAAATGTAAAAAGAAAGGACAATACTTTTACCAATCTTCCACTCCCATTCCATCCCCTACCTTCACAATCCAAATTAAAGAAAAACAAAATATCTATAGCAAAAAGCACAGCATGAAAACATACGGGTCCGCTCCCCAAAAACAACACGAAAACCCGCGCCAGTAAAGACTTCTAATTCCCCCCTACGGCACCACCGTAGTAAACAAATAAACAGCAAAAATAACCAGCAACACTAGCCCCTGTAGCAGGGTGGTGCGGCCGGTGCGGAGGGTGAGGAGGATGACGTAGAGGGATAGCACGAAGAGTACGGTGGACTTGATGTCTATGCCCAGCTCGAGGGGCAGGCCTTTGGCGAGGGAGAAGAATGCTACTGCGGGTATGGTGAGGCCTACGCTGGCCAGCGCTGAGCCCAGCGACAGGTTGAGGCTGGACTGCAACTGGTTGTGGCTGGCGGCGCTAAAGGCAGATATCCCTTCGGGCAGCAGCACTACCATGGCTATGATGACACCTACGAGCGATTTTGGCGCACCCATTTTATCGAGGCTGGTTTCCAGGCCGGGGGCCAGGTGTTCGGCAAGGCCTACTACGGCTGCGAGGCTTATTACCAGCAGCACCAGGCTTATATAGGTGGATTTGTTGGTGGGCTTATGGCCATGCTCGGCTTCGGGCTCTTTTTCCATGAAGTACGTGCGGTGGCGGGTGGTTTGTACCAGCAGGAATACGAAATAGAGCAGCAGGGACACGGCGGCCACAAATGCCAACTGGTGATTGCTGTAGAAGGGGCCGGGAATGGTATCGGTATAGTTGGGGAGTACGAGTGTGAGCACGGATATGGCGGTGAGCACGGTGATGGATGCGTTGACGCCATCGAGCCCCAGGGTCTGCTCTTTGAAGCGTATGCCGCCAAGTAATAAGGAGCCGCCTACTATGCCGGTGATGATGATCATCTCGGCGGCAAATACGGCATCCCTGCATAGCGTTGAGGTGTCGTGCCCATGGGTGAGCATCAGCGATATGATGAGCGCCACCTCAATAGCAGTAACCGCTATGGCCAGCACCAACGCCCCGAACGGCTCGCCCACGCGCAGCGCCACCACATGCGCATGATGCACCGCTGCCAGCACACTGCCTATGAGCGCCACGGCCATGAGCATGGTATAAAAGCCGCCGGATATGACTTCATTTCCGGCAAACAGTATCCAGGCGCATACGGGTACCAAAATGGTCCATAGGGGTTGCTGTATCTTAAATTTCATGTATCGCTCAATTAGTAATGGGCGTTAAATTTAGTTGTATTTTGTCAATAAGGTACTGCGTGGCCGGGGTTTTCCGGTAATTTATCTGCACAGGGCCTGCTGTGCCTATAAGTCTTTGCGGATGACTATTTCTTTAGATGGGAACAGGGTGCGTTTCACTCTCATGAAAATCGCTTTCCACAGGCCGCCATCGGCCTCTATGCGGCGGTCGGCGGTCCATACCATGCCTTTTGTTGCTGTTACACAGTGGAGCTTGCCAAAGCCTTTATCGCGCAGCTTTACTGCCAGCCAGCCATCTTCGTTGGCGCCGGGCGGGTGGTTGAAGCCGTCTACTTCTATGCCTTGTAATCGCCGGAAGCCGGAGTTGAAACCGTAGACGTTGACGGCTTCTTCGCGGAACAGTTTATTAATCCGGCGCATCTTGTCGGCCGCATGCTCGTAGAGGAAGTAGCTGAACCTTGATGTGCTGCCTGTGGGTATAAAGCCAAACCTGCCATAGGTGATGCTCACCTGGCTGCTCTCTAAGGGCTTTACCATTTCTTCTATCCAGTCGGCAGGGTATATGGAGTCGGCGTCGGCATTGAGTATGTAGGTGCCTTTTGCTGCTGCCAGGCCTGCATTGCGGGCTGCTGTTATTCCCTGCTTTCTTTCCAGTATGCAGGGTATGCCAGTGGCTTTAACCAAGGCTTCGGTGTTGTCGGCGGAGTTGTTGTTGACCACTATTATCTCTACAGAGCGTTGTGTGTTATTCGAGCTGAGGGAGAGCAGGGTGCGCAGTATGTTCTTTTCTTCGTTGTAGGCGGGGATGACAACCGATACTTCGGGTGCGCCTTTCTGCAGGGCTTTGTAGCGCTCACGGATGAGGGCTATATTCTCTTCGTTGGTATTTGCATTGGCTTTCCATAGCTGGCTAATGTATGAGGGTATAGCTATGGGGCGCATAAATGATCACTGAGGTTTTGAAGATGGGTTATACATTCTCTTTTTGGAACAAGGCCGGGATGGTCTTTAATATCAGCCGTATATCGTTGGCGAAGCTGTGGTTCTCGGCATAGGCATTGTCCAGCATCAGGCGTTCTTCTTCCGACATTTCACCTTTGCCTCTTTTCTCTACCTGCCACAGGCCGGTGATGCCTGATGGGGCTTTGAAGCGCAGGGCATATTTATCGGTAGTCAGTTTCTCGGCTTCGTAAACGGGTAGCGGGCGGTTGCCTACAATGCTCATGTCGCCTATAAATACATTCCATAGCTGTGGGAGCTCATCTATGCTGGTGTTACGCAATATCCTGCCCACTTTGGTAATGCGGGGGTCGTTCTTCAGCTTAAAGAAAGTAGCGCCGCTGAGCGACTTGCGGTGGTTGATATAGTGCTTTTCGCACCACGAATTACCGTCGGCATAAAGCACCCGTTGGCAAGATGTGCCGCTGATGATACACTGATCGCAAAGCAGGTTGTTGGTAAGCGCCTTGGCTACTTCGTCTTTGCCGGCATACTGGTTGAGGTGGGCGAGGTCTTTCAGCCTTTTATCCGCATTTACGTACATGGTGCGGAATTTGTAAAATTTAAAGGTGCGGTAGCCTGTGCCTACCCTCAATGCATAATAGAATGCCGGCCCTTTAGATTCTATCTTCATGATGATCATGAGCACCAGGAAGAATGGGGCAAGGCATATAAGCGCCAGGCCGGAGAATACGATATCGAATATTCGCTTTACAATGGGGATCCTGTATTGCTCTATTTTCTTTGGGCGAATTTTATCCTGGGTTAGCTTCCAGTTTTTTACCAGGAAGTTGATCCTTGTTTCGGCCTGCTCTTTTACTATGGGTATTTTAAAGATATCGGCAACGCCGCCCTGTATGCATATACGGCTCAGGTTTTCGTTGACCACCTGGCTCACCAGGAAAAAAGGTATGTAGGGGAAGTTACTTTTTTGAAGGGTATCTACCAGGTTTACGCCTTGCGGGGCCAGCACTTCGCTTTGGGAGATAATGGCAATAATGTTCAGCTTTTCCTGTTCCCATTTCAGGCTAAGGTCTAGTCCATTCTTAAACTTCATCAGCTCAGCGCCACCAAAGTTACACCTGCTGAGTGTATCGTAGGTTGCATCATCCACACTTAGCAGGGCTATGATCCCATTTTCATTTACCGCTAATGAGCTGTTATTCATTAAAGCTTATTTATGAAATTTTCCTGTCCTCCGGAGAATGGCATTCATTCTCGCTTCCAGTTCACGTGGATTAAATGGCTTTACTACGTAGTCGTCTGCGCCGGCATTCAGGCACTTTATCCTGGTGTCAGTATTTTCATCGCCCGAAAGCACAAGTACGGGTATTTCTTTGAAGAAGCCGCTTGTTTTTAGTTGCTCTATCAGTTCCATACCGCCCATATCGGGTGTGTTGAGGTCAGATATGATGATGTCTGGCAGATTTCCCTGGCGCATAAATAAAAGCGTATCCATTCCATTTGTGAACGCAGTAACATTAAACCGCTCTTCGAGAGAACGGGTAATGATCATTTGTATTACTACGTCGTCCTCTACTACAAAAACCTTAGGAAAATTTGCGTCTGTTGATCTCATTTAATGAATAGTAGTTGGTCGTTTATTTTTCCAGATTACGCACAAAGATGCAAGCTAATACAAATGTTGTGGATATGGTAAAACATTCAACAAAAATAATAAAAAGACAATGGGTTGCATTCATTGTCTATAAGGTCACGCATATAGAACATTTGTAAAGCAATTTATGGTATTATTTGATAATGAAACGCCATCAATAATACCCAAAAAGACATCCCCCTTGCCCCCTTCACTCATGCACATAACCCACGCCACAAGGGGGAATACACCATCAAAATCGTTTAGCTTAAGAACCTAAATTCATCTTTTTGATAACCGGCTATTATGAATTAAGCAGGCCGGGTAGTTTGCGGTAAGTAAAGGACGTAATGATCAGCTCATTTTTTTAATAGGATGGGCTTACCTGTTTCCATAACCCATTTTATGTGTCCATTTTTCTATAAGATCTTTAAGGGCAGGATTTGCGAAAGCGATATCGCGCAGCTTAGCTTTCCGGGCATGGGACGGGGAGGTGTAGCCGGTAGCTACCTTTATTTTAAAAGAATCCATGTTATCCATATTGTTGATCTCAATACGGGGGAGGTGGAATTTTTTTGAGGACGTACTTATTTTGCCTGAATGAACAGAGTAAGCAAATTTATACCCTGCGGCTTTAAGCTCATTGATCACCATATTATTATATAGCCCATAAGGGAATGCAAACTCGTATACCGATGTCCCCAGGTTTTGCTCTATCAGGTTTTTGCTCAGGGTTACTTCTCTTTTTAGTGTTTCCTGGTCCAGGCCGTTCATCTTTACATGGGCATTGCCGTGCGATTGTATAGACCAGCCTGCGGCTACGAGGGCTTTTAGTTCGTCCCAGTTGAGCTGGCGGTCGTGCTTTACAAAGTAAAAGTCGTCCTGGTCGTATGCCCGGCCAATATATTCTGTGGTGAGGAATAGGGTAGCGGTGAACCCATAGCCCGACATGATCTCTAAAGCATGCTGGTATAGCGAAAGATAACCATCGTCGAATGTGAGCAGTACACACTTACCAGCCGGCTGTTTTTTATGTAATAATAAGGCTTGTAATTCAGCGGGCGTTACTGACCTGTAGCCTTCCTGGCTTAGCCATGCCATGTGCTCTTTGAACGAGGTCAAAGACACAGAAACGTTCCTGGAAGATACCTCGGACATGTTATTGTCAATTGCATGATAATTTAATACCGGTATCCCTTGAAAAGCCATAGGCGTGATTGTGGAATCAAAAATAAAATAAAAGCACTGAAATCTGCGGCCGGGTCATAAATTAACAGAAAGAGAACCGTTCGGGTAGCTATTTTTGTTCCGACATGCCATTTACTTTTTCTCATCCGGCAATAATGCTGCCGCTTATAAACAGGCGCAGGAAAGTGTTTTCGGCTACGGGGCTAATTGTAGGTAGCATTATCCCGGACTTTGAATCGTTTATCCGGTTCGACCAGCATAAGGCGTATAGCCATACCTGGCTGGGGGTATTATGGTTCGATCTGCCGCTGGCTGTTATCTATGCTTTTATTTTTCAAAATATAGTGCGCGACCCGCTGATCAGGAATCTGCCAGGTAATTTAAGTAACCGTTTCAGCGCTTATATAGGATTTAACTGGAATGGTTTTTTCAGGAAGCATTTTATTATTGTCATCTGCTCGATACTCATTGGTATTGTGTCTCATTTATTATGGGATGCACTTACCCACCTGAATCTTGCTGATCCTAATGCCATAGATTCGCAAGTGTATATAGGGCCTGTGCGGCTTTATATATTGCTGCAGTATGTAAGCTCTGTGGTGGGGCTGGCTATTGTGATGTGGTATGTGCTGACATTTAAAGGGAAGCCTGTAGTGGAGCAGGACGTAAGTAGTTCTAAGAGCAAAGCTCCTTACTGGATATTGGTGGGTATCATTGCCTGTTTAACGGTGGCTATCTCTTCAATGTTGATAGATGAGCCGCTGAATGCGATCTTGTTTATTGAGATATCTATATCGGGGTTGTTACTGGCTACGATACTTACGCCTTTGGTATTTGGTAAGCTAACCATATAGCACATAAGGTACACAGAGGTTCACATAGCACATCTTGTTTACTGGGTTACACGCACCCAATCTTTTAATGCTTCATCGTAGCGCTTCACTACTTTGGCGGGGTTGCCTGTGGCAATGGAAAACGGAGGGATGTCTTTTGTAACTACAGCGCCGGCGCCTACCACGGAGTGCTTACCTATGGTAATGCCTGCGGTAATAATGGCATTGGCGGCTATCCAGCAGTCGTCTTCTATAGTTATTTTGGCGGTAGTTACATTTTGGAAGCGGATGGGGATATTAGGGTCTTTGTATTCGTGGTTGAGGCCGCTGGCTACTATGTGCTGCGCCATTATCACATTGTTGCCGATAGATACAGGGCCAATGATGACGTTGCCGATGCCGACAAGGGTATTGTCGCCGATGATCACATCGCCAACACCGTTATTGATGGTGCAGAAATCTTCGATAGTAGATTTTGCGCCCAGCTCAAACTTGTTGAAGGGCACTACATCCAGCCTTGCTCTTTTACTGATCACGGAACCTGCCTGCCTTTTATGAAAAAACCTGTTTAAAAATAAACTTACCCAAAGCCGGGGTGTTGCAGCGTCTTTAGGGAGCAACATCCGGTGTACTATCTTTTTTAATGCAGGGTTCCCTTTTATCGTAGTTGCTATAGACATGCTGCCTGCAAATTTACTATTCGCTATTGATGTGTGCTACTTTGGGATGATATATTCTCTGAGCTGCACAAATGCTTTCTCCATTACTTCCCCTATTTTTTTGATAAGTGCGCCAGCATTCTCGTTTTTCGTTTTCGACTCTTCCAGCTCTCGTATAGCATCTTTGAGTGGGAAGATATTAAACAGGTCTATCTGCCCCTTCATTTTATGCGCTGTTTTGGAGATCACATCGAAGTTGTTTTCCGCATTGGCATTTGCCAGTATCTCAATATTACCAGGCATTGATTCTATAAACAGGGTGACGATCTGGCTGACAAATTCATTATCATCTTTTCCCAAAGCCAAGATCATAGACAGGTCATACAACTTCTCCTCGGGTTCGTCTTTTTCTTTTAGTTTACTGTCACTAGGGTCGACTTTCAGTTTCAGCTTGTCGTTGGTCTTGATCACCTGGTTGATGGCGTGGAAGAGTTTTTCCTCAGTGTATGGCTTGGTAATATAGCCATTCATGCCCAGATCCATGTAGCGCTGCCCATCGCCCTTTAGCGCATTGGCGGTAATGGCGATGATAGGTATAGTTGATTTGTCCTTAATATTCAGCGACCTTATTTTTTTTGTTACTGTAGATTTATCAGATGTTGTTGGCTCGGGTATATGCAACCCCCTGATTATTTTAGTAGCGGTAATGCCATCCATCTCCGGCATCTGTATATCCATGAGTATGAGGTCGAAGTGCTGGCGCTTTACTTTTTCCACGGCTTCGCGGCCGTTATTGACCATAGTTACCTCGCAGCCCCAGGCCTCCAGTATATGCCTTACCAGGAACTTATTAAGATCTACATCCTCTGCCACCAGTATCTTTATCGATTCGAGGTCTTTATAATTTACTTCGTCCTTACTGTCTTCATTGAGCATGTCTTCATTTCCTTTCTCGTAAGGTATGAAAAAGGAGAAGGTTGTGCCTTCATTTATTACACTTTCTACAGTTATTTTGCCACCCTGCATTTCCGCAAGGTTCTTACAGATGGTAAGGCCTAAACCTGTGCCTCCAAACTTTCTTGTAGTGTCGGACGATGCCTGGGTGAACGGGCTGAAAATATCGGACAGCTTATCTGGCTTTATACCTATGCCAGTATCATGCACCGCTATTTCTACAACAATGGATTTTTCTTCATTCTGCCGGCAATCCATATTGAGTGTAATAGAACCTTCGGCTGTAAACTTCAGCGCGTTGCTGAGCAGGTTGTTCAGTATCTGCCCCAGGCGGTAGGGGTCGCCTATTACCACCAGGTCATCTGGCAATGAGCTATTAAGCATCAGGTTAATATTCTTATCCTCTGCCTTGAACTGGAAAGACTGCAGCGTGGTAAAAACTTTATCCTCAATTTTAAAAGGTATGAATTCAAGGTCCAGCTTACCGGCTGTTATCTTCTCTATGTCCAGTACGTCGTTTACTATGGTGAGCAGGTTGTTGGCTGATTCTGAAATGAGCTTGGTGAATTTCCTTTGCTGCTCATCAAGCCCGGTTTTAGATAGCAGGTTGGCTATGCCCAGTATGCCAGTCATCGGCGTTCTTATCTCATGGCTCATGTTGGCCAGGAAGGTTTCCTTGGCTTTGTTGGCATCGTCGGTAAGCTTCTTGGTTTGCAGCAGTTCTTTTTCTGCTTTTATCCTGTCGGTAATGTCTTGTGAGAAACCAATGATGTATGATTCTGAGTTTTCTTCTTCTACTTTAAAGTTTTTATAGAGCAGGTATGTTTTCTTGTTATTTTTTCCAAATATGCGGAACACGCCTTTGGCATTGCCGTCTTTAACGACCTTGTCGAGATAGGCTGAACTGAAATATTTTGCATCTGCTTTTGGCAGGAAGTCGCTAATGTTTTTTCCCTTCAACTCGTCTTCCTCATAGCCGAGCAGCTCACACACCGCCGGGTTTACGGTGAGCAGCTTGCCGGAGAGGTCGTGGGTACAAATAAATGCCTGGCTATAATTGAAGAGATCGCGGTATCTTTTTTCATTTATTTTCACCTGGTCTTCCATTTTTTTGTGCTCGGTCACATTTAATCCGAACCCGATGACCTGTATCACCTCGTTTTGTTCGTTTAAAACGGGATACATGTTCCTCAGGTGGTACTCAATGGAACCGGTGGGGGTGACTAATTTTTCTTCCCAGAAATGTAATACTTTTGAAGTAATTACTCTATTAAATAATGCCCGCCGCCCTTCGGCTACGCTCATGGGCTTATTGCGCCGCTCACAAAAATCTTCATCGCGTTTTCCTATCAGCCATTTTCTCAGTTCGGGGTCTTTAATGGCCATGGGGTTGATGAACTGGTATTCATGCTTTGGGCTAAATGCCACAATGTCGCCGGGTATATTATTGAGCACATTCTCATAAAATGTTTTCTGGCGCTCCAGCTTTATTTCTGCTACAGTTTGCTCCGTCACATCTACATATTGCCACAGGTGGCCTTCGTATTTCCCTTCAAGAAATACAGGCACATAATCCCGTTTGAAATAACGGCCGTCGGCGAGGGGCACCAGCTCTCCTAATACCGGTTCCTTTTTTTCCAGTATATTATATATACGTGCTATTACTTTGTCGGGGTCTTTATACAGGTTTTTGCTGAGGCGTGTGGCTATGGTATAGTTCATGCCTATCATTTGCTCAGGAGATTCCTGTATGCCCATGAACTGGCAAAACCTGTCGTTTACCAAAATGATCTTAAGGTCTTTCCCTTCCAGCACCACACCGGTATCCAGGTTTTTGAACAGGAAAAACAAGCGGTTGGTTATTTCTTTCAGGTCGTATTGCCAAAGGCCTTCGCCGTCAAAAGATATGTTAGTATGCGACGTGGTATGATTTAGCTTATTCTTTTGCTTGTTGCCTGCCCTGCCTACGGCTATTTCTTCATTTTCCTGGTCGTGCTCTATTTCGGCCAGATCACTATTTTCTGTGTCATCTTCGACGCCGCTGAGAGCAGGCACCCCTATAAACAGCAACTCATTTTGCTGGTCCAGGTATTCGATCTGGCCTTGCAGAATGTAAACATTTGCATCCAGGTCTGCGAATCTTAATACTATAGTTTGATTGGTAAGCGCAGTTAAAGCCTCAAATGTTGACTTACCTGATTTGGGGAATTTTAGCTGGAAAAGATCGAAGAATGGTTTATTTTTTTCTAAATGTATCATTCGACCCAATAACGACCCGGCAGAGACGATCTCCAATTCGCTGTTCACCAGGATATAATAAGGGAATATCCGGTTAAACTGTTCTGTTCCAAATGAAAATACAGGTTCGCCCATGGTAACATCCAAAGATAACTGAATTCTTTAAAAACTGAATGTGTGAATCTTTTTTTATATAAGTGATTGGTTGTTATGCTTTTATTTGTAAATACATGCTTATGGCGCGATATAGTAAGTGGTAACAAAGCAAGGCGTTTCACTAATATTTACCTCTACCTTACTTTGTACTATTTTTTTCTTAATAAGTGCCATGTGATCGCCGTTGGGGACCGGCGTATAAATATAAGCAGAATCTGCATTACCTGTACTTAGCTGGTAGGAAGTTGTCCTTCCTTTTTGGTCGGGGATGGCCAAAACGAACATCTGCTTGTCATTATAACGGTATCGGTCAACGATGGGGTCGCTACTCACAGAAGCCTGGAAGGTATAATTACCAAACAACTGAGTGGTTTGATAAAGATAGTCTGCCGATGGCCTGCGGGTTTTGGTATTGTGATTAACGAAGCCGGAGGTGGCATATTTAGTGCCGCTCTTATCGTTATCGTCATTCAGCTCGTAATAAAAGACCTTTTGAATGCCGCAGCGGGAATAGAGCAGGCTGCTTCTTAGTATCCAGTCGGCTTCGGTTTGTTCATTTGTTTTGTCATTAATGCCTGTGGCTTTCTGTACACTCTCCTGGTTAAGGTCGTAGCCTGCTTCGGTTATCCATACCGGCATGTCTTTTGCATTTTCATGCGCCATCGCCACAAAGTCATCGGCAATTGGCCCTGCGGGGCTAGTCTCCGGGGCTATGCCGGATGTCTGGTGATTACCCTTGCTATCGGCATCGTTGCAGTAGTAGTGATAATTAATAACATCCCACGGCAGGTCTACAGAGCCATCGGGCCTGGTACCCCTGTTTTCGCGGCACCACGCTATCATATCTTTTACATAATCAGGGTCGGCTTTTGCCAGGCCACACATCACTACCTTCATAGATGGGTCGGCATTTTTTACACCTATGCCCGGGCCCATTTTATTTTTATTGCCATCGTAAAATGCGGAAAGGTTAGCGGCATATTCGCGGCCCGTCTGGTGGGCTTTATCACCTTTCCACCATTTATCGCGCTCGTTGTCGCACTCTATATAATTGATAAGGCCAAGGCCTATCCTTACCTGGTTGATGGGGTCTGCAGTCCACCGGGGAGTAGCATCTACATGTATAAGCTTAGGGTCAACGCTCTTGTTATTGCCATAGCGCGCAGTATACTGAAATGCAGCCCTTGCCTGCTCTATATAAGATTCCGGGTTTGAAAAATCGCTTTTGTAGCGCACCGGCACATTCTCGGCATCGCGCTCATCAACGGGGTAGGAGTGTTGCAGCCACGATGGGCAGCCCTTCATACATGCCAGCACTTCGATGTTTTGTGCTTTGCACCAGGTATAAATGGTATCGTAATTCCAGCCGCCGCTGCGCACCGGGGAAAAAGTATAGTGGTCTTCTTCCGGTTCAAATTTATCCCAATCCATGTAGTGGCGGACACAGGTGAAATTTTTTATAAGGTTGAGCCGCGTAGAATCAAGGCCCATGGAATTGGCGCCATCTTCAAAGTCCCACTCAAAAGCATTGATACCGCAAAAGTTTTTGAGGGGCGTGTGCTTTACCGTGAAAGTAGCTTTTGGTTTTTGAGAGCAGCCATTGATGTAAAAAGAAAATAGCAATATGGCTAAAAGAAATATCCTGATGCGCAACATTGGCCAAAAATACAAGAAAGTGCGATATAATTAGAGGGATAGTAAAGGCTTAACATCCGTAAGGGATGAATCTAGCGTTTTATGTTGCTTCTCAGGCTTTTTACATACACCACCAAGTGCGCCATATCGGTGTCTGCGATCACATCTTTAAACATAGGCATAGCGCCCCTGCCATTTTTAATGGTCTGCGTCATGCCCAGGCTGTCTAATACACTCATTTGCAGGTTAGCCGCATTATCGTTGCAGGCATTGCCGTTTTGCCCATGGCAGGCGATGCAGCGGGTCTCAAATATTTCTCTTCCCCGGTCTGTTTTGGCAAAGCCGGGTTCTGTATTATTGGTATTGGAGGCGGTGTCATTTTTGCCTGTTGATGTGTAAGCGCCCACAGAACCACCACCGTTGCAGGAAAACAGGAACCCAATTGTAATGATAGCTGCGAGTATTACAATAGTATATTTCATGTTTTTAATTTAAGTGATGGGCGTAAAAGTAGTGCCATAATAGTTATGCCGCAAGTGCCGGGAAGAGCAATCAATCTTCGCTATCGTATATGGCATCAAACACCAGGCCTGCGGCAATGGCATATACCGCATGGTGTAGCAGGTCTATGCCTACATCTTTTGCACTCCACTCTTTTACTGGTTTCTGGCCTTCCAGGGGAGCCATGGCCATAGCAGTGCCGGTAATAGCGCCGAAGTGTACACCAGTGGCCACCCACTTGTTCATGCCCAGAGCTGACAAAATACCGCGAACAGTGCCCCACAAAGTACCATAAGTCCAGTGGACCTCCTGCGAAAGGCGTTTTTTAGTGCCTGGCTTCGGCTTGATGTCCAGTGTTTTTTCTACGGCATCAGCTGGGCCGGTACTTGCTTTTCTTTCTGTTATCTGCACTTCTATCATCTGGGAAACGGTAATGGCTATTGTACCGGCCAGGCCAGCCATTATACCTACACCTATACCTGTGCCCAATTTTTTAAGGGAGCATTGCAATTGATCGTTTTTCATAAGCGTGTTTTCAAAAGAAGACTACGCTTAAAAAGTGTGCCTGCAGAGTTTTATTGTCTAACGACCTTGTAAGTTTTGTTGTCGTTTACCGTTACTATATAAATGCCGGAGGGATAATCAGCCAGGTTAATAACCACCTTATTGCTATTGTAATCATTAGAGTAAATGGTTTGCCCTGCCACGTTCTCGATCACTACATTCCTGATCGGAGCTAGTGCTGATATGGTAATATCATTTTGGGTTGGGTTAGGATAGATACTAATGTTCGGTGTTGATTGTGCGAGGTTTTTTACGCTGAGGGTGCCGGAACTGCTGAATTTGGCGAGGTAGGCGTCCCAGGAAATGCCACTATCGGCTTCAACTGGCTGGTAAGACCCTAAAGTAGAAATACCTGACACACTACTAGTACTTCCTGTAACATACACATAGCCAGCGCCATCCGTCTTTACGCCATACCCATAATCATCTTCATTCCCTCCATAATAAGTAGCCCATTGGATATCTCCTCCGCTATTGAATTTTGCCAGAAAGCCGTCAGTAATGCCGCCGCCGAAAATTCCCTGATACGCTCCGGTTGTTGTCATTCCGATCGTACTATTTGTTTCTCCTGTTATATACACATTTGCAGCGTTATCTATTGCTATGCCGTTACCATTTTCAACTCTACTCCCACCATAATATGTTGCCCATTGAATAGCACCAGAACTATTGAATTTCGCTATATATGCATCCCCTGCACCTACGCTAGTATCTGCTATGCCGGTTTGGTAGGCTCCCGGTGTTGCAATAGAAGATGTGCTGGTAGTAAATCCTGTGGTATAAACATTGCAAGCGGGGTCCGCTACTATTCCGTATCCTTCTTCCTGGCCGCTTCCGCCATAGTAAGTGGCCCACTGCAGATCTCCAGAGCTATCGAATTTCGCAATAAAGGCATCCGACTGGTCGCCACCATATACTGTCTGGTTTGCTCCGGGTGTTGCAAGGCCGGATGTACTACTGGTAATTCCAGTTATGTAAACATTACCCAGATAGTCTGTTGTTATGCTATGCCCCTGGTCGCCTTCTGCTCCGCCAAAGTAAGTGCTCCACAGGATATTGCCTGAAGTATTGAATTTAGCAATAAATGCATCGCCGCCGGCAAGAGAAGGTTGATATGCAGAAGGTGTTGCGATGCCTAATGAACTCGCTGTTGCACCGGTAATGTATATATTGTCATGACTGTCTATGGCAATTCCAAATCCTTCATCAACATCATTCCCTCCAAAGTAGGTCGCCCATTGCATAGTTCCTGTGCTGCTGAATTTTGCTAAAAACGCATCTTCATTTCCTCCGCCATATGTGTCCTGATAGCTGCCAACTGTTGCAATCCCAGTTGTACCACCTGTAATTCCCACGATGTATACATTATTATAACTATCAGTAGCAAGCCCATACCCACCATCTTGTCCTTCGCCACCATAATAAGTTGCCCATTGAAGGTTGCCTGAACTATTGAACTTTGCTAAAAAAGCATCAACGCCATTGCCCGGCAAGGTGCCTAAATAAGAATCTATAGTATCTTGATATGCACCGGAAGTTGCAATGTTGGAAAAGCTGAAGGTTCCCCCAGTCATATAGCTATTCCCTAAGCCATCTACCGTAATAGCCATGCTTTCATCAATATTATTCCCTCCAAAATAAGTAGCCCAATCAAGTGCCGGGTCTATTACCAGTGTTCCTGTGTAACTCTCTGATTCATAACTGAGTATGTTGCCATAGAGTTTAAAGCTGCTTTTTATTGTTCTGCCACTTTGTTCATAAGAGACCGGTGGGCGCTCTGTGATCCTTCCCTGTGGCGTACCGGCAACAAGGCTGCCATCTGCATTTAGTTTCAGCGACGTAGCGCCGTAATATTTTAATTGTATGTCGTTGATATGGCCCCCTTCGTGCACGATAAACTCATGCTCTAATTGCCCGTTATTAATGTATAATACCCAATCAATCTTTGGGTAGATATCTTTGTAAGTTATCTTATTGTAAGAGCAGGCTGTAACGCTATGTCCATCTGTAGCCGTTGTAAAATAATTCTCATAATAATCCTGCTTTTCTTCAGCTACTAACCTGGAGTTTTTATTAGCGCCTATAAGCACTACATCCATGCGATACAGGGCACATTCCATATTTTCGGGTATGTTTGTTTTTTTTTGTTGAGGAACGCCAGTAGCCCTCTTTTGTTCAAGTGGTGATTTTTTGCATATGTTGAACTGGTAGTTGATGCCGCTGTTGCCAATAAAGATATTCAGGCCATTACCGCCTGTGACTTTAAATTGAATATCAGCTCTTTGATTATAATATTGGTCAGTGATCTGGCCTTTGTTCTCTAAAAATGACAGGCTAGGTGTGGCGGTTAGATTTTTATTGGTGTCATTTGAGAGTTTGGCGTGCGTGGCAAAAGCACAAACATTTAAGACAAAAATAATGCAAATGGCTTTCATGAGTTTATAGTTAAGTGTGAGGTAAACTATAAATATCAAACTCTATGCCTGAAATAAGATTTTTTTTAAAATGGTTAAATTATTCCTTCCACAGCTCACTTATACCGCAGTTTGTAATACAAAATAACCGAAGCTAAAACCAAAGTAATAGCATTAGCTATGATGATGGGTATATTGCTGCTTGCCAAACCATAGATCAACCAGAACAAGGTGCCGAATGTGAACAGCGTATACATTTCCACCGATATAGCCGATGTGTTCCTGGTCCTGATAGTTTGAATTGCCTGTGGTAAAAAAGAGGCGGTTGTACAAATAGCAGCCCCAATACCTATATTAAATATCCAGTCCATAATAGTAATTATTGTATTAGATGTTAGTGATGGTTATAGGCGGTACACGACATTAAGTCGCATAGCAATTTTCCATAGTATGTTATCATAAGTTGGGGAAACGACTTGGGGAACTTTTAAATCTGAGATGTGAACATCATTAATGTAACTACTATTATTTTATATTATCAATAAGTATTAAGTAAAATCATGCCAACTGGCACAACGATTAATGAATTGTCATTTGGAATATTCATTATTATAGGAAATATAACCTGAATGGCACAGTTTTTTACTTAATCGTCTTGAACAGAATAAAATACTAAGCAATGTTACTCACTTACCGCAAAGCAGAAAAAGCAACAGTTGTACTGAACGACCTGATAAAGATCAATAACGATCGTATTATATGCTACCAGCAGGCGATGGATCAATCGGTAAATATGGATAGCGACCTGAAGCGGTTATTTAAAAGTATTATTGCCGAAGGCCAGGAGTTTAAGCAAGAGCTTATAGATAAAATAAAACAACTTGATGGCAGTCCTAAAGATGGCCTTACATTATCAGGTATGGTACACAGGGCATGGCTGGACCTGAAGGTTACTTTTACCGGCAACACACGTAATGCAATGCTTTCGTTTTGCGAATACAATGAAGAAATGGCACAGCATGCTTACAAAGCTGCATTGAATGTGTCGGCAGAAATGAATAAGGAAGTGTATGAGCTAATAGAAAACCAGATAGCTGCTTTAAAGCGCACTTACGAATCTATATGCAAATGCCACGAAACACATCATTTTTTTACCCCAGGCCTTATGTACTTTAACTAGTATCAATATATCATGAGTGGAAAAGGTGGCTGTGCGGCCACCTTTTTTCATTTGTCATTGTCATGGAACGATTTTTGAATGGTGGCTATAACGCTATATAAATGAGATAGTTTGATAAATGGTGTAGATTGCCAGCAGGTGCGGTAATATGGTGTAATTGTTAACGAGCCCTGTCAATTCGTTTATCAAGTATTCTTAAAAAACATCACACGGAACCATTATGCAGGTGAAGAACACCACGATCCATGAACTCTTATCCCGACTGAAATTAGTTTTCCAGGAAAATGATGCTACCAAGAAATATGCAAATGAAGCGCCACCGCTGCGTGCAGAGCTGTTCAACACCTACCAGATGGAACAGCATGGTAAGCACCTTGCCAAAACCCACCAGGTACGCACAGCTCATAAATCGCCGGAATGGCTGCTGAAGCGGCTGGCTGATAACGAGAAGATACTGCTTGGCGTCCGCAACCTGCTTATAGAATCAATAAAAGAAAAGAACCACATAACGCCAGGCGGCGAATGGCTGCTGGATAACTTTTACCTTATTGAGGAGCAGATACGCACCGGTAAACGGCACTTGCCCAAAGGCTACAGCCAAAGCCTGCCTAATCTGATTAACGGTCCATCGGCCGGGTTACCCCGCGTATACGATATTGCTTTAGAGATCATTTCGCACAGCGACGGGCGTATAGATATTGATGGCCTCTGCGGCTTTATAGAGTCTTACCAGTCGGTTACTCACCTGAAGCTGGGCGAGCTGTGGGCAATACCCATCATGCTTCGCCTTGCGCTTATAGAAAACCTGAGGCGCGTATCTGCAAGAATTGCCATAGACAAGATAAACAGGAAACTGGCAGACTACTGGGCGAAGCAGATGATAGAAACTGCCGACAAAGACCCTAAAAGCCTGATATTGGTAATTGCCGACATGGCCCGTTCCAGCCCGCCTATGGAAAGCTCATTTGTTTCAGAGCTGATCAGGCAGCTTATGTGGAAAGGCCCCACGCTGGCTTTACCGCTCACGTGGATGGAGCAGCGCCTATCAGAAAACGGGATGACGAGCAATGAACTGGTGAACCGCGAAAACCAACAGCAGGCAGCAGACCAGGTATCTATTGCCAATAGCATTGGTAGCCTCCGGTTTTTAAGCTCTATAGAGTGGCGGGAGTTTGTAGAGTCAATGAGCGTTGTGGAGCAGTCGTTGCGCAAAGACATAGATGGCGTGTATGGCAAGATGGACTTTTCTTCCCGCGACCGCTATCGCCATGTAGTGGAGCGTGTAGCGCAAAAAAGCCGGCTGTCAGAGAATGAGATAGCCGAAATTGTGGTTCGTCTTGCGCAGGAAGGTGGAAAGGCAAACGGCACAGATCACCGCTCTGCACACGTAGGGTATTACCTGATAGACAAGGGCCTTGCCGAAACAGAACAGCAGGCAAAGGTGCAGCTGTCGCTGAAAGGTAAGTTTTATAAGTATGCCAGTCAGCATTCCCTGCCATTGTATGCGGGTATTATTGTTGCCCTTTCTTTTTTCCTTACCATCGGCCTCATTGGGCAAGGGTATGCAGATGGGAATAATGCCTGGTTATTGCTAATTACCGGAATTATAGCGCTTATAGCTGCCAGCCAGCTGGCCGTATCGGTGGTCAACTGGGTTGTTACATTGCTTGTTTCGCCGCGGTTGTTGCCGCGCATGGATTTTTCAGAGGGTATACCCGAAGACAGCAAAACCCTGGTAGTGGTGCCCACGCTGATAACCAGCGCCGGAAATATAGAAGCGCTTACAGAGGCGCTTGAAGTAAGATTTCTTGCCAATAGAAACGATAATCTCAGTTTCGGATTGCTTACGGATTTTACCGATGCCAAAGAAAAGAACATGCCCGGCGACGCCGCACTGCTGGAGCTTGCGCGAAATAAAATTGAAGAGCTGAATGAAAAATACAGTACGGGGAACGATGTATTCTTCCTCTTTCACCGGCCGCGCCTGTGGAACCCAAATGATCTTGTATGGATGGGGTATGAGCGTAAACGCGGTAAGCTTACTGAGCTGAATGCATTGCTGCGTCACGGAGCCCGCCACTTTTTTTCGCTTGTAGTAGGCGACTTAGCTGTACTGGAAAATGTGAAGTATATCATAACGCTGGACACCGACACCCTGCTTCCCCGCGATGCGGCCTGGAAGATGATAGCCACCATGTCGCACCCTCTTAATGTACCGGTATACAACGAAAAAGACCAAAGGGTAATAGAAGGCTTTGGCATATTGCAGCCACGTGCGGCCATAAGCCTGCCACGTTCAAACAGTTCGCTGTACGAGCAAATGCACGCCAACGATGCAGGCATTGATCCATATACTCGTGTTACCTCTGATGTTTACCAGGACCTGTTCGACCAGGGTTCTTTTATAGGCAAGGGCATCTACGATATTGATGCCTTTGAGCGTGCGCTTAATGGCCGCTTTCCTGAGAACCGCATTTTGAGCCACGACCTGCTTGAAGGCTGCTATGCGCGCTCAGGCCTGCTCAGCGATGTGCAGCTATACGAAGAACACCCATCGCGCTACAGCGACGATGTGAGCCGCAGGCACCGCTGGATACGGGGCGACTGGCAAATAGCCTGGTGGTTCCTCCCCATAGTACCAGATGCCCACAGCCGCTTTACAAGAAATACCATCTCCGCACTTTCCCGCTGGAAGATATTCGACAATCTCCGCCGCAGCCTCGTTACTCCCGCGTTGATGTTGCTGTTGTTAATGGGTTGGTGTGCTTTATCCGATCCCTGGCCGTGGACACTGGCTGTTATCGGCGTTATCATTTTGCCCACCCTTATTTTCTCCATCCGGGGCCTCATCTATAAGTCTAAAGAAATAACCATTCAGCAGCATCTTGTTTTCTCGTTTAATGCCCTCCGCGACCAGCTCACCCAAAATGCATTTGTGCTGGTATGCATGCCATACGAGGCTTACTACAGCCTGGATGCTATCATACGTACCAGTTGGCGTATGGTGGTTTCGCATAAAAAACTCCTTGAGTGGAAACCCTCAGGCCGAAGCAGCAGCAACAACGATAGCATTGCAGCATCTTATATGGCGATGTGGATAAGCCCCCTCTTATCACTTGCTGTCATAGTTTATCTAAGCATTTACGATGCAGGCCGGTTATTTATCGCAATGCCGTTTGTGCTGGCATGGGCGCTATCTCCCGTAGTAGCATGGTGGATAGGCCGGCCCCCTAAAAAACAAGAGGAATCCCTTTCGGAAGACCAGTTATTTTTCCTGCAAAAACTATCGAGAAAAACATGGGGCTTCTTTGAAACCTTTGTAATAGCAGAAGATAACTGGCTGCCGCCAGATAATTTTCAGCAAAGCCCGGAGCCTGTTACGGCCCACCGTACATCGCCAACCAATGTTGGCCTCTGCCTGCTGGCAAACCTCACGGCGTATGACTTTGGCTATATCAGCGCCGGCAAACTGCTGGAGCGCACAAAAAATACGCTCACAACTATGGGCGCTATGGAGCGCCATCGTGGCCACTTCTATAACTGGTACGACACTACAAACCTGCAGCCCCTGTACCCACGCTACATTTCAACTGTAGATAGTGGCAACCTTGCCGGCCACCTGCTCACGCTGCGGCAGGGCCTGCTGGAGTTGCAGCAAAAAAATATTCCGGCTATCAACATCTTTAAAGGCCTGCGCAATACGGCGTGGGTGCTCAATGAATACCTGGGTAATACAGATGGGGTCAAGCAGATAACAGATGAACTGGAATCAATAGCAAAACGCGAATCAATTGACCTCGTATCAGCCCGCGACTTTCTGGAAAGCTTCGCCATACAGGCGCAAAAAATAATGAGCAGCCTGCCGCAGGATGCTAACGCCGATGTGCAATGGTGGGCACAGGCTTTTGACAGGCAATGCAGGGAAGCAATAGAAGAGCTGGATATTTTAGAGCCCTGGTTGCTGTTGCCTAAAGCGCCCGATAAATTCAGGAATATCATCCCGTCGGGAAACAGGACGCTAACGGAACTGGCTGAATTGCCTGCAACACTATCTGTAATAGATGAGCTGGAAGCGGGAGAAAACACGAATGAAGAAAGGCAATGGCTGAACGACCTGCGCAAGTGCATTATACAGGTGGGTCATGTGGCAGCCGAAAGGCTTGAGGAGATAGAGAACCAGGCTGAGCAATGCATGGAGTTTGCCGATATGGCTTACGATTTCCTCTACGATAAAGGCAAGCACCTGCTCACCATTGGCTATAATGTAGATGAGCAGAAAAGAGATAGCGGCTTCTACGACCTGCTGGCTTCCGAAGCCAGGCTATGCACTTTCGTGGCCATAGCACAAGGCAAGCTGCCGCAGGAAAGCTGGTTTGCATTGGGCAGGCTGGTTACTAATATTGGCGGTGCACCGGTGCTGTTGTCGTGGAGCGGTTCCATGTTTGAATACCTGATGCCGCTGCTCGTAATGCCTACTTATGAAAACACATTGCTCGACCAAACGAATAAAGGCGTAGTAGAACGGCAGATAGAATATGGCCGCCAGCGCGGCATACCATGGGGCATCTCTGAGTCGGGCTATAATATGGTCGATGCCAGCCTCAACTATCAGTATCATGCATTTGGCGTGCCAGGCCTCGGTCTTAAACGTGGGCTGATAGGCGATTTGGTTATAGCGCCCTACGCCACTGCAATGTCGTTAATGGTATCGCCAAACGAGGCCTGCAAAAACCTGCAGCTGATGGTTGGCGAAGGTTTTGAAGGAAGCTTCGGTTTTTATGAGGCGATAGATTATACTTCATCGCGCCTGCCACGTGGGCAGAGCAGTGTTGTTATTCAATCTTACATGGCGCATCACCAGGGTATGAGCTTTCTATCGTTCGCATACCTCTTGCTAGATCAGCCTATGCAGAAACGCTTCGAGTCTGAGCTCCAGTTCCAGGCCACGCTTCTTTTGTTGCAGGAGCGCATACCAAAGATCAGCGTACCATATTCGCATACCACAGAGGCCGATGGTGAAAGCGTCATCTCAAGCAACCCGGAGCTTCGTGTTATCACTACGCCACATACGCCTGTGCCGGAAGTGCAACTGTTGTCCAATGGCCAATACCATGTAATGATCAGCGGTGCGGGTGGCGGATATAGCCGCTGGCGCAACCTGGCCATCACCCGCTGGCGCGAAGATACCACCTGCGACAACTGGGGCGTATTCTGCTATATCAACGACCTTGATAACAGTATTTATTGGTCTAATACTTATCAACCAACAACAAAACCAGGCAAGAGTTTCGAAGCTGTGTTTACACAGGGCCGCGCAGATTTCCGCCGTACCGATGGCAATATAGAAACGCATACCGAGGTGGTGGTGTCGCCGGAAGATAACATAGAGATGCGGCGCATCCACATCACTAATCGTTCGCTCAGAAGGAAGACGATAGAGATAACCAGCTATGCAGAGGTAGTCCTAAACTCAGCGGCTGCAGATGCTATTCACCCTGCATTTAGTAATCTTTTTGTGCAAACAGAAATACTGCCTGATCAGAATGCAATCATCTGCACACGGCGCCCCAGGTCTGCTACAGAGCAAACGCCATGGTTGTGCCATATCATTAAAGCCAATGGCGTAAAGGTAGAGGCGGTGTCTTATGAGACTGACCGCATGCAGTTCATAGGCAGGGGCAGTATTACCCGCAATCCTAAAGCTATGGATGAGCCCGGCCCGTTGTCGAACAGCCAGGGCTCTGTGCTAGATCCTATTGTTTCTATTCGTTACCGCATCACATTAGCGCCGGGGCAAACAGGCGTGTTCGATATGATACTCGGTGTTGCCAGCTCGCGTGAAGAGTGTAAAGCTCTTGTCTACAAATATCAGGACAGGCACCTTGCCGACAGGGTATTGGAACTGGCATGGACGCACAGCCAGGTGGTGCTTCGGCAGATCAATGCTTCAGAGTCTGATGCACAATTATATGGTCGCCTTGCGGGTTCTGTCATATACAGCAACCCGCTGCTACGTGCAGATACCACAATTATCACCAATAACAATAAGGGCCAGTCTGGCTTGTGGGGTTATGCTGTGTCTGGCGACATTCCTATTGTACTGCTGAAGATCAAAGATGCCGAAAACATAAACCTTGTAAGGCAACTGGTACAAGCTCACGCTTACTGGCGTCTGAAGGGTCTCACTGTCGACCTGGTGATATGGAACGAAGACCACGGTGGCTACCGGCAGACATTGCAGGATCTTATATCGGGTCTCATATCAGCCGGTGTCAGCGCTAGTTTCCGCGACATGCCGGGCGGAATATTCTTGAGGCCGGGCGACCAGGTATCACAGGAAGACCGCAATTTGTTTGAAACAGTGGCCCGGGTAATCATCTGTGATAACCAAGGCTCGTTGATAGATCAGGTAGGCCGAACCGCCGTTACAAAAACCGTCGTGCCGCGCCTGGTAGTATCGCCGCCGCCATATTCATTGAATACTTCTGTGACTATGCCCGATGATCTTTTATTCTTTAATGGCACAGGTGGTTTTACTCCCGATGGAAAAGAGTATGTCATAGCTGTTGACAAAGACAAACAAACACCTGCTCCATGGGTAAACGTTATTGCTAATGCCGATTTTGGAACAGTAGTATCAGAAAGCGGCCAGGCATATACATGGATCGAAAATGCCCATGAAGAGCGGCTTACCCCCTGGAACAATGATCCTGTAAGTGATGCCGGCGGTGAGCACTATTATATTCGTGATGAGGAAACAGGACAGGTATGGTCTCCTGCTCCATTGCCTGTTTGCGGATCGGGCTTGTATATCACCCGTCATGGTTTTGGCTATAGTATATTCCAGCATAGCGAAAATGGTATTTACTCGGAGATGTGTGTATTTGTAGATCTGGATAAAGCTGTTAAGTTCGCTACTATAAAGCTGCGCAACGATTCCGGCAGGCCAAGAAAGCTATCGCTAACAGGCTACATGGAGTGGGTGCTTGGCGATATGAGGCCGAAAACAGCCATGCACATTGTAGCAGAGGCCGACCCCACCACAGGCGCACTGTTTGCCAGGAATGCCTATATACCCGATTTTGCAAATAAGCTTGCTTTCTTTGATGTTGACGATGCAAGCAGAACATATACTTGCGATCGTGGCGAATTCATAGGTAGGAACGGTACACTGCGCACGCCCGATGCACTAACGCGAGCGCGCCTGGCCAACAAAGCAGGTACCGGCCTCGATCCTTGCGCAGCTATACAAGTAAAAATTGATCTCATTCCTGCCCAGGAAAAAGATACTGTATTCCGCCTGGGTGCAGTCAAGGAAGTGCACATCGCAGTAAATTTCGTTCGTGAGCTACGAGGTAATGAAGTGGCATTCGCGACACTAGAAAAAGTAAAGCAATACTGGGCGCAAACGCTTGGTGCTGTGCAGGTGGCTACGCCAGATATGGCGCTCAACGTTCTTATGAACGGCTGGCTTATGTACCAGACCATAGCCTGTCGCCTATGGGCGCGTAGCGGCTATTACCAGTCGGGTGGGGCTTTTGGCTTCCGCGATCAGCTGCAGGATGTTATGGCCATTGCCTATACCCGGCCTGAACTTGCTAAAGAGCAAATACTGCTATGCGCATCCCGCCAATACAGGGAGGGCGACGTGCAGCACTGGTGGCACCCGCCAACAGGCAGGGGAGTACGCACCCGTTGTTCCGATGACTTCCTTTGGCTGCCTTATGTTGCTGCTTATTATGTACAGCACACCGGCGATACTGGTCTTTTGGACGAGCAGGCGCACTTCCTTGAAGGCCGCCTGCTGAACGAGGAAGAGGAGTCTTACTACGACCTTGCCAATATTTCAAGGGATACTGCAAGTGTATATGACCACTGTGTCGCTGCTATAAAGAATGGGCTTCACTTTGGCGCTAATGGCTTGCCGCTCATGGGCTCCGGCGACTGGAACGATGGTATGGACATGGTGGGCCGGCATGGCAAAGGTGAAAGCGTATGGCTGGCATTCTTCCTGCACGATGTGCTGCGGAAGTTTGTAAAAATAGCAGAGCTGAAAGGTGATAGCGCTTTTGCACAGTACTGCACCGATGAAGCTGCAAAACTGAAAGTAAACATCAATAAAAGCAGCTGGGATGGCGGCTGGTACCGCCGTGGTTATTTCGATGATGGCACACCGCTTGGCTCTAAGGTCAACCCGGAGTGCAGTATAGACTCTATTTCGCAAAGCTGGTCTGTGCTCTCCGGTGCCGGTGAGCCTCAGCGCTCACTCGTGGCTATGGAAGCAGTTAACGACCGCCTTGTAGACAGGGCTAATTCGCTGATACAATTGCTCGATCCGCCGTTCGATAAGTCCGACATGAACCCCGGCTATATCAAAGGCTATGTGCCCGGCGTGCGCGAAAATGGAGGCCAGTACTCACACGCCGCTATATGGATGATCATGGCATTTGCCACATTGGGAGATAAAGTGCGCACATGGGAACTGCTGGAAATGATAAACCCGCTGAATCACGGCAATACGCCAGCCAAGGTAACAACCTACAAAGTAGAACCCTACGTAATGGCCGCTGATGTATACAAAGTGCCATCCCACCTAGGCCGCGGTGGCTGGACCTGGTACACCGGCTCCGCCGGATGGATGTACCAGGCCATTATACAATCCATGCTCGGCCTGAAGGTCACAGGTAACACCATGGCCATCACCCCATGCATTCCCGAAGCATGGAACTCGTTTACTATGCAATACAGGTATCACAGTACTCCCTATCAGATCACAGTGGAGCAAAAACAAACCATAGGCGAAACAATAATAAAGCTGGATGATGCAATACAGGAAAAGAACAGTATTGCCCTAATTGATGACGGCGACGAACACCATATTTTGATAACCATATTTAAGGTGTAAAGTATTATAGATTAGTAATAACATTGCCCGGAAAGCCCCATAGCTGTTCTGTCGTGGTGAGCCTAGTCGAACCATGACATGCTGGGATTATGAGATGATGCTAAATTGATAACGGCTTTATCATCTGTTCAGCTATATGATCTTAAGGTAGCATAACAGATGCCACTCATAATCATCCACAATAACTTTACCCTCAAAAACGCTCGCGGGAACTTGTAGTATAGCTATAGCCAAACTGCGATAGGGGGGTCCTTGCGCCTTTGTGTCTTTGCGGTAAAGATCTTATAAATCAGAGCAAGAAAAAGTACGGTAGTCCTCCCCGAAAAACACACTGAAACCCGCGCCACTAAAGCATTTTAAAGTCAACTAGCTATATGGATTTCGCGACCAAAATACAACTGCACTTTGGAGCCTTAAAACACGACATAAGAAGCTGCGCCTTTGCGAGAAACAATCAACGAGCATTGTAAAGACATGCGTACTCCTCCCCGAAAATCGCCCTCAAACCCTTGCTGGCAAAGCGTTTTATATATAATGTGGGAAAGCCCCTTTAGGGGTTTGGGGTTAGAAAGGATATCCTATACCAATGTTAAAAACCATATTCTCTTTCCTCCAGCTAGGGTCGCCGAAGTCGATCTGTTTAAACACCCACCGCTCATTTTCCGGCAGCCATGGCTTGCGCACAGGTAT
Source organism: Bacteroidota bacterium (assembly GCA_013285595.1). GTDB lineage: Bacteria > Bacteroidota > Bacteroidia > Chitinophagales > Chitinophagaceae > Nemorincola. The sequence continues at coordinate 27,055 of JABDHF010000028.1, forward strand.
GCCCAGGTCCAGGCGAAGTATCAGTATCTTAAAATCAAACCGCAGCCCAAACCCTACATCAGCAGCCAATTCTTTATAGAAATTAGAAGTAAAAGTGCCGCCGGGTAATGCCGGGTTATTGTTATACAGCCATATATTGCCAGCATCATAAAATACGGCAGCATTCAGGAACTTATATATATTCTGCCTGATCTCTGCATTAAACTCCAGCTTTATATCGCCCAGCGTTTCTATATACGAATTGGCAGTGTCTTTAAAAGTGCCTGGCCCTAATAATCGTGAGGGAAAGCCCCGAAGGTCGCTATTGCCGCCCGCCCAAAACTGCTTGATGTTTGGCAGCACACTGGAATTGCCGTAAGGTATGCCCAGCCCTGCCATGATCCGTGTAGCAAGAGATGTGGAGTTGCCAAGGCGGCGGTAGTAGCGAAAGTCAGGTTGCAGCTTTATATATTGGGCATAGGTGGAGCCTAGCAGTGTTTGCGGGTTAGTCTTGTAGTCAGCCTTTTCCGCCAGTCCCAATAAATTGCCCGACAGGTCTATAAGCCCATCAAAGTAATAGGCATTCTTTTTCGGTATGCTGCCCTGCGAATTATAAGTGAACTCATACGTAGGGCCAAGAATGATACCGTCAAAAATTAAGTTACCATATAGCAGGTTGAAATCTCTGTCCCTGTTGAGCGTATCAGTCTTTACATAAGTAAAGTTTATGGGGTAAAACTGGTGTTCCTTATGCGGCCCCTCTTTCCAGTCGTAGCCATAAGATGCGGTATAAGAATTAATACGCAGCAGGTCCGACTCAGATTCATAATTGTACTTTAGCTTTATAATAGACCTTGGAAGAAACTGGCTCGATGTCTGAATATTAAGGAACGGCACAATAAACCTGGGGAATGAAAGATCTGTTTCAGCGCCAAAGTTGTAGATATTAGGCTGCTTTACCTCCCCGGAATACTGGGCCTCAAAGCCCCCGCTTATTTTAAACAGCAACTCTTCAGCGCCCTTAAATGCATTCCTGTTGCGCCAGCTAATGCTTCCTTCGGTACCGGCACGGTTGTCGTTTTGTGTAAGCGCACCTATCTCAAAACGTAACGACTTTTTAGGGTATGGGGTGAGATAATAAAACACGTCAAGCAAAGAATCCCCCGCGGGCTCAAAACGGTTCTTCACAAACTTGAATACACCCATATTTACCAGCCGGTTCAGCGTTATATTGTGGTCCCGCAGGCTATACTGGTCGCCTTTCTCCACTATCATTACATCCGGGAATATCTTCGGCTTGAAGGCTTTTTTATTGTCTATTATATTGTAATTCTCTATGATCACGTCATTGGCTTTGCTGGTGTCCTCGCTTTTGCCGTGCAGCTTATAGCTTGCATAGATGTAAATGTCGTTGGTGGTGTATGCGGTATAAGCCTCCTGTGGTATTTCTCTCTTTTTCAGCTTCACATACATATTCACCTTATTACCGCCAATAGAGCTGTCTACTATCACCAATATATAGTCGGGCTTAAAGTAAAAGTACCCAAGCTCCTTAAGCTCGGCGTCAATCCTGTTGCGTTCTCCCTTTACAAGTGCCAGGCTGTAAGGTGCGTCTGGTTTTAGCAAGGTCTTAAAAAACTCACTGTCTATCTTTTTAGCTATGTTGGAAGAGTCATTATTAAAATATACTTTATTGATCTTGTACAGGGGGCCTGTTGCCACATCAAACTTCGCGGTAGCCTTCTTTTTCTTATTCGTATCCATTCTTGCAGAGACAGATGCACTGAAATAGCCGCGGTTCTGAAGATAGTTAACCATTAGCTCTTTATTAAAGTTCAGGTTTACGCTGCTGGCCAGCACTGGCGGTTCGCCCACCCTATTACGCAGCCAGGGCCTGATGCCTTTTTTCTTCTTGGTATCGCCGGCCAGGTTGTAGAGAGTCAATTTTAGCCGTATGCCCAGCGTTTTGCTGTTTGTCTTTGGCCTTACACCGGCTGCCAGGTCGTTTTGCAAAGCCTTCTTGTTCTTCTTAGCTACTTCATTATCTACAATGTGCACCTTACTACCCTTAAACAAGCTGTCTCCTCCAGGTAAGTGCTTACTGTTGCTGCATGAAGTGGCGAGCAGCGCAAGAAATACAACAACCAATAAGTTACCTGGGTTTATCTTCAACATATATTTAAGGCATTATTTACTTTTGCCAGTCGACTCTTCTTTCTTTTTCTTCTTGAAAACATTCTTGAAGCGGTTGTAGTCAAGGCTTACAATAAAATTTACTCCGGTCTCCGTTACAAATCCTTCCAGCACACCTTCATCATATGCTTTCCGGTACGCGCGTACAGTATACCGCCCATCGGCAGACAATAAATAGTCTGCTGCAAGGTTAGACGGTACCAGTG